>NZ_JBQWIF010000014.1:0-124000 GCF_052958135.1 Pseudomonas sp. SZ40 | reverse complement strand
GTATCAACCGTAGGGTGGCGCTTTAGCCCACCGAAGCCATTCAACGCCGATGGTGGCTGACTGTTCAAAGTATGCGCTTCGAAGCTCCGGGCCGTGGGCGTTATTGGTGGTGGGCTGAAGCCCACCCTACTCCCCAGGCGTATCAACCGCAGCGTGGGCCGGACGATGATCCGCGTCAGCCCACCTGATACGTACCTATCAGGATACGAGCGCGAATAGTGGCCGTGCCGAAGGCCCTCAGGCGTTACACTCTCCGGCCAACCGACGGAGCTGATCATGTCTCATCCTTTCGCCGCCCTCACCCCCGATCTGGTTCTGGATGCCGTCGAGAGCCTCGGCTACCTCAGCGACGCCCGCGTGCTGGCGCTGAACAGCTACGAGAACCGTGTGTATCAGGTAGGCATCGAAGCGGAGACGCCGCTGATTGCCAAGTTCTACCGACCGGACCGCTGGTCCGACGAGGCGATTCGCGAGGAGCACAGTTTCACTGCCGAACTGGCTGAATGCGATGTGCCTGTCGTGGCGCCACTGCAACGCGATGGCGAAACCCTGTTCGAACACGCTGGTTTCCGTTTCTCGCTGTTCCCGCGCCGAGGCGGCCGAGCACCGGAGCCAGGCAATCTGGATCAGCTCTATCGTCTCGGGCAACTGCTCGGGCGCCTGCATGCGGTTGGCTCGCTGCGCCCGTTCGAACACCGCGAATCGCTGCGGGTGGACAACTTCGGCCACGCCTCCCTGGCGACCTTGCTGGAAGGCAACTTCGTACCGCGCAGCCTGCTGCCGGCCTACGAGTCGGTCGCCCGTGACCTGCTCAAGCGTCTGGATCAGCTGTTCGCGGAAAACCCGGTGAAAGCGATCCGCCTGCACGGTGACTGCCACCCGGGCAACCTGCTGTGCCGTGACGAGACCTATCACATGGTCGATCTGGACGACTGCCGCATGGGCCCGGCGATTCAGGATCTGTGGATGATGCTGGCCGGCGAGCGCCACGAGCGGCTTGGCCAGATTGCCGAACTGGTCGACGGCTATCAGGAATTCCACGACTTCAACCCGCGCGAGCTGCCGCTGATCGAGGGGTTTCGTTCCCTGCGGCTGATGCACTACAGCGCCTGGCTGGCGCGGCGCTGGGACGATCCAGCCTTTCCACAGAGCTTCCCCTGGTTCGGCAGTGAGCGGTACTGGGGCGAGCAGATCCTGATGCTGCGCGAGCAAATCGCCGCCTTGAACGAAGAGCCGCTGAAACTGTTTTGAGCAGCAGGCGCCTGCGATAATAAAGCTGAACGCACGGACAACTCCGCACCAACGCACTAGAATGGTGCAAACCTCCACTGCCTTATCAAGGACTTACATGGCCACCGCAGACCTGCGCCGCGGCTACATCCTGGGCCTTTCGGCCTATGTCATCTGGGGCCTTTTCCCGCTCTACTTCAAGGCGATTCAGGCTGTTCCCTCGCTGGAAATCATCGTCCACCGGGCGCTCTGGTCGGCCGTATTCGGCGCGCTGCTACTGCTGGTATGGAAGCATCCCGGCTGGCTACGCGAGCTGATCGACCACCCGAAACGCTTCGCGGTGCTGGCCATCAGTGGCTCGCTGATCGCCGGTAACTGGCTGGTCTACGTCTGGGCGGTGAACAACGGGCGCATGCTCGAAGCCAGCCTGGGCTACTACATCAACCCGCTGGTCAACGTGCTGCTAGGCATGTTGATCCTCGGTGAGCGGCTGCGTCGCCTGCAATGGGTTGCCGTAGGGCTGGCAGCCGCCGGCGTCGCCCAGCAGCTATGGCAAGTCGGCAGCCTGCCCTGGGTGTCTCTGGCACTGGCACTGAGCTTCGCCGCCTACGGCCTGATTCGCAAGAAAGCCCCCGTCGCTGCGCTGCCAGGCCTGGTGGTGGAGACCTGGCTGTTGCTGCCGCTGGCCATTGGCTGGATTCTTCTGCACCCCGCGGCGATGAGCAACCAGCCGGCATTCTGGACCACCACCGAGGCCTTGTGGCTGATGGCGGCCGGCCCGGTCACCCTGATCCCGCTGGTGTGCTTCAACGCTGCCGCACGGCACCTGCCCTACACCACCCTGGGTTTTCTGCAATACGTGGCGCCGACTCTGGTGCTGCTGCTGGCCGTGTTCGTGTTCGACGAGCATTTCGACCCGAGCAAGATGGTCGCCTTCCTGTTCATCTGGGCAGGTCTGGCGGTGTATAGCGTCGATGCCTGGCTGACCCTGCGCAAACGCTGACCGGCAAAGCCGAGGGCAGGCATTCGCGCTTGCGGATTCCTGCCCGGCTCCGAGCCCCACGACCTTCCACACAAAACCGATCACAAGCGATTGCAGGGCCTGCTTGCATCCTGCAATCATATGCGAATAGTTATTGCTTTATTTCTCCTTATTCGCGGAGCTACGTGTGTCTGTCGGGGAATCCACGCATCAGCAACTGACGGGTCAGCTCTATCGCGATCATCGCGACTGGCTGCTCGGCTGGCTGCGTAAAAGCCTGAGTTGCCCGCAGCGAGCCGAAGACCTCAGCCAGGACACCTTCGTCCGCATACTTGGCAAGGCCGACCTGCAGCAGATGCGTGAACCCCGCGCCCTGCTCGGCACCATCGCCCGCGGGCTGCTGATCGATCACTTCCGTCGCAACGCCGTTGAACGCGCCTACCTGGAAGAGCTGAGCCACACCCCTGAAGCGGTGCACGCGAGCCCGGAAGAACAGGCGCTGGTGCTCGAGGCCCTGCGCGAAATCGATCGTCTGCTCGGCACGCTGTCGCTCAAGGCGCGCAGTGCCTTCCTCTACAACCGCCTGGATGGCCTCGGTCATGCCGAGATCGCCGAACGTCTCGGCGTGTCGGTTCCCCGGGTGCGCCAGTACCTCGCCCAGGCGGTACGGCAGTGCTACATCGCCCTGTACGGAGAGCCGACGGCATGATCGCTGCCTCTGCGCCGGTCAGCAATCGCGTGCTGGAAGCCGCCATCCACTGGCAGCTGTGCCTCGACTCGGGCATGACCAGTGAACGGGAGAAAGTCGAATTCCAGCGCTGGCTGGCCAGCGACCCCGAGCATGTACGCGCCTGGAAACAACTGACCGGCCTGGACCAGCAACTCGCGGTGGCGGCGGCACCGGCAGCGCGCAAGGCCTTGTTGCGGCGCCCGGCTGGCAGCCAGCGACGCACCGTCAGCGGCCTGCTCGGTGTGTTGCTGGTCGCGGTGCTGGGGCTTGGCCTGCTCAACCAGCAGCGCCCGCTGAGCGACTGGCTGGCCGATGAAGTGACCGCAGCCGGCGAACAACGGGAACTGCAACTGGCCGATCGCAGCCGCCTGCGCCTCAATAGCCGCAGCGCGCTGGATATCGCTTTCACCCCCGAAGAGCGTCGGCTGTTCCTGCGCAGTGGCGAAATTCTCGTGGAAACCGCCCACGGCGATCCGCGGCCGTTCCTGGTCGAGACCGAACACGGCACCCTGCGTGCCCTGGGCACCCGCTTTCTGGTGCGCGAGGACGAGCAGGGCACCCAGTTGATCGTGCTGCAGTCCGCGGTGGCTGCACAGCCGCGCTACGCCAGCGACGAGCGGGTGATCCCGCAAGGTCAGCAAGTGCTGATGAGCAGCGACGGCCTGGGCGCCAGTGAGCCGGCACCGGCCGCAGCGGACGCCTGGATGCACGGCATGCTGGTGGTGGAAAACGTGCGTTTGGCCGAGTTGCTGGAGCGGCTTGGCGAGTATCAGAACGGCCATCTGGGGGTCGACGACAGCATCGCCGATCTGCGCATCAGCGGCAGCTTCCCGCTGCGTAATCTAGACCTGGCACTGGCCGCGCTACCGGCCAGCCTGCCGGTAAGGATCGAGCGCCATACCGACTGGTGGATAACGGTCGTGCCGCAAACGCCTCGGTAAAAAATATTTCGCGCTGGCCCTATCACTTTCTGCATCTGCTTCGGCATTAGGAAATCGAGACTCATTTCCCTGTAGGAGCCACCTGCGATGCAGATGTTCAGCCGTACCCCGTTCCGCCCGAGCATGCTGGTCGCCGCCATGGCGCTGGTCAGCCTGCCCGCACTCAGTCTGGCCCAGGCGCCGGACTCCGGCGTGCGTACCTACCAGTTGCCCGCTGCGCCGCTGGCCAGCTCCCTCAACCAGATCGCCGGCCAGGCCGGTGTGGTGCTGAGCATCGACCCGGGCCTGACCGCCGGCAAGAGCGCGCAACCGGTACAAGGTCAGTTCGACACCGCTGGCGCCCTGCGCCAGGCACTTTCCGGCACGGGCCTGATGCTGGTACCCGGTGCTGCCGGGACCTACAGCGTGCAGCCTGTAGCGGACAACACCGCGCTGGCATTGCCCGAGACCACCATCAGCGCCAGCACTGGCGTGGAGAGTGCCTGGGGGCCGACCACCGGCTACCTGGCCACCCGCACGGCGGCGGGCAGCAAGACCGACACGTCGATTCTCGAAGCACCACGTTCGATCTCCGTGGCGACACGCGAGCAGATGCAGGATCGCAAGGTGCAGAACCTGGATGATGCCGTGCGTTACATGCCCGGCGTGATCGCCAGCAGCTATGGCAGTGACAGCCGCGCCGAATGGATGAAGATCCGTGGCTTCGAGCCGATCCAGATGCTCGACGGCTTGCCACTGCCCAAGGGCACCTACGTGATGCCCAAGCTGGAAACCTGGAACCTGGAGCGCGTCGCCCTGCTGCGCGGTCCCGCCTCCTCGGTTTACGGCCAGACACCTCTAGGCGGCCTGCTGGATATGGTCAGCCGGCGCCCGGAGGCTATCAGCAGCAACGAGATACAGCTGCAGGTCGGCACTTTCCAGCACAAGCAGATCAGCTTCGACAGCACCGGCCGCGTCGATGACGAGGGGCGTTTTCTTTACCGTATCGGCGGTGTACTGCGCGACAGCGGCACGGCGATCGAGCATATCGACGATCAACGCTTCAACATCGCCCCCAGCCTGACCTGGAACCTCGACGACGACACCCGGCTGACCTTCCTCAGCCAGTTCAACCGCGACGATACCGGCACCACCAGCCAGTTCCTGCCGTTGCAAGGCACAAAACTCGCTACGCCGGCCGGTAAGGTGGACTACCACAAGAATCTCGGCGATCCGGACTGGGAGTTCTACGACAAGAAGTATTACGCGCTGGGCTACGCCTTCGAGCATCGCCTCAACGATATGTGGCAGTTCCGCCAGAACCTGCGTTACACCAAGAGCGATCTGGAATTTCAGAGCATTACGGCGGGCGGTTTCGCAACGGCCGTTGCAGATGACGGAACGCTTTCTCGTGGTGCCAACGTGGTTGACGAGGATGTCAGCCAATTTTCGGTAGATTCCAACCTGCAAGCGGACTTCGATACCGGTGCGCTGAAGCACACCCTACTGCTCGGAGTGGACTACCAGCGCGTCAACACCAACTACCGGTGGCTGTTCGGCTCCGCGCCGACCAGCAACATCATCACCCCGATCTATGGCCAGGATTTCAGCAACGTCTCCTACAGCGCGTTTCAGGATTACAACCAGAAACGCCACAGCATGGGCTTGTATATCCAGGATCAGATCGCCCTCGACAACTGGCGCCTGACGCTGGGCGGCCGTCAGGACTGGCTCAGCACCGACACCACGTTCTATAACGCAGGCAACGCCGAAGACAGTCGCCGCGACAGCGCCTTCAGCGGTAATGCCGCGCTGAGTTACGTGTTCGACTCCGGCTTCACCCCCTATGTGTCCTACGCCGAATCCTTCCAGGCCGAGGCTGGAGGCAGTGGTGGTCGAACCTTCCGGCCCAGCACGGGCAAGCAGTACGAACTGGGCATCAAGTATCAACCGCCAGGCAGCGACATCCTGTTCACAGCGGCGGCCTATGACCTGAAGCGGCAGAACATCATCACGACCAGCACCGCCGGTGCCACTGAACCGGTTCGAGAAGTACAGGTACGCGGCCTGGAACTGGAGGCGGTGGGTAACGTCAGCGACAACCTGAAGATCACGGCCGCCTATACCTACGCAAACAGCAAGATGACCAAGGTCGGCGACCCACGGGACAAGAACAGAGCGCTGCCCCTGACGCCCGAAAACCAGGCATCCATCTGGGCCGACTACACCTGGAACAACGGCGCGCTGGCCGGGTTTGGGGTTGGTTTCGGTGCACGTTACATCGGCGAAACCAA
Source organism: Pseudomonas sp. SZ40 (assembly GCF_052958135.1). Classification (NCBI taxonomy): domain Bacteria; kingdom Pseudomonadati; phylum Pseudomonadota; class Gammaproteobacteria; order Pseudomonadales; family Pseudomonadaceae; genus Pseudomonas; species Pseudomonas sp. SZ40. Next base: position 117,844 of record NZ_JBQWIF010000014.1, on the reverse strand, counting down.
CAACATTGCCGTCGGCAGCATGGGCTTCGTTCGCGACGTGTCGGACGGTCATACCCGCTCCTATACCGTCTACGATGCAGCGCTGCGCTATGATCTCGGCAAATTCAACAGCACCCTCGAAGGCGCCAGCGTCGCGCTGAATGCCAAGAACCTGTTCGACAAGGAATACCTGTCGACCTGCGATGGCTTCTACTGCTACTACGGCGACCCGCGTAGCGTGATCGCCAGCGTCGACTACAAGTGGTGATCGTCTAGCCCTGCAACGACAAGGCCGCCCACTGGGCGGCCTTGTCGTTTCGTTTCGTGAAGTCTTCCTACTCCTCCATCCGCAACTTCAATTCCACCATCAAATCGTCCGCCAGGGTTTCCAGCGAGGTCTGCAGCGTGCTCAGTGGCAGCCCTTCCGGTACTGCCAGGGTCGCCTGGGCGTGAAACAGCGGCTCGCCGCTCATGGGCGCGGGCGTGACATCGGTGACCAGGTTCTCCAGGTTTACGCCGTTGTCCGCCAGCAGCCGGGTGATATCGCGCACGATCCCCGGGCGGTCATTGCCCAGCAGATCGAGATGGATGGATTTCCATGTGCAGTCCGGCTCGGCGCCCGCTGACGCGAGCTGCACACGGATACCCTGGGCACTCAGTTCGCTCAGCGCCTCCATCAACGCACCGTGGGAGGCCGCCGGGACATCCACCCGCAGGATGCCCGCGAACTGCCCGGCCATCCGCGACATGCGGCTTTCCAGCCAGTTGCCGCCATGCCTGGCCACGCACTGGGCGACACGCTCGACCAGGCCGGGTTGATCCTGGGCGATAACGGTCAGTATCAGATGATCCATGCTCACGTCCTCGTCGTTGGTGCTCAACTCAGGTCGAGCCAATAGGTAAGGTAAACCGCATCCCGGACATAGCCGAGGCGTTCGTAGAGGGACTGCGCCGTCAGGTTGGTTCTTGCCGTTTCCAACTGCAACCCGCAGGCGCCGGTGTCCAGTGCATGCTGCCGCGCGGCATCGAGCAAGCGTTCGCCAATGCCCTGCCGCCGCGCGTGGTCGGCAACGTACAGATCGCTCAGCAACAGGCTCGGGCGCAAGGCCAGCGAGGCGTACAGCGGATAGAGCTGCACGAAGCCCTGAGCGGCACCTTGCCCGTCACGTGCGATGAAGATCGTCGAGTCGACCCGCTCAAGACGCGCGGCCAGGAAACCACGGACGTCCGCGACGGCCTTGTCCACGCCATAGAAATCCAGATAAGCCGCAAACAGCGGCACCAGGTCATCGAGATCGGCAGTGGCAGCAGCGCTTATCGGCATGATCGACTCCTCACGGGTGCCCTGCAGTATAGGCCGCTCTCTCGACGATACAGAAAGCTCGAGTACGACCAAGGTAGCGGTGACCATTTCTGGACTGTTTTTCACGATTCGTTCATGTAGTATCTGCAGAAAACCACTACATGAATTCAACCCCAGTCCTGCTGGTTGTGGAAAACCCCGCTCACGAAGCATCTCCAGACAAGCCGCATCGACGCGGGCAGCCGTCTACAACGGCCCCCGATAGCGATCTGTCTGCGCAGCACCGAGGGTTCCCTGCCGATACAGTGGCTAAGCGAAGCAGAGAGGCGAGAGATGACTGAGCGTATTCAAGTCGGTGGCCTGCAGGTCGCCAAGGTGCTGTTCGATTTCATCAATGACGAAGCCATTCCCGGCAGCGGCGTCACGGCCGATGCGTTCTGGGCCGGTGCCGATGCGGTGTTCCGCGATCTGGCACCAGAGAACCGGGCCCTGCTCGACAAGCGCGACCAGTTACAGGCGCAGATCGACGACTGGCACCGCAGCCGGGCCGGCAAGCCCCACGACGCGGTGGCCTACAGGGCATTTCTGGAGCAGATCGGCTATCTGCAGCCGCAGCCCGATCAGGTGCAAGCCAGCACCGAAAACGTCGATGACGAAATCGCCCGCCTGGCCGGCCCGCAGTTGGTCGTGCCGGTGATGAATGCCCGTTTCGCGCTCAACGCCTCCAACGCGCGCTGGGGTTCGCTGTACGACGCGCTGTACGGCACCGACGCGATCAGCGAGGACGGCGGCGCCGAACGGGGCAAGGGCTACAACCGGGTGCGCGGTGACAAGGTCATCGCCCTCGCCCGCGCCTTTCTCGATGAAAGCGCGCCACTGGCGGCCGGCTCCCATGCCGATGCCAGCGGCTATCGCATCGAAGGCGACAAGCTGCTGGTCACCCTCGACAAGGGTGATATCAGCGGGCTGCGCGATGCCAGCCAACTGGTCGGTTTCCAGGGCGAAGCCGGCGCGCCAATCGCCATTCTGCTCAAGCATAACGGCCTGCACTTCGAAATCCAGATCGACGCCAGCAGCCCGGTCGGCAGCACCGACGCGGCAGGCGTGAAAGACCTACTGATGGAGTCCGCGCTGACCACCATCATGGACTGCGAAGACTCGGTAGCCGCAGTCGATGCCGAGGACAAGACCCTGGTCTACCGCAATTGGCTGGGCCTGATGAAGGGCGACCTGAGCGAGCAAGTGAGCAAGGGGGGCAGCACCTTCACCCGCACCATGAACCCGGATCGCGTCTATACCCGCCCGGATGGCGGCGAGCTCACCCTGCACGGGCGCAGCCTGCTGTTCGTGCGCAACGTCGGCCACCTGATGACCAACCCGGCGGTACTCGACGCCAGCGGTAACGAGCTGCCGGAAGGCATTCTCGATGCGCTGTGCACCAGCCTGGCCGCGCTGCACAACCTCAACGGCAACAGCAGCCGCGCCAACACCCGCACCGGCTCGGTGTACATCGTCAAACCGAAGATGCACGGTCCCGAGGAAGTGGCGTTCACCAGCGAGCTGTTCGCCCGTGTCGAACAGGTGCTGGGCCTGCCGCGCAACACCCTGAAGGTCGGCATCATGGACGAGGAGCGCCGCACCACCGTCAACCTCAAGGCTTGCATCGCCGCTGCCAGCGAACGCGTGGTGTTCATCAACACGGGTTTCCTCGACCGTACCGGCGACGAAATCCACACGTCGATGGAAGCCGGCGCCGTGGTGCGCAAGGCCGCCATGAAAAGCGAGAAGTGGATCAGCGCCTACGAGAACAACAACGTCGACGTGGGCCTGGCCACAGGCCTGCAGGGCCGCGCACAGATCGGCAAGGGCATGTGGGCCATGCCCGACCTGATGGCCGCGATGCTCGAACAGAAGATCGGCCATCCGCTGGCCGGCGCCAACACCGCCTGGGTGCCGTCACCAACCGCGGCCACCCTGCACGCCCTGCACTACCACAAGGTCGACGTATTCGCCCGTCAGGCCGAACTGGCCAAGCGCACACCGGCCTCGCTGGACGAAATCCTCAGCATCCCGCTGGCGCCCAGCACCGACTGGAGCGCCGAGGACATCCGCAACGAACTGGACAACAACGCCCAGGGCATTCTCGGCTACGTGGTGCGCTGGATCGACCAGGGCGTCGGTTGCTCCAAGGTGCCGGACATCAACGATGTCGGCCTGATGGAAGACCGTGCCACCCTGCGCATCTCCAGCCAGTTGCTGGCCAACTGGCTACGCCATGGCGTGGTCAGTGAACAGCAGGTGCTGGAGAGCCTCAAGCGCATGGCCCCGGTGGTCGACCGGCAGAACGCGGGCGACCCGCTGTATCGCCCGATGGCGCCGGATTTCGACGGTAACATCGCCTTCCAGGCGGCGCTGGAGCTGGTGTTGGAGGGCACGAAACAACCTAACGGTTATACCGAACCGGTGCTGCACCGCCGCCGCCGCGAGCTGAAAGCCAGCCAGGCGCGCTAAACGTCCGCGCAAAAGGAAACCGCCGAAAGGCGGTTTTCCTTTTCCAAACCGGAATCGTACAAGTGGCGGGTTACGGCGCCCTATGGAGCCGCGCAAGACCCGTAGGGTGGGTCGGGCCGCGCAGGTTAGCGACGCACTGCCTATAAATTTCAAACACCGAAAATCTCCAAGCGTCGCGTAACCCACCAAGCAATCGTCGGCATTGCGCCAATGCCGGGTATCCGCATCACCCAGCTGGCTGCACGGCAACCCGACGCTGCTGCCAGCGATAGGCGGAGAAACGCTTCGGTGCTTCGTACAACCAGTTGATGCCCAGCGCCTGGAGAATCTTCGCCGCGATGATCGGCAGCACTACGCCCGCCACGCAGCCGGCGACGATATGCAGGGTGTCGTCGTTGATGCCCAGAAACTTGCTCAGGATCACTCGCATGCCACTGCCGGCGAGGATATGCATGAGGAAGATCGGCATCGACAGCGCGCCCAGGGTCAGCACCCAGTCCAGCGGGCGACGCGCCAGCACCATGCACAGGCTGACGCTGAACAGAATGCCGATGAAGGCCACGACCAGCGATGCCGCACCACGATCCGCATAGGTCAGGCCAAGCGGACCGTGGAACAGATACTGCACCACGATGAACGCCAGGCCGCTACCCAGGGCGAATGCCGAGGCGCGTGCCTCGATGCCATCACGGATCTGGTTGAACCAGACCCCAAGGGCGAAGAACACGAAATTCTGCGCCAGGAACACCAGCGCGGCGACCCGCGGCGTCCACTGTTGCAGCAGGTAGAACAGCGCACTGAGCACCAGCAGCGGCAGGAACGCCCTTGTCGAGAAACTGCGATAGAGCAGGATGGCCAGGCAGAACGCGGCGAACAGCGCGTACAGGAACCAGAACTGCGCGCGCGGTGACCACAGCAGCGCCAGCACTTCGCCCATCCCGACGCCCCCATTGGTATAGCGGGCCAGCACCACTTCGATGCTGCCTTGCAGCAACGACCAGAGCACGAAGGGATAGAAGATGGTGTCGATCTTGTTGCAGAACAGGCCACCACTGCCGCGATTGTTCAGCGAGTGCCAGAAGAACAGCCCGGACAGAAAGAAGAACAGCGGCATGTGGAAGGTGTAGATGACGCTGTCCACCAGCCAGTGGAAATCCACGTTCTCGGTAATGATGCCGCCGTTGAGCAAACCGCGCACCACATGGCCATAGACCACCAGGAGGATGCCGATTGCCTTGGCATAATCCACCCACAGATTGCGGTTTGTCATGTTTGCATCCTTGAGATGAGGTCTTACGAGGGGAACGGTGACGGCAGCATTGAGTGCCGCCCCGCTAATCAGAGCGCGAACGGGAACCTCAGGTTCCCGGACCGATACTGGTGCAGTTGCCGCCCCCCAGGTACTTCTGCAATACCGCCCATTGCGGCCGGTCCACGCCCTTGACCGGTTCGATCGACAACTTGTGCTTGCCCCACGAGGGCCCCGCCGCCCAATAGGTGAACGGGATGCAGTGTTTCTGCAGGTAGGCAAGGGTCTGATCCAGGGCCTTGAGGCCGCTCTCGTCGTCGGCCGGCACGCCGAACTCGCCTATATGGCCCTTCTTGTTGTGCTTGATCAGCCAGTTGACGAAGGGTTCGATGCGCTTGACGCCAATCTGCGGATCCAGATTGGGCGCCAGGGCCTGCTTGTAACTGCCGCTGCTGTCGGGGTCGATGTACATGTGCGCCGAATAGACGATGTTGTTCGCCGGATCCTTCAGGTCCAGCAAGGCATCGTTGAGCTTCGGCCACTGCGTTGCCGACGAATATTGCGCACCCTCGACGTACACCGCGTTCTTCGAATCGTACTTGCGCACCCCGTCGATGCCGGCCTGGGCCACTTCCGGCCAGAACTTGTTGGCCGCGCCGTAGGGCTCGTTCATCAGGTCGTAGGAATACACCGCCGGGTTGTTGCCCCAACGTGCGGCGATGCGTTCCATCAGGTTCTTGTAGGCGGAGATCGGTACATCGTCGGTGCCGATCACCTTGTCGTAGTAACGCCCGTAGTTGTGCACGTCGAGCATCACCTCGATGCCGCTCTGGTGGGCTTCGGTAAGGGTCTTGTCGATCAGCTTGGCGTAGCTTTCGTCGAACTCGCCATTGGCCTTGGGCTGCAGGCGCTCCCACTGAATGGAGAAGCGCACCCAGCTGATGCCCTTCTGCTGCCATTTGGTGTAATAACCGGACGGCGGGAAGAAGAAGTTGGTGCCGTGCTTGCCGGGAATGTGCGAACTGGCGAATGCCGCGCCAGCCACGTTGATGCCGATAAGCTCGATGGGCTTCTGCTGCGCGCTGGCGCTGCAACTCAGGATGATGCCAAGGCCGAGGGCCAGGGTTCGGCCAAGATGGTTGCCGCTCATGGTGCTCTCCTCTGTCTCCGGAATTGAACGAAGCGCTCCGGATTAAAAATGCGTCTCAGACAAAATGCGTCCCAGACAAACAGGACGCCAAATGACCGCAGAGGTTCACGACCGGCCGCGCTAATCTCGTGACAATCGATAAAACGCAGGCCGCCGACAGACCCTAGACTTACGTCCTATGTCGAATCCGGGCCCAGGTCGCCACCATGTCGCCACAAGAACGAAAGGAACAGCGAGCGATGAAACCAGCGGACGATTTCGCCCTGGCCGGCAAGACCGCGGTGCAGCAGAACATCCACGGCACCATGGAGTTTCTGCAGAAGTTTCCACCGTTCAACCAGATGGATACCGCCCACCTCGCCTATCTGGTCGAACACTGCCAACTGCGCTTCTATGGCGAGGATGACACCATCATCCACCCGGACGATGGCCCGGTGCAGCACCTCTACATCGTCAAGCAGGGCCGCGTTCATGGCCAGCGCCCGCACTCGGCGCGGCGCGGCACGGAAACCACCTTCGAGATCACCAGCGGCGAGTGCTTTCCCATGGCCGCGCTGATCGGTGAACGGGCCACGCGCACCGCTCACCTGGCCGCCGAGGACACCTTCTGCCTGCTGCTCGACAAAACCGCCTTCGCCCGTCTGTTCGCGCAGTCCACGCCACTGCGCGATTTCGCCCTGCGCGGCGTCAGCAGCCTGCTCGATCAGGTCAACCAGCAGGTGCAGATGCGCGCGGTGGAAACCCTCGGCTCGCAGTATTCGCTGGATACCCGCCTGGGCGAGCTGGCCATGCGCCAACCGATCGCCTGCGCACCGGACCTGCCCTTGCGCGATGCTGTGCGGCTGATGCACGAAGGGCAGGTCGGCAGCATCGTCATCGTCGATCCCGGGCTGCGCCCACAGGGCATCTTCACCCTGCGTGACCTGCGCCGTGCGGTGGCGGACGGCAGTTCGCTGGAGCTGCCGATCGACAGCCTGATGACCCAGTCGCCCTTCCACCTGCCGCCGAGCGCCAGCGCCTTCGATGCCGCCATCGCCATGACCGAGCGGCATATCGCCCACGTCTGCCTGGTGGAACAGGGCAAACTCTGCGGCGTGGTTTCCGAGCGCGACCTGTTTTCCCTGCAGCGCGTCGACTTGGTGCACCTGGCCCGCACCATTCGCCACGCCGGGCGGGTGGAAACCCTCGCCGCCCTGCGTGAAGACATCCGCCAGCTGGTCGACCGCATGCTCGCCCACGGTGCCAGCGCCAGCCAGATCACCCATATCGTCACCCTGCTCAATGACCACACCGTGTGCCGGGTGATCGAGCTGACCATCGAAGACCTGGGCGACCCGGGCGTTGCGTTCACTTGGTTGTGTTTCGGCAGCGAGGGGCGTCGCGAACAGACCCTGCATACCGACCAGGACAACGGCATTCTCTTCGAGGCAGCGGACGGCGCGGAGGCCGCAGCGATCCGCGGCCGCCTGCTGCCACTGGCCATGGAGATCAATCAACGCCTGGCACGATGCGGCTTCAGCCTGTGCAAGGGCGACATCATGGCCGGCAACCCGCAACTGTGCCTGTCGCGCCAGGAGTGGTCGCGCCGCTTCGCTGGCTTCGTGCGCGATGCGTCCCCGGAAAACCTGCTGGCCTCGACCATCTACTTCGACCTGCGCACCGTGTGGGGCGACGCCAGCGGTTGCGAAAAACTGCGCGACGAGCTGCTCGGGCAGATCGCCGACAACCGCCTGTTCCAGCGCCTGATGGCCGAGAACGCCCTGCGACAACGGCCACCCGTTGGGCGCTTTCGGGATTTCGTGGTGGCCCGTCGCGGCGCCGAGAAAGACACCCTGGATCTCAAGTCCCAGGGCCTGACGCCCTTCGTCGACGGCGCCCGACTGCTGGCCCTGGCCAATGGCATCAAGGCCTGCAATACCCAGCAGCGCCTGCGCGAACTGATCGACCGAGCCATCATCGACCCACTGGATGGCGCGGCCTACGAAGAGGCCTATCACTTCATCCAGCAGACGCGCCTGCAGCAGCATCAACTGCAGGCGCGTCAGGCCCAGCCGTATTCCAACCGCCTCGACCCGGACAGTCTCAACCACCTGGATCGGCGCATCCTCCGTGAATCCTTTCGTCAGGCCCAGCGCCTGCAAAGCAGCCTGGCGCTACGCTACCAGTTATGAATGCACTTACCTGGCTGACCCGCCGCCATACGACCCTGCCCCCTGAACAGCAACGCCGTCGCGATGCATTGCCAGCCCCAGCCGTGCCGGATGAAACACCGCTGACGCAGCGACGCCTGGTGGTGCTCGACCTGGAAACCAGTGGGCTGGACATGAAGCGTGACCAGGTGCTGTCGATCGGTGCAGTGGTCATCGACAACGGTGCCATCCAGCTTGGCCAGCAATTCGAATGCACCCTGCACCGCGACGATCATCGGGTCAGCGCCAGTGTGCTGATCCACGGCCTGGCACCCAGCGCCATTGCCGCCGGCATCGAGCCGGGTGAAGCGCTGCTGGCATTCATGGAGTTTCTCGGCGACAGCCCGCTGCTGGCCTTTCACGCCGGTTTCGACCAGCGCATGCTCGCCCGCGCCCTGAAAGAGACCCTGAACCTGCGCCTGCGCCACCCCTTCTTCGACGTCGCCGAGCTGGCACCCCTGCTCTGCCCCGAGGCGGAAATCCGCAAGGGCGGTCTGGATGACTGGACACGGCATTTCGGCCTGCAGGTGCAGCAACGTCACCACGCCAGCGCCGATGCCCTGGTGACCGCCGAGTTGGCACTGATCCTGTTCAGCCGGGCCCGCAAGCAGCAGATCGCCAGCCTAAAGACTCTGGATCAGCGCCTCGCCGGCTGGCGCAGACGACAGCAGGCACCCTCGTTGTAATCGCTCCTCGCCACCTGTCGCCGCGGCTGCAGAGATTGAAGGCAGGCTCCTGCCAGGGACCGCGCGCCGGCTTCGCAAGAGCGGCAGATCAGCTGCCGCGGCGAGCATAAGCCGCGAGGATGGTGCGCTCGGATTGCACCAGATAGGCATCCAGCGCCTTGGCGGCTTCGTCTGGCCGCCCCGCTTCCAGTCGTTCGAGAATCGCGGCGTTCATGTCGATGTAGGGCGCGTGGAGAAATTCGGGGTCGTTGAGCAGGCCGAATACCAGCCGCAGCTCGGCGGACAGGTGCGCGTAAAAGGTGTTGAGCCGCTGGCTGTCGGCAAGCTCGACGATGGCCGCATGGAAGGCCATGTTGGCCGTGCCGACTGCGCCCCAGTCCGGCACCTCGGCGCTGCGCTGGGCGGCGCTTACCGCCTCGCGCATGCGTTTCACCGCCGGATGCTTGGGATACGCCTGCACCAGCGCCTGGCACTCGACGAATCGCCGTGCCCGGTAGATCTCGATGATCGAGGCCATATCGGGCACCGACACGAATACACCGCGGTTGGGCTCATGCTTGAGCAGCCCCTCCTGAGTCAGCACGCGAAAGGCCTCGCGCAGCGTATTGCGGGAAATATCCAGGCTTTCGCTCAGCGCCGCCTCGGAAAGCCGCTGCCCCGGTACCAGCTCACCATCGACCAGCTTGCGACGAATCTCCGCCGTCACGGTTTCCCCGAGGGTTCGCGGGTTGTCAGGCATGTCTTTGTTCATCACCGATCCACCGAGCAATAGCCGGGCCCTGCGCAAACGAACGAGAGCCGAAGAGGCTCGATGGTCTCCGAGCGAGGCGCTTCAGGCAAGGGGCAAGGTTGTCACCTCACGCACCATGCTGAATCATCACTGGGTAACGAGGTAACAAAACGGTGCAAATAGATCATCAATACAAATAAGATTGTTGAACAATAAATGCGTCTAGAATCAACAACGAGAACGCATTTCTGGTGATGTGGCATGGTGATTGCCTTACACCCTGCACACGTAACCCAGTCCTCAGGAGTGTTCCATGCAGGCCCAGACCACCGGCGACTTCGCCCGCTCACGTCGTTCCTCCCTGATAGCGGCCATCTTCCTGATGGCGACCTCGGCCATCGGCCCTGGCTTCATCACCCAGACTGCTACCTTCACGGCGAACATGGGTGCAGCGTTCGCGTTCGGCATCCTGGCCTCGATCCTCATCGACTTCGTGGTGCAGCTGAACGTCTGGCGCATCGTCACCCTGACCCGCATGCGCGCATCGGATATCGCCAACGCGGCGATTCCCGGCAGTGGTTACCTGCTGGCCGTGCTGGTGATCTTCGGCGGGCTGGTCTTCAATATCGGCAACATCGCGGGCTCGGGTCTGGGCCTCAACGCACTGATGGGCCTGGATACCAAATGGGGCGGCGCACTCAGTGCCCTGGTGGGCATCGGCATCTTCATGTCGCACCGCGCCGGCATCGCCGTGGACCGGATCATGGTGGTGCTGGGGGTGATGATGATCGCCCTGACCCTTTTCGTGACCTTCGCTTCCAACCCGCCGCTCGGTGAAGCACTGCGCCAGACGGTATGGCCGGACGAAATCAACTTCGCGACCATCACCACCATCGTCGGCGGCACGGTCGGCGGCTACATCACCTACGCAGGCGCCCACCGCCTGCTGGATCGCGGCACGGTCGGCGTGGAGAACATCAACGAGGTGTCCAAGGCAGCACTGAGCGGCATCATGGTCACCGGGGTGATGCGCTACATCCTGTTCCTGGCCATTCTCGGTGTCGTCGCCAGTGGCGTGGTCATCGACACCTCGGGCCAGGGTGCCAACCCGGCCGGGCAAGCCTTCCAGGCCGCGGCGGGCGAATTCGGGCTGCGTGCCTTCGGCCTGATCCTCTGGGCAGCGGGCATCACCAGCGTGATCGGTGCGGCCTACACCTCGATGTCCTTCATCACGGTCTTCAACAAATCCATCAGCGAGCGCGGCCGCAACCTGGCGACCGTGGTATTCATCGCCATTTCCCTGGGCGTTTACCTGCTGCTCGGCACACCACCGGCAGCCCTGCTGATCTTCGCGGGTGGTTTCAATGGCCTGATCCTGCCGATCGGCCTGACCATCTTCATCTACGTGGGCTGGTGCCGCTCCGACCTCATGGAGGGCTACCACTACCCCCGCTGGTTGCTGGTGCTCGGCGCGCTGACCTGCGCATTGACCTGGTACATGGCGGCCAAATCGGTCGTCCCGATCTTCGCTTTCCTCAATGTGGCCTGACTCAAGGAGACCCGACATGCCGAACATCGACCTCAACAGCGACTTGGGCGAAAGCTTTGGCCAGTGGCGCATGGGCGACGATGCCGCAATGCTCGACATCGTGACCAGCGCCAACGTCGCCTGCGGTTTTCACGCTGGCGACCCGGCCGGCATCCTGCACACCCTCAAAGCCGCCACGGCCAAGGGAGTGACCATCGGCGCCCACGTGGCCTATCCGGACCTGGTCGGCTTCGGCCGCCGCAACATGGACGTGGCCAGCGACGAACTGACCGCCGACGTGATCTACCAGATCGGCGCACTGCAGGCGCTGGCCCATGCCGCCGGCACGTCGGTACGCTACGTGAAGCCCCATGGTGCGCTGTACAACACCATTGCCCATGACCAGCGCCAGGCCCTGGCGGTGATCGAGGCGATACGCGTCGTCGACCCCAGCCTGGTGCTGGTCGCCCTGGCCGGTTCCAGCCTGGTCGATCTGGCTCGGGGCGAAGGCCTGACCTGCGTTGCCGAAGCTTTCGCCGACCGTGCCTACACCCCGCAAGGCACCCTGGTGTCACGCCGTGAGCCGGGCGCCGTGCTGCACGATGCCGAGAACGTCGCGCAGCGCATGCTGCGTCTGGTCGAAGACGGCACGGTAGAAGCCATCGACGGCAGCGTCACGCGGATCGAGGCCGATTCCATCTGCGTGCATGGCGACAGCCCCGGCGCCATTCAGATGGCCCTCGAGGTCCGCCAGTTGCTGGAGAAGTCCGGCGTGACCCTGCAATCCTTTGCCGGAGCCGCCCGATGAACGCCCTGCAACGCGCTCAACAGGCCGCCATCGCCGCCGCACGCGAAGCCCGCGCCGGGTATCGTAATGGCCTGATCGCGCCCTCCGCCGGTATCGCTCCCGGCATGACCCAGGCCAACCTGATCGCCCTGCCCCGCGACTGGGCCTACGACTTCCTGCTCTACGCCCAGCGCAACCCAAAGGCCTGCCCGGTGCTGGACGTCAGCGACGCCGGCAGCCCGCGCACCGTACTGGCCGAAGGCGCCGACCTGCGTACCGACATTCCGCTGTACCGCATCTGGCGCGACGGCAAGCTGGCCGAAGAGGTCAGCGATGCGAGCGCAGCCTGGGCGGAGCACCCGGACCTGGTGGCTTTTTTGATCGGCTGCAGCTTCACCTTCGAAACCGGCCTGCAGGAAGCCGGCATCGAAGTACGGCATATCGCCGATGGCTGCAACGTACCGATGTACCGCACCAACCGCGCCTGCCGCCCCGCAGGCCGTCTGCACGGTGAGATGGTGGTGTCGATGCGGCCGATCCCGGCGGATCGCGTCGCCGAAGCGGCCGGCATTTCCGGGCGCTACCCCTCGGTGCATGGCGCCCCGGTGCATATCGGCGAGCCACAACGCCTGGGTATCGCCGACCTGCAGAAACCGGATTTCGGCGACCCTGTGCGTATCGACGCAGGTGAGATACCCGTGTTCTGGGCCTGCGGCGTCACGCCCCAGGCGGCCGTCATGGCTTCCGGCGTGCCGTTCGCGATCACCCATTCGCCAGGCCATATGTTCATCACCGACGTGCCCGACAGCACGTACCACGTGTAGGAGCTTGCAGTGCGTTTTCTCCCCGTCAATCTGGATGCGTTGCTGGTGGAACTGGCCGATCTGGACGAAACCCTGGCGCTGTTCGACTCGCTGCAGGCCACGCCCATAGCCGGCATCGAAGAAATCGTTCCGGCAGCGCGCACCTTGCTGATCCAATACCGACCCAGTGCTGTCGACCGGCAGGTGCTGATCAACCACATCGCCCGCCGCGACCTGAGCCAGCGCAGCACGCGGGAAAGCCGCCGCGTGGAGATCCCCGTGCATTACAACGGCGAGGATCTCGACGAGGTCGCCAGCCTGTTGGGCATCAGCCGTGAAGAAGTAGTCAGCCGCCATACCAGCGCAGACTACGAGGTCGCCTTCTGCGGCTTCGCGCCGGGCTTCGGTTATCTCACCGGGGGCGCGGGCTTTCAGATACCGCGCCGACAAACCCCGCGCACGCGCATTCCGGCTGGTGCGGTGGCATTGGCCGGCAACTTCAGCGGTGTTTATCCCAAGGCCAGCCCCGGCGGCTGGCAGATCATCGGCGTCACGCCCTTGCAGATGTGGGACCTGGGGCGCGACGAACCGGCCCTGCTGCGCCCCGGCTACAAGGTGCGCTTCACGGATGCCGGGCCACTAACGCCCGGCGGCCTGCCAGCGCACGAACAGCCCGCGGCCAGCGAAACATGCAGCGGCGCCCACTTGGAAATTCTCACCCCCGGCCTGCAGAGCGTGCTGCAGGATCTCGGCCGCGCCGGTCACACCGATCAGGGCGTGTCGATGTCCGGCGCGCTGGATCGTGGCGCCCTGCGCGCGGCCAATCGCGCCGTGGGCAACGACTCCGCCAGCGCCTGCCTGGAAGTGGTGCTCGGCGGCCTGAGCTTCGTCTGCCATGGACGCACGATCATCGCCGTCACCGGCGCGCGCACGCCGCTGACCGTGACCACCGCCAGCGGCCTGCAGTGGCAGCCTGACAATTACCAGCCCATCGAACTGGAAGACGGCGACCGCGTCAGCCTGGGTGCCCCCAAGGCGGGCTTGCGCAGCTACCTGGCGATTCGCGGCGGCTTCGCTGTCGCGCCCGTGCTGGGCAGCCTGGCCACCGACACCCTGGCGCAGGTCGGCCCCCCGGCCCTGGCTGCCGGCGACCGGCTGGGCTTCAACGAAACCAGCGGTGGCTGCAGCGTATCGGTGCAGGAAGCGCCCGCCTTCGCGCTACCGACCGCCAACGACGTGGTCACCCTGGATGTGGTCATGGGCCCGCGCAGCGACTGGTTCACCCAAGCCGCCATCCAACGGCTGAGCAGCCAGCTGTGGCGCGTCACCCCGCAATCCAATCGGGTGGGCATTCGCCTGGCCGGTGAGGTGCCGCTGGAGCGTTGCAACCCTGACGAGCTGCCCAGCGAAGGCACCTCGCTCGGCGCCATTCAGGTGCCTGCCAGTGGCCAACCGGTGCTGTTCCTTGCCGACCATCCGCTGACCGGCGGCTACCCGGTGATCGCCGCCGTGGCCAGCCACCACCTGGACCTGGCCGGACAGATACCGATCAATGCGCAGATCCGCTTCAACCCGATCGATGCGTTCGCCGAGCTGCAGGCCGACGCCCTCCTTTCCACTGCCGACGTGAAAGAGATCCCATGAAAAAAGTACTGATCGCCAACCGTGGTGAAATCGCCGTGCGCATCGCCCGCGCCTGCCGCGACCAGGGTATTGGCTCGGTGGCCGTGTACGCCAACGCCGACATCGACGCCCTGCACGTCCGCCAGGCCGACGAAGCCTATGCCCTGGACGGCGAGCGCCCCGCCGACACCTACCTCGACATCGGCAAACTGCTGGCCATCGCCAAACGCGCCGGTGCCGATGCCGTGCACCCCGGCTACGGTTTTCTCTCCGAGCGTGCCGACTTCGCCCGTGCCGTGCAGGACGCCGGGCTGATCTGGATCGGTCCCAACCCGGAAACCATCGACGTGCTCGGCGACAAGGTCGAGGCCCGCAAGCTTGCCCAGCAGGTCGGCGCGCCCCTGGTCGCCGGTACGCCCGGCCCAGTGCAAAGTGCTGCCGAAGTGCTGGCCTTCGCCGAGCAGCATGGTCTGCCAATCGCCATCAAGGCCGCGTTCGGCGGCGGTGGGCGGGGCATGAAAGTCGCCTGGCGCATGGATGAAGTCGCCGAGCTGTACGCCTCGGCAGTACGCGAAGCCGAGGCGGCGTTCGGGCGTGGAGAGTGCTTCGTCGAGCAGTTTCTCGACCGCCCGCGGCATATCGAAGCGCAGGTGATCGCCGACACCCACGGCAACGTGGTGGTGGTCGGCACGCGGGACTGCTCGTTGCAGCGGCGTAACCAGAAACTGGTGGAAGAGGCACCTGCGCCCTTCATCAGTGACGAGCAGCGCCAGCGCATCCACCAGGCCGCTCACGACATCTGCGCCAAGGCTGGCTACGTCGGCGCCGGTACCGTGGAGTTTCTGCTCAGCGCCGATGGCACCCTGTCGTTCCTGGAAGTGAACACCCGTCTGCAGGTCGAACACCCGGTAACCGAAGAAACCACCGGCATCGATCTGGTGATCGAACAACTGCGTGTCGCCGACGGCCTGCCGCTGTCGTTCAGCGAAACGCCAACACCCCGTGGTCACAGCTTCGAATTCCGTATCAACGCCGAAGATGCCGGCAAGGGCTTCCTGCCCACCCCGGGGCAGATCGCTGCATTCCGCCCCCCGAGCGGTCCCGGCGTGCGCCTGGACAGCGGCGTGGAAAGCGGCTCGAAAGTGCCCGGCACCTTCGACTCGATGATGGCCAAACTGATCGTCACCGGCGCCACCCGCGAACAGGCCATCGCTCGCGCCCGCCGTGCGCTGGCCGAATTCCAGATCGAAGGGATCGCCTCGGTGCTGCCGTTCCACCAGGCCGTGATGGCCCACGACGACTTCACCGGCCCCGAGCGCTTCGCCGTGCACACGCGCTGGATCGAGACCGATTTCGCCGAACAGATCACCCTGGCCCCACGCACCCTGCCAGCCGCTGATGCCGCCGTGCTGCGCACCTTCATCGAGATCGACGGCAAACGCCATGAACTGGGTTTGCCCAGTGCATTGCTGCAAGGCCTGGCACCGCTGGCCGGTGGAACCCAAGCGGCTCCCCAGGCAGCGCCCCCCACAGCGGAAGAAGGCCTGGTGACAGCGCCGATTTCCGGCAACCTGCATGCCTGGCTGGTCGAGGATGGTGCCGAGGTGGCAGCCGGCGACGTGATTGCCGTGATGGAAGCCATGAAGATGGAAACCCAGATCACCGCCCCGGTGAGCGGCACATTGACCATCCGCGAACAGGCCGGCGCCTACCTCGACGCAGGCGTAGCGCTGGCCAAACTCGAAGGCTGATATCGCCCCAAACCAGCAGGGTGGATAAGGGCCGCCGTTTCCATTCACCATCACGATGGTGGACGGATGAAGCGACGTCCACCCTACTTCCGATCGTCAGAACGGCGAGCCGCGTGCGAGAACATCGCTGGCAAGCCAGCTCCTACAAGGAAGTTGCGGGTTGGCTGTCGGTGCGAGGGTGCACTCAGGACCTTTGTGGATATCGCTTCGAGCAAACCCATCCGGCTATCAATTACACGAACAGCCTCCTGTGTAGGAGCCAGCTTGCTGGCGATCGCGGCGCTGATGCAAAAAGCCCCATCCGGGTGGATGGGGCTTCTGTGTGCAGCCTGGAGACTCTGGTGCCGTCAAGGCACTCAGGAGCCGCTTTGTTCGGCGAGGGCAACGGCCTTGAACATGGCGCGGCGCTTGTTGAGGGTTTCTTCCCACTCCAAGGCGGGGACCGAGTCGGCGACGATGCCGGCGCCAGCCTGGACGTGCAGTTCGCCGTCCTTGATCACTGCGGTGCGGATGGCGATGGCGGTGTCCATGTTGCCGTTCCAGGCGTAGTAACCGACCGCACCGCCATAGACGCCACGCTTGACCGGTTCGAGCTCGTCGATGATCTCCATTGCGCGGATCTTCGGTGCGCCCGAGAGGGTACCGGCCGGCAGGATGGCGCGCAGGGCGTCCATGGAGGTAAGGCCTTTCTTCAGCTCGCCGGTGACGTTGGAAACGATGTGCATGACGTTGGAATAACGCTCGATGACCATCTTCTCGGTCAGCTTCACCGAGCCGATTTCCGAGACGCGGCCGGTGTCGTTACGGCCCAGGTCGATGAGCATCAGGTGCTCGGCGACTTCCTTGGCGTCGGAGAGCAGGTCCTGCTCCAGCGCCAGGTCGGCCTCTTCGGTGGCGCCGCGCGGACGGGTGCCGGCGATGGGGCGTACGGTGACCAGGTTGTCTTCCACGCGCACCAGCACTTCCGGCGACGAGCCGACGACGTGGAAGTCACCGAAGTTGAAGAAGTACATGTACGGCGTCGGATTGATGCAGCGCAGTGCCCGATACAGGTCGATGGGCGCGGCCTTGAACGGGATCGACATGCGCTGGGAGATCACCACCTGCATGCAGTCGCCGGCAAGGATGTAATCCTTGATGGCGTTGACCGAGCGTTCGTAGTCGTCGCGGCTGAAGCTGGAGCGGAAGGACGGCTCCTCACCCGACGCCTTGTTGAGGTCTACGCCGAGGCGCGGCGTGAAGGGCTGACGCAGCTTGTGCAGGATGGCCTGCAGCTGCTCCTGGCCACGGGCGAAGGCGTCGGGCTCGGCCGGGTCGACCAGCACGATGGCGTGCATCTTGCCGGCCAGGTTGTCGAACACCACCACGGCGTCGGAGACCATTAGCAGGATGTCCGGGGTGCCCAAGGTATCGGGGTTGACGCCCCCGGCCAGCTTCGGTTCCACATAGCGCACGCTGTCATAGGCGAAGTAGCCGACCAGGCCGCCGTTGAAGCGCGGCAGACCGGCAATGGTCGGTACGCTGTAACGAGCCTTGAAGGTCTCGACGAAGTCCAATGGGTCGGCACATTCGTGGCGTTCGACGTCGACGCCATCGGTGCTGATCACCACGCTGTGGTCGTGCACGCGCAGCACGGTACGCGCCGGCAGGCCGATGATCGAATAACGCCCCCATTTCTCGCCGCCCTGCACCGACTCGAGCAGGTAGGAGTTGGGCGCGTCGGCCAGCTTCAGGTAGATCGACAGTGGCGTGTCGAAGTCGGCGATGGTTTCGCAGGCGAGCGGAATGCGGTTGTAGCCTTCAGCGGCCAAACGCAGGAATTCTTCATGGATCATGATCAGCCTCGTGGCTTGGAAAATCGGTCAGTGCGAACGGGCCGCCTGTTGCGGCAGGTGAAAGTCAGGCGCGCCAGCGCCAACGGGCCAGGGCCTTGATGACTTTCATCCAGAGTTTGCAGGTGACCACCACGGGCGCATCTCGAAGAGGGGAAATAACGAGCGGCCAAGGTAGCGCAGCCGCTCGACTCAAGCAACCAAATGCCGTCAGAGCCCCTTCAGAGAAGTTCGGCCATGCTATCGACCACCAACTGCGGCTCTTCTTCGGCGATCGGTCGGCCATGGTTGTAACCGTAACTCACCGCCACACAAGGCACACCGGCGGCGCGAGCGGCAAGTACGTCGCTGCGCGAGTCGCCGATGAACAGCGATTGCGCGGCCGTCACTCCAGCCAGTCGCATCACCTGCAGCAACGCGGCCGGGTCGGGCTTCTGCTGGGGCAGGGTATCGCCCCCGATGATCCAGCGGAAATAACCACCCAGGCCAACCTGCTCAAGCAGCGGCGCGACGAAACGCTCCGGCTTGTTGGTGACCACGGCCAGCTCGACGGCGGCAGTGCTCAGGGCTTCGAGCAGTTCGTGCACGCCGGGGTACAGGCTGATCAGATCGTGGCAGTCGGCATAGATATCGAGAAAGCGCGCCAACGCCGCATCGGTTTCGGCCTCGCCTATCGACGAATGATCCATGCCGCCGGCCAGGGCACGGCGTACCAGCACGCGCGCGCCGTTACCGACCCACTGGCGCACGCACTCGACGCCGACGGGCTCACGATCCAGCTCGACCAGCATGCGGTCGACGGCGGAGGCCAGGTCCGGCACCGAATCGACCAGGGTACCGTCCAGGTCGAACATCACCAGACGTGGCAGCTCACCGGCGCACAGCGCGCGCAGCGGTTTCATCCACGCACCTGGGCCAGCTCGGCACGCATGGCGTCGATCACGGCCTTGTAGTCCGGCTGATTGAAGATCGCCGAGCCGGCGACGAAGGTGTCGGCGCCCGCTTCGGCGATCTCGCGGATGTTCTTGGCGCTGACGCCACCGTCGATTTCCAGGCGGATGTCACGGCCACTGGCGTCGATCAGGGCGCGGGCTTCACGCAACTTGTCGAGGGTGCCGGGGATGAATTTCTGGCCACCGAAACCGGGGTTGACGCTCATCAGCAGGATCATGTCGACCTTGTCCATCACGTACTTCAGTGACTCCAGCGAGGTCGCCGGATTGAACACCAGGCCGCACTTGGCGCCGCCATCCTTGATCAACTGCAGGGAGCGGTCGATGTGCAGGGTGGCTTCAGGGTGGAAGGTGATGTAGCTGGCACCGGCTTCGAGGAAGTCACCGATGATGCGATCCACCGGACTGACCATCAGGTGCACGTCGATGGGCGCGGTGACGCCGTACTTGCGCAGCGCCGTGCAGACCATCGGGCCGATGGTCAGGTTGGGCACGTAGTGGTTATCCATGACATCGAAATGGACGATGTCCGCCCCGGCGGCGAGTACGTTGTCCACTTCCTCACCCAGGCGAGCGAAGTCGGCGGAAAGGATCGACGGGGCGATGGCGAAGGGTTGCATGGCGCACCTCTGAGTGCTTGGTCACGGTGGCGCGCATTGTAACGACTGACAGGCCTTTGATCGACAGGCGCACGGCTTGGAGTCTGCACCGCTCGTAGCTTGGGTTGGGCGCAGCCCCCGGGTGGCGCTACGCTCGGACCGGGCTACATGCCGGAGCAGATGCCCACGCGCAAACGCGCTCACTGAAGATGGCGGCGGTAGTCGTAGGGTGGACGACGCTTCACCCGTCCACCGTGCATGCCGCTACGCATGCAAACCTCAAGCACGCTGATCGGCTTTTCTACCAACGCCTCGAAAGAGCCGCTCAGATACCCAGGCAGAGGTACTTGATCTCCAGATACTCGTCGAGGCCGTACCTGGAGCCCTCGCGGCCCAGGCCGGAGGCTTTCATGCCGCCGAACGGCGCCACTTCGTTGGAGATCAGCCCGGTATTGATACCGACCATACCGTACTCAAGCGCCTCGGCCACCCGGAAGGTGCGGCCCAGATCGCGGGTGTAGAAGTAACAGGCCAGGCCGAACTCGGTGTCGTTGGCCTGGCGTACCACCTCGGCTTCGTCGCTGAAGCGGAATAACGGTGCCAGCGGGCCGAAGGTTTCCTCGCGGGCGACACGCATCTCGGTGGTTACGTCTGCCAGCACGGTCGGCTCGAAAAAGTTGCCGCCCAGCGCCTTGCCGCCCTGCACGACCCTGGCGCCCTTCTCCAGCGCATCGGCCAGATGCGCCTGCACCTTGGCCACGGCGTTGCCGTCGATCAGCGGGCCGGTGGTCACGCCCGCCTCGGCGCCGTGTCCGACCTTGAGTTTGGCAACCGCTGCCGCGAGCTTCTCGGCAAAGGCGTCGTACACCGCATCGTGGACGTACAGGCGATTGGCGCAGACGCAGGTCTGCCCGGCGTTGCGGTACTTGGCGACCATGGCGCCCTCTACCGCGGCATCCAGATCGGCATCGGCGAAGACGATGAAGGGTGCATTGCCACCCAGCTCCAGGGACAGTTTCTTGAGCGTCGGCGCGCACTGCTTCATGAGCTTGATGCCGACACCGGTGGAGCCGGTGAACGACAGCTTGCGCACGATGGGGTTGGCGCACAGTTCGGCGCCCACCTCACGGGAGCGCTCGGCGTCTGCCGGCAATACGCTGAACAGCCCGGCTGGAATGCCGGCACGCTCGGCCAGTACGGCCAGAGCCAGAGCGCTGAAAGGCGTTTGCGGCGCAGGTTTGAGCACCATGGCGCAGCCAGCCGCCAGGGCCGGGCCAGCCTTGCGGGTGATCATCGCCGCGGGGAAATTCCAGGGCGTGATCGCAGCGGTCACGCCGACCGGCTCCTTGGTCACCAGCAGGCGCTTATCGGCCTGATGACCGGGGATGGTATCGCCATAGACGCGCTTGGCTTCCTCGGCGAACCACTCGATGAACGAGGCGGCATACAGCACTTCGCCGCGCGCTTCGCTCAGTGGCTTGCCCTGCTCGGCCGTCATGATCTGCGCCAGGTCTTCCTGATTGGCGAGCATCAACTCGTACCAGTTGCGCAGGCGCGCAGCGCGCTCCTTGGCGGTCAGCGCGCGCCAGGCCGGCGGGGCATCACGGGCAGCCTCGATGGCCGCGCGGGTCTGGGCGGCGCCCAGGTTCGGCACGCGGCCCAGGGATTCACCATTGGCCGGATTGAAGATTTCCGTGGTGGCGCCGTCGCTGGCGTCGCGCCACTGACCATTGATATAGGCCTGATGACGCAGCAGATCGGGATCGTTGAGTTTCATGATCTCTCCAGTGGCCGGGAGCCGTCGGTTCCCGGATTGATAGTTAGTCTTTGCCGACCGGTTCGGCGGGCGGCAGGTCCTTGCTGAAGGTCTGGTCGTTCTCGCCGCGGAAGAAGCGGGTGCCATAGATCAGCAGGCACAGGCCGAGACCGATGGCGAACGCCCAGCCGGCGCCCTTGATCGCCAGCACCGCGCCGATCACCCCGGCAATGCCCAGATCGCGCTGGCTGCGCGCTTCCATGATGCCCAGGCGTACGCTCACGTAGCCCTGAATGAGCAGGGTCAGCGCCAGCGCAACGCCGAGAATCGGCTGCACCAGAGTCACCACCGGCAACAGCAGCAAGCCGGTATTGGTGCCCCAGCGGAACGAACCGACACCGCCGTAGATGGATTTCATCGCCTTGGCGCCGCCTTTGAAGCGCTCGGTGATCACCACCTGCATGGCTGCCCACTGTGGGCCGCACATCGCCACATCGGGGCCGAGGATGCTCATCAGCGCATTACGCCCGCCAAACAGCAGGTGCGAGCGATTGGGATCGAAGTCGATCTTCTCGTCGCGGCGCACCTTGCCGCCCTCGTCGAGGATCGCCTGGTTGCTCAGTACGTCGCCGAACACCACCAGATAGGCGGCCAGCACAGTGGGGATGGCGGTGACGAACATCATCAGCGGCGGCATACCGAGGCCGAACACGGTGTATTCGTTCCACAGGGTGATGAAGTCGGGCTTGCTGATGCCCCACTCGATGCTCGGCCAGGGTGCTTCGCCGAAGATCGGCGCGACGATCACCGCCAGCAGGATGATCGGGAAGATGCCCAGCTTGGCGAAGTTCCACCAGAAGCGGTTGCACTTCTTCAGCTCCTGGAAGTGCATGGAGAACACCAAGTAGAAGGCCACGCCGATGGCGATGGAGATCGTCCAGGGGAAGGCGTCGAAGCGGCCGCCCTCCTTGAACACGGTGACCACCGCACTGAGCCCGGCGCCCATGATGATTCCGGCCTTGAGCGCCGAGGGCACCAGCGACACCACCCTGCGTGCCATCCCGGTCATGCCCAGGCCGATGGAGAATATCCCCAGCATCAACTGGAAGGCGATCAGCGCGTGCACCCGCTCGGCGCCCTCCGGGAACTGGCTGCAATAGGCCATGAGCATGGGAATGGCCGGCGTGATCCAGCCCGGCACCACCGGGTCGCCAAGCAGGTGGTGGATCAGGTACAGCAGACCGTTGAGCATGACCACTGCCAGCGCCACCTCGAAGGGCATGCCGAGGAATTCGGTCATCAGCGGGATCGCCGCCAGATCCACCGCGCACATCAGCAGACCCTGCATGTAGTCGGAGATTTCGAAGCGGTAATGGATGAAAGGCAGACGCAGCTTGAATGGCCCAAGGGGCGTGTAGGGCGCCTCCGGGCCTTGTTGGTGCAGTTCGGACATTTGGATTACCAATGTTATTAGTATGGACGTAAACCAGTACGCCCCGGCAGAACCGGGGCGCGTCATCAGCTGTTGCAGGTGCTCAATAGGCGGCGCGGTAGATCTGCTCGATGTCGCCGGCCGTCAGGCGACGCGGGTTGTTGCGCATCAGGCGGTCGATCTTGCTGGCCTCCTCGGCCATGGCCGGGATGGCATCCTCCGGCACGCCGAAGCTGCGCATGCCCTTGGGGATATCGACGCTGGCGCACAGCTCGGCCATGGCCTCGACGGCCAGGTCGGCAGCGGCCTTGTCGCTCAGGCCAAAGGTCTGCACGCCCATGGCGGTGGCGATCTCGGCCATGCGCTCGACGCAGGCCAACTTGTTCCAGGCCATCACGTAGGGCAGCAGCAGCGCGTTGCTGACCCCGTGGGCGATATTGAAACGCCCGCCCAACGGATAAGCCAGGGCATGCACCGCACCCACGCCGGCGTTGCCGAATGCCATGCCGGCCATCAGGCTGGCGGTGGCCATGTCTTCACGGGCGACGAGGTCGGCCGGGTTGGCGTAGGCCTTGGGCAGCGCCTTGCTGATCAGCTTGATGGCGCCAATGGCCAGCGCATCGGTGATCGGCGAGGCATTCACCGACAGGTACGACTCCACGGCATGCACCAGGGCATCGACGCCGCTGGCCGCCGTCACGCTGCGCGGACAGGTAAGGGTCATCAGCGGGCTGACGAGGGCGACGTCGGGCAACAGGTAATCGCTGACGATGCCTTTTTTCAGTTGCGCCTGCTTGTCGGAAAGAATGGACACGTTGGTCACTTCCGAACCGGTACCGGCCGTGGTCGGAATGGCGATCAGTGGCGGGCCTTTACGCTTGACCTGATCGACACCGAACAGCTCCTCCAACGCGCCGTCATGGCCGACGTAACCGGCCACCGCCTTGGCGATATCGATGGCGCTGCCGCCACCGACGCCGATCAGACCATCATGACCGCCCGTTCGGTACACCTTGGCGCAGGCCTCGACGATGGCGATCTCCGGCTCCGGCTCGACGCCATCGAAGATGCCATAGGCGCGCTCGCCCAGTTGCTTGAGAACGTGCTCGACGGTGCCCGACTTGATCAGGATGGCATCGGTGACGATCAGCGGGTTCTGTATGTTCAGACGGGGCAGTTCGTTCGCCAGTTGCTCGACGGCGCCTTGGCCGGTCAGCAGCTTATTGGCGATCTTGAATGCGGCAATACTCATCATCAGGCCCTTTTATGTGGTGTTCAGCTTTGCGGGTTCGGGCCTGTCATAGCGATTCCTGTGCCAGCCTGACGAAACCCTTGCCGTAGACGGGTTGCATCGATTTGCCACAGGCTATTGGGGTGCTGCAGCGATCAGCAAACGGATCAGAAAGACCTCGCCTGATCCATTTTCCGATCAGCCTTGCTCCCAGCGTTTCATCTTCTGCACCAGGGTGGCCTGGCTCAAGCCGAGCACGCGGGCGGCTTCGCGGGTGGTCTTGTGCTGCACCAGGGCGTTGCGGATCAGCCGTCGCTCGAGCTGTTCGACCTGCTTGCGCAACGGCAGCAGGCTGTCGTCACTGGCGTCCCGCTCACTGTTGCGCATCTCTTCGGGCAGGTCGAAGAGCTCGACGACCGCCCCGCTGCAGGTAACCACCAGGCGCTCGACCAGATTGATCAGTTCGCGGATGTTGCCCGGCCAGGAATAGTCGGTCAGCGCGTCCAGGGCCTCCAGCCCCCACTCGAGCTGGCGCCCGTAGCGCTGATTGAATTCGGTCAGGTAGAAGTCGAGCAGCGGCTGGATTTCCTCGCGCCGCTCACGCAGTGCCGGAATGTGGATCGGTACCACGTTGAGCCGGTAATAGAGATCGGCACGAAATCGCCCGTCGCCGACCATGGCGCGCAGATCATGGTGGGTAGCGGTGATGATGCGAACGTCCACTTCCTTGAGTTCCAGACCGCCGACCGGGATGAAACGACTTTCCTCGATGACCTTGAGCAACTTCACCTGCAGGGCCAGCGGCAGGTCGCCGATCTCGTCGAGAAACACCGTGCCGTGGTGCGCCAGCTCCAGCAGGCCGCGCTTGCCCTTGCTGCCGGCGCCGGTGAAAGCGCCGGGCACGTAGCCGAACAGCTCCGCTTCGATCAGGTTTTCCGGCAAGGCACCGCAGTTCAGCGCCAGGAACGGCTGCGCGGCCCGTGGGCTGCTCTTGTGGATGTACTGGGCGATCAGCGTCTTGCCGACCCCGGTCTCGCCTTGCAGCAGGACCTTCACGTCACTGGCAGCGACCTGGCGGGCCTGAGCGAAAACCCGCCCGGATGCCGGGTGGTCGGCCACCGGTGAAGCGTCGAGCAGATCGTCGCGCTGGCCGGCATGCAGGCGCGCGGTGCTGTTGCGCAGTTGCTTGAGCTGCTGCAATTCGTCGCGCTCGTGCTTCATGCGCAGTAATTCGGTCATGTCGCGCACGGTGCTGACCACGTAGCGAACCTGGCCTTCGGCGGTGAAGATCGGCGTGCCACTGACCAGCAGGCGCTTGCCCTGGCTGACGCTCTGCATCAGCGACAGCGCCCTGCCCTCCTTGAGCACCCGCAGCGACACCGACTGGGAAATCACCCCCTGCTCGACCAGCGCCTGCATGTGCTGGCCGACCACATCCTCGCTGCGCAGCCCGGTGAGCCGCTCGTAGGCGCTGTTGACCTTGAGGGTGATGCCATCGGCATCGGTGATGTACACGCCGTCGTGCAGCGCATCGAGCAGCTCGCGAAAACTGGGATCGTCGAAATCCATGGGGCTTTCCGGGAAACGCGGGAGAGCGCAGCAGTTTACTCCGCCCGATCCCCAGGCATAAAAAAACCGCCGCAACCGAGGGGTGTGCGGCGGTTACGAAACGTAGAGACTTATTCGACCTGGGTACGCAGCTTCTCGCTACGCCCGCGCAGCCACTCGAGGGTCAGCAACAGCAGCACCGAGAAGCCGATCAGCAGGGTCGCGGCAGCGGCGATGGTCGGGCTGAGGTTCTCGCGGATACCGCTGAACATCTGCCGCGGCAGGGTGACCTGCTCCGGGCCGGCGAGGAACAGGGTCACCACCACCTCATCGAAGGAGGTGGCGAAGGCGAACAGCGCGCCACTGATCACGCCTGGAGCGATCAGCGGCAGGGTCACCCGGCGGAACGCGGTGATCGGTGAGGCGCCAAGGCTGGCCGCGGCACGCACCAGGTTGTAGTTGAAGCCCTGCAGCGTGGCGGACACGGTGATGATCACGAAGGGCACGCCCAATACCGCGTGCACCACGATCAGCGACAGGTAGCCGTTGGCCAGGCCCAGCGGCGCGAAGAACAGGTAGCTGGCGACGCCAACGATCACCACGGGCACCACCATCGGCGAAATCAGCAGGCTCATCACCAG
This sequence comes from Pseudomonas sp. SZ40, assembly GCF_052958135.1. Taxonomy (NCBI): domain Bacteria; kingdom Pseudomonadati; phylum Pseudomonadota; class Gammaproteobacteria; order Pseudomonadales; family Pseudomonadaceae; genus Pseudomonas; species Pseudomonas sp. SZ40. Next base: position 91,563 of record NZ_JBQWIF010000014.1, on the reverse strand, counting down.
CGCCTTGCCGCGGAACTCCGAGCGGGTCAGGCCGATGGCGGCCAGGGTACCCAGCACCATGGCCAGCACGGTCGCCGCCGGGGCGATGATCATGCTGTTCTTCAGCGCGCGCATCCAGCCAGCCGAGCCGAAGAAATCCTCGTACCAGCGCATCGAGAACCCCTGCATCGGGTAGATCAGGAAGGTGCCGGAGTTGAACGACAGCGGCACGATCACCAGGATCGGCAGCACCAGGAACAGCAGCACCAGGCCGCAGAGCAGGCGCAGGCCGTAGTACCAGGCGCGCTCCACGGGAGACATGTAAGGGCTCAGCATTTTCTATTCTCCGCTCATTAACCCAGACGCAGGCGACCAGCGCCCACCAGCCAGCTGTACACCACGTAGAGCAGCAGCGTGGCGACCAGCAGCAAGCCGCCCAGCGCGGTGGCCATGCCCCAGTTGATGGTGGTGTTGGTGTAGAAGGCAACGAAGTAGCTGACCATCTGGTCGCTCGGGCTACCGAGCAGCGCCGGGGTGATGTAGTAGCCGATGGACAGGATGAACACCAGCAGACAGCCCGCACCGACGCCGGCCAGGGTCTGCGGGAAATACACCCGCCAGAAGCTGGCGAACGGATGACAGCCAAGGGAGATCGCCGCACGCATGTAGCTCGGCGATATGCCCTTCATCACGCTGTAGATCGGCAGGATCATGAACGGCAGCATGATGTGCACCATGGAGATGTACACGCCCGCCCGGTTGAACACCAGCTCCAGCGGTTGGTCGATCAATCCCAGCTTGATCAGCGCCGAGTTGATCAGACCGCCCGACTGCAACAGCACGATCCAGGCCGCGACGCGTACCAGAATCGAGGTCCAGAACGGCAGCAGCACCATGATCATCAGCAGGTTGCCCTGACGGGTCGGCAGGTTGGCCAGCAAGTAGGCCAGTGGATAGGCCAACGCCAGGCAGATGGCGGTGATCACCGCGCCCATCCAGAAGGTGCGGGCGAAAATGTCGAGGTAGATGGCCTGATCCGGCGTGGTCTTGACCACGGCGCCGGTGTCATCGACGCGATGGTCGAGCGAAGCCAGCAGGTAGTACGAGGTCCAGGAGCTGGTGTTGCGACGGATCACCTGCCAATAGGCGGGATCGCCCCAGCGCTCATCGAAAGACTCGAGCGCGTCCTTGTAGGATGCCGGTTCGGCCTCGAAGGGTAGCGAGCGCGCGGTCTTGGCCAGCAGGCTGCGGTAGCCGGCCAGCTCCATGTTCAGGCGCTTGGACAGGTCACCGATGCTCTGCTTCTCGCGCGCCTCGGCCAGATCCAGCGCCAGTGCCTGATAGACCGGCTCGGCGGGCAAGCCACGACCATCCCAGGTTTCGATGGCGGCCACGGTTCTCGGCATCGAACCGATCACGTCCGGGTTATCCACACTGCGGTTGAGCAGCGCCACGATCGGCACCAGAAAGGTGAAGACGAGAAACAGCACCAGCGGCAGGATCAACGCCTGCGACTTGAGGCGATTCATCCGCTCGGCGCGCGCCAGACGCTGCTTGAGCGAGGGGCCGGCGACCTCGGCATGGGGCACTGCTAGGGCCATGGGGCTAACTCCGGTGAAACAGATAAGGAATTCGGGGGTGAAGCCGGAGCGCCTGCATGCAGGCGCTCCTTGCAACGGGTGAAAGCAGCTGCGCTTTCACCTTTCGAGCGAGCCGTTACTTGGCAGCCCAGGAGTTGAAACGCTGCTCCAGGACTTCGCCGAAGTCGGCCCAGAAGGTCACGTCCATGGCCACCTGATTGGCGATGTTCTGCGGTGCGGTCGGCAGGTCGGCGGCGACCTTGGCGTCCAGCAGATCGACCGCTTTCGGGTTGACCGGCCCGTAGGCGATGTTTTCCGAATAGGTCTTCTGGTTTTCAGCCTGCAGGGTGTAGGCGATGAACTTCAGGGCTTGGTCCTTGTTCTTCGCGCCTTTCGGGATGGCCCAGGCATCGAAGTCGTAGATGCCACCGTCCCACACCACTTTCAGGCTGCTGCCTTCCTTCTGGGTGGCGGCGATACGGCCGTTGTAGGCCGAGCTCATGACCACGTCACCGGAAGCGAGATACTGCGGCGGCTGAGCGCCGGCTTCCCACCACTGGATGTAAGGCTTGAGCTCGTCCAGTTTCTTGAACGCGCGCTCCTGGCCGTCCTTGCTCGCCAGCACCTTGTAGACGTCCTTCGGCGCAACGCCGTCGGCCATCAAAGCGAACTCCAGGGTGTACTTGGCGCCCTTGCGCAGGCCACGCTTGCCCGGGAATTTCTTCACGTCCCAGAAATCGGCCCAGCTGGTCGGTGCGGTGGTCAGCTTGTCGGCGTTGTAGGCCATGACGGTCGACCAGACGAAGAAGCCGACGCCACAGAAGGAAGCGGCGCCCGGTACCAGAGCGTTCTTGTCACCGACCACCGAGTAGTCGATCTCTTCGAACAGGTCTTCGTCGCAACCACGGGCCAGTTCGGGCGATTCCACCTCGACCAGGTCCCACGACACGCTGTTGGTGTCGACCATGGCTTTGACCTTGGCCATTTCACCGTTGTACTCGCCCGCGATGATCTTGCCGTTACCCGCCGCTTCCCACGGCTGGTAGTAGGCCTTGACCTGAGCATCCTTGTTGGCGCCACCGAAGTTGATGACGGTGAGATCCGCGGCGTGAACCTGTGCAGCGCAGACCAGCCCCAGTGTCAGCGCGGAAAGGGAGAATAGCTTCGACATTTTTATGTTGGCTCCGAGTGCTGTGGTAAAGCGGAAAACGCCGATCATTCCGCCAACTGCGGATCAAGGGCGCGAACGTGCTCGACCTGCCAGCCGAGCGGGATCACGTCACCGACGGCGAGCGCAGGATCGAGCTCGGCAATCGGCTGTTTGACGAAGAAATCGGTCTTGCCGCACACCTCCAGACGCACCCGAACATGGTCGCCAAGGTAGATGAATTCGGACACACGACCGGAAAAACGGTTGTCGCAGGTCTGTGCGGCGGCATTCAGGCGAACGCGCTCCGGGCGGATCGACAGGCTCACCGCATCGCCAGGCTGGCCGACATTGACGGCCAGGGCCTGGACTTTCTCGCCGCGGCTCAACTGCACGGTGCAGTTGTCACCATTGCGTTCCACCAACTGGCCGGCAAAGCGGTTGTTCTCACCGATGAACTGGGCCACGAAGGTGTTGCAAGGTGCCTCGTAGAGTTCCCGCGGCGGGGCGATCTGCTGGATTTCGCCCTGATGGAACACCGCGACGCGGTCTGACATGGTCAGTGCTTCGCTCTGGTCGTGGGTCACGTACACCACGGTCACGCCCAGGCGCTGGTGGATGTGCTTGATCTCCATCTGCATGTGTTCACGCAACTGCTTGTCCAGCGCACCGAGGGGTTCATCCATCAGCACCAGTTGCGGCTCGAACACCAGCGCACGGGCCAGAGCCACACGTTGCTGCTGACCACCGGAAAGCTGTGCCGGATAGCGGCCGGAGAAGGCGTCGAGCTGCACCATCGACAGCGCACGTTTGACCCGCTCGCCGACGTCGGCCTTGCTCATGCCGCGCACGCTCAAGGGGAATGCCAGGTTTTCGGCGACGGTCATGTGCGGGAACAGTGCATAGTTCTGGAACACCATGCCGATGTCGCGCTTGTGCGGCGGCACGTTGTTCAGGCGCTTGCCGGCCAGGGTGATCTCGCCGGCCGTGGGCGTTTCGAAACCGGCCAGCATCATCAGGCTGGTGGTCTTGCCGGAGCCGGATGGCCCGAGCAGGGTCAGGAACTCGCCTTTGCGAATGTCCAGATTGAGATCTTTGACGATCAGGTTCTCGCCGTCGTAGCTTTTTTGCACGCCACGAAAGCTGACCAGGATGTCGCTCGAAGAAGTGTCGCCCATCACCGCACCTGCCTGTTGTTCTACCGTGGTTCAAGACTAGGACCGGCGTTAGAACCTGCAAATCGGGCGTACTGACACTTTGATATAAGGGAGTCGGAAAGGCGCTTGTAGGGCGAGCCCTACAGCCGTGTCGCAAATGGATACGTCCTCGGAGCGCACCCACGATTCGATCGACGATGGCCCGAGGCGAGCGCGTCGCGAATAGACAAGTCGGGCTGTCAGACCAGCTTGTGCTCGACCGCGTAACGCACCAGGTCGGCGACCGAATTGAGGTTGAGCTTCTGCATCAGACGCGCCTTGTGGGTACTGATGGTCTTGCTGCTGAGCGCCAGATGAGCGGCGATCTCGTTGACGCCCTCCCCCTGCACCAGACGCTCGAACACCGAGAATTCCCGCTCGGAAAGCCGCGCGTGGGGTGGCCGCGAATCGGTCAGGCCGACTTCGAAGACCATGCGATCGGCAAGATCGGGGTCAATGTAGCGCCCACCACCGGCGACCTTGCGGATCGCGGTGAGCAGCAGGGCCGGGTCGCTGTCCTTGGTGGCATAACCGGCAGCACCGATCTTCAGCGCGCGGGCGGCCATCTGCGCCTCGTCATGCATCGACAGCACCAGAATCGCCGGAGGCTGGGCCAGGGCGCGAATGCGCGGAATCGCCTCCAGGCCGTTGACACCAGGCATGGAGATGTCCAGCAACACCACTTCGCAGGGTATGTTGCGCAAGGTTTCCAGCAACTGTTCGCCGTTGCTCGCCTCACCGACCACCTGCAGATCACGCGCCATGCCGATCAGTTGCTTGATGCCCTCGCGGACGATGGTGTGGTCTTCGGCTACCAGTACTCGGATCACGCGTTTAGCCCCTGTTCAGTCGGTGGACACACACTCGCTCAGCGGTACCCTTACCCGTAACAGGGTACCCTCGCCGGGGCGGCTGTCGAGGGTCAATTGTCCGCCGAGCATCAGCACCCGCTCGCGCATGCCCACCAGACCGAAGGAGTCGGCACGTACCGCAGCGGGCTGAAAACCGCGGCCATCGTCGCTGATCGACAGGCGCAGGCTGTCACCGAGCAGTTCCAGGCGCACGCTCACCGTGTGCGCCTCGGCGTGGCGCATGACGTTGGTCAGCGATTCCTGAAGGATGCGAAACAGCCCGGTCGCCTTGGCATCGCTCAGTGGCGGTACGTTTTCGGGCACCTCGACCAGGCAGGGAATCTGCGTGCGCGCTTCGAAGCGCCGCGCCTGCCATTCGATGGCCGAGGCGATACCGGCGTCCAGAATCGGTGGGCGCAGCGCCGTTGCCACGTCGCGCACCAACTGGAACAACTGGGCGATCAGCTTCTTCATGTTGTCCAGTCGGTCACGCAGGCCCGGGTCGAGCTCGGCGAACCCCAGCTCGCACATCGAGGTTTCCAGCTTGAGTACGGTGAGCACCTGGCCCAGCTCGTCATGCACCTCCCGGGCGATGCGCGCCTTCTCTTCCTCGCGCACGCTCTCGAGGTGCGCCGACAGATCGCGCAGACGCATCTGCGATTCGGCCAGCGCCAGCTCGTTGCGTTTGTTCTCGCTGATGTCCCAGACCACGCCGTCCCAGATCAGCCGACCGTCGGCCATGCGCCTGGCCATGGCCTTGATGTCGACCCAGCGCGACTCGCCGGAATGGGTGAGCATGCGCCCCTGCCAATGCCAGTCGCTGTCACTGTCGAAGGCGCGATCCTGAACGCGGTGGTAATCGGCCTTGTCGTCCGGGTGCACCAGGCTGCGCAGACCGTGATCGGGCGCCAGCAGTGTCGATGCCCGATAGCCGACCAGGCTTTCGCTGCCCTCACCGATGAAGGCGAACAACGCCGGGTCCCCGGGCCGGGCCCGCTCCAGACGAAACACCACGCCAGGCACGTTGGAAGCGATGCCCTGCAGCCGCGCCTCGCTCTCCTGCAGCGCGGCCAGGGCACGGCGCCGCTCGGTGACATCGGTGATGAACACCACCAGATACTCGGTATCGCGGTATTGCAGAAAACTCAGCGATACATCCACCGGCAAGCGACTGCCATCGGCCCGCAGGCATTCGGTCTCGAAGCTCGGCGGCCGCTCGTCACCACTGCGCGCCAGCCGCCACAGGTTGAGCCAGCGGTCCATGTTCAGGCTCGGCTCGAAATCGCTCAACGGCCGATCGACCACAGCGCCGCTGCGACAGCCAAGCATCGCCTCCGCCGCGCGGTTGGCGTAGCGCACGTGGCTGTCCCAATTGACCCAGAGAATGCCCACCGTGCTGTTGTCGATGGAAAATTGCGACAGCCGCAGTGCATCGCGGGCGACTTCACGCAGCTCGATCTCGTGACGCGCGGCGAGCAGACGAAACTCCAGGGTGTCGCGCTGGCGACGCATCAACAACGCCAGCAGCAGGGCGAAGATCAACAGCAGACCGAGCAGCAGGCTGATTCCGCGCCAGAAGCTCGACGAGCTTTCCTGCTGCAGATAGCTCGGCGGCAGCCAGCGGTTGTGCAGATCATCCAGCTCGCGAGCGGAGACGCTGCGCAGCGCGACATCGACGATGGCCGACAGCTCCGGCCAGTCACGCCGGGTGGCGACACGCAGCAGTTGCGGAAAACCGATATCGCCGACTATCGCCAGGCCGAGAAATTCCGGCTCACGGGACAGACGCCCCAGTTGCGCTTCATCGAGCACCGCGTAGCTGGCCTGCTGATTGATTACCCGCTGCAGGGCCTGGCGCGGGGAACTGGCGGTATCCAGCCTGAGCCTCGGGTAACTGCTGCGCAGGTAGTCGAGGACGGCATCCGATACCTTCAAGGCAATCGGCGAACGACCGTCGAGTTGCTCGAGGTCCACCGAACCGTTGCTGTCGCGCTCGCCGACCAACAAATGCGACACCCGCAGGAAAGGGTCGGAAAACACCCAGCGACGCAGCCCGGCAGGCGTCTGGCCGAGGCCACTGGCGAGGTCGATCTGATCAGTGTGCAGCGCCTCTTCCAGTTCCTCCTGAGTCTGGAAGGTCCGCCAGCGCAATTGCACGCCCATCAAGGCAGCCAGGGTGTGCATCATCTCGACGTTGGCACCGGTCAGACGGTGCAAGCGCCGGTCGAGTTGCGCATAGGGCGCCTGCAAGACGACCCCGGCACGCAGTACGGGATGATCGGCCAGCCATTGCTGCTGCGCTGCATCGAAGATCGGCGCGGGGGCAAACGGCGACTCGTCCGCCCACGACAGGGTTGGCAGGCTCAGCAGCAGGAAAAACAGCCAGCGGTGGATCATGCTCGGGCACCGAAACGCGAGGAGATAGCAGGCAAGCGCCCGCCGTGAAAGGCCGCATTAAGCTACATCTGGATCTGACAAATCCACGACAAGTGATTAGGCTCTAGGGTCTATTGACGTTTCAGCATGACCTCGGGCCCTTCGATGATGCGCTTTCGCCATTCGCCACGCTACATGCTGTGCCTGATGCTGCTGACAGGCACCATGGCCGCGCATGGCGAGCAGAGCCCGCCAGCCGACGCTGGCGAAAAAGCCGAAACCAAGCCCGAGCAACGCGCGCCTCTGGCCGAGCGCAGTGAGCTCGAAGCCCTGGCCCTCGAACGTCAGTTGGCGGCCAATGAGCAACAGCGCCTCGACGCCGCCGGCACGCAGTTCCTCGCCCTATGGCTGCCAGCCAACGATCCGGCCCCCAAGGGTGCGGTGATTCTGCTGCCGGGCGACGAGGAGAGTGCCGATGCACCGAGGGTAATCGGCCCGCTGCGCCAGAAATTGCCGGATGCCGGCTGGCACAGCCTGAGCCTGAGCCTGCCGGATCCCCAGGGCGCCAACCTTCCGATACGCGTCGTCGAATCCGCCCCGGCGGCTGGGGAGGTGCCCGCGGAGAAACCTGCCGAGCCCGCCACGCCCGAACCCGCGCCAACATCGGCACCAGCCACCGAGCCGACCCAGAACGCAGAAGCCGCGCGCGCCGCGCATGTCGAGCGGGTGTTCGCCCGGATCGACGCAGGCATCGCCTTTGCCGGGCAACAACAGGCCAAGACACTGGTGCTGATGGGCCACGGCAGTGGCGCCTACTGGGCGGCCCGCTATATCGCCGAGCGCAAACCAGCCAACGTGGCGCATCTGCTGCTGGTGGATCTTCGTCAGCCAGAAGGCTTCGAATCGCCAATCAACGACCTGCTGGCGCAACTCAAGGCCAGTGTCGGTGACTTCTATTATCGCGACAGCCCTACCGCTCGACAGGCCGCGCTGCTACGCAAACAGCTCAGTCAGCGGCAGAAGCAACCGACCTTCGTGCAGGTCGGCCTGGACGCCTTGCCCGGCAACGCCGACGTGGCCGAGGAGCAACTGTTCCGCCGCTTGCGCGGCTGGCTCGACAAGCAGGCAGGCGGCAAGTAGGCGCATTGCCGCTAGTCCCCGCTCAGCGAAAACCCCGGCGCTGACGAATCAGCGCATAGGCGTTGTGCAGCTCGCGGGTCTTCTCGGTGGCCTCACGGACTTTCTCGGGCGCCGCACCACTGCCGGCCATCTTGTCCGGATGATGACGACTGAGCAGGCGCCGGTAGGCTTTCTTGATCTGCTGGGTGTCACTCTCGGCATTCACGCCCAGCAGCCGCAGTGCCTGCTGGTAACTGTCAGGAGCGGCAGTGGGTGGTCCACGGCGCGGTGAGTAGGCGGCACTCAGCGCCTCCTGAGCATCGGCGGAAACGCCCAGCCATTTGCCCCAGAGCAGGATCAGCTCACGTTCCGCCTGCCCCACTCGGCCATCTGCCCAGGCCATGCGCCAGCAGGCGCGCAACAGCGCATCCGCGTCGGCGCGACGGCGCTGCAGGGGCCCGCGCAGATTGTCCTGCCCCGTCTTGCCACGAGAAAAGGCGTCGATGGCGCTGGCCTTGGCTGCCTCGCCAACGGCCAGGCGCTGCATCTCGGCACGAGCCTGGCGGATATGCGCCTGCTGCACCACGCCATCGCTTTTCGCGAGGCGGCCGAGCATGACGAACAGCAAGTGCTCGTCGCCCACCGCCGAGGTGCTGCGCAGTCGCTCTCCCAGCGCCTTCCAGCCACGCAGCCCCAGGCGCCGGTCGAGCACCTGCCCCAGCAGCCCGCCAAGCAGCAGCCCGGGGATGCTCGCCAGCGCGTAGCCCGCCACGGCACCAACCAGCGTCAGCGGCCAGTACATATCAGCGCTCGCCCGTCAGCAGGCGTTCGACCTCGGCCAGCCGCTCGTGGGTACCGACATCGACCCAGCACCCGGAGAAACGCTCACCACTGACCTGCCCGGCCGCCATGGCATCGCGCAGCAAGGGCGCGAGCTTGAAGGCTCCCGGCTGGCTGCCGGCGAACAGCGCCGCGCTCAACACGGCAATACCGCTGTAGGTGAAGCTGTCGTGGCCCGCCACGCCATCTTCGACCTGGCCGTCGTGCAGCAGGAAGTCGCCGTTCGGGTGATGTCGCGGATTGTCCACCAGCACCAGATGCGCCTGCCCGCCCAGCGGGCGGCGCAGGTTGGCGAAATCGTAATCGGTGAAGATATCGCCGTTGACCACCACGAATGGCTCATCGCCCAGCAAAGGCAGGGCCTTGAAGATGCCACCGCCGGTTTCCAGAGGCTCGCCCTCGGGCGAGTAGCGGATGCTCACGCCATACCGTGCGCCGTCACCGAGATAATCCTCGATCTGCTGACCGAGCCAGGCGTGATTGACCACCAGCTCGGTAAAACCGGCGCGCGCCAGAGCCTGCACGTGGTACTCGATCAGCGGTACACCGGCGGCCTTGACCAGGGGCTTGGGCGTATGCAGCGTCAGCGGCCGCAGCCGCTCGCCCTTGCCGGCGGCGAGAATCATCGCCTTCATCGGGCAGCCCCCGCGGCGTGCTCGAGCTGGGCAATCAGCTCGCCAAGCTCTGCCAGTTCCGGCCGCCTGCCGAGTACCGCATCTATATAGGCGAAGAAACGCGGCACGTCAGCCAGATAGCGGGGCTTGCCGTCCCGGTGGCAAATACGCGCGAAAATGCCGATCACCTTGAGGTGGCGCTGCACACCCATCAGGTCGCTGGCCCGCAGGAAGTCCTGCACATCGCCCTGCACCGGTATGCCTGCGGCCCGAGCCTGCTGCCAGTAATCCTCGAGCCAGGCCTGCACGCGCGCCTCCGGCCAACTGAGGAAGGCATCCTTGAACAGGCTGGTGACATCGTAGGTGACGGGGCCATAGACGGCGTCCTGAAAGTCCAGCACACCGGGGTTCGGCTCGCTGATCATCAGATTACGCGGCATGTAGTCGCGGTGCACCAGCACCTTGGGCTGGGCCAGGGCGCTGTCGATCAATTGCGTGCAAATGCGCTCCCAGGCAGCCTGCTGCGCGGCATCGAAGGTGATGCCCAGCTCCCTGGCGACATACCAATCCGGAAACAATTGCAGTTCGCGGCGCAGCAGGGCGACGTCATAGTGCGGCAATGGCGTATCCATGGGCAGGCGCTGATAGGCGAGCAAGGCGTCAATGGCGGGCGCGAACAGGCTGTCGGCATTGTCGCTATCGATCACATCCAGGTAAGTCTGACGGCCCAGGTCGCTGAGCAGCAGGAAGCCCTGTTCGAGATCCGCGGCATGGATATGCGGCACGTTGAGATCCGCGCGCGCCAGCAAAGCGGCCACTTCGACGAACGGTCGGCAATTTTCCTGGGGAGGCGGTGCATCCATCACGATCAGGCTGCGCCCTGCTGCCTCCCAGCGGAAATATCGGCGAAAGCTGGCATCGCTGCTGGCCGGTAGCAACGGGGCTTGTGGCACCTCTCCCCACTGCTTGGAAACGAATAGCTGCTGCAGCTGCGGCTCGAGCCACTGTTGCAGGCGTTGCAGACGTACATCTTGATCAGGCATTACAAGGGTCTCCGACGGCGCTAGCCGTTGCGCGGGTCATGCTTTATTATCCAGCATCTTTTTCAGCCCATCGAGAGGCGTGCGGCCCCTGGGCCAAAAGCGCACAGGAAGCCCGGAAAACAAGATGGCAGTAAAATACCCCGCTTTTCGTAAGAAATTCCCGCTTCTGGTAACGGGCGGCCTGCTGGCCCTGCAACCCTTCGCCAGCCCATTCGCCACTGCTGCCGAACAGTTCGATTGCCAGGCTTCGCCTGCTGGCGGTTGGGCCTGTGCGCCGAAAACCAGCACGGCCAATCTGCCGACTCGGCCGACGCACAGCACCAATGCGGTAAGTGCCGGCACGACGACGGCGGCCACTGCCAAGCCTGGGACCAAGGCCGCACCAACGCAAGTCACCGAAAGTGGTGGCCGGGCGCTGGCATCGCGCAGTGCCGATTACAGCCACCTGGACTGGGTACCGCGCGAGCAGCTGACCAGCGCGCAGCTGGCCGAGATCGGCCCATCCTGCTCCGGCTCCTACATCGAGCCGAGCCGGCCGGGCATGAACGACACCACGCCGATGAGCGAAGCGCCGATGTTCGTTTCGGCTCGCGCCTCCCGCTATCAGCAGGAAGAGCAGGTCGCCACCCTCGCCGGTGATGTGGTCGTGCGCCAGGCAGGCATGCAGGTCGAGGCTGACGAAGCCAACCTGCACCAGGCGGAAAACCGCGGTGAACTGGTCGGCAATGTGCGTCTGCGCGACAAGGGCGCCCTGGTCGTCGGTGATCGTGCCGAGCTGCAACTGGACAACGGTGAAGCACGGATCGACAACGCCGAGTACGTGATGCACGCCGCTCATGTACGCGGCAGCGCGGCCTACGCCAAGCGCGAAGAAACCGCGATCATCCGCCTCAAGGATGGTACTTACACTAGCTGCGAACCTGGCAGCAACGCCTGGCACCTGACGGGTAACAACATCACCCTGAACCCGGCCACCGGTTTCGGTACCGCGACCAACGTCACCCTGCGGGTCAAGGATTTTCCGGTGTTCTACACACCGTACATCTACTTCCCGATCGATGACCGTCGCCAGTCCGGCTTCCTGCCTCCGAGCTTCGGCAGCTCGAGCGACAACGGCCTGACGCTGCAGACACCGTACTACTTCAACCTGGCGCCGAACTTCGACGCCACCCTGTACCCGACTTACATGGCCGATCGTGGCCTGCTGCTCGAAGGCGAGTTCCGTTACCTGACCCGCAACAGCGAAGGTCAGGTCGGTGCAGGCTATCTGGACGACAGCAATGACGACCGCAAGCTGCAGTCGGGTTACAAGGACCAGCGCTGGATGTACAGCTGGCAGCACAAGCAGGGCTTGAATGAGCGCCTGCTGGCCGAGGTCGACTACACCGATATCAGTGACCCTTACTACTTCCAGGATCTGAACACGGATCTGGGCATCGAAACGTCCACCTACGTGAACCAGCGTGGCACGCTGACCTGGCGGGGTGACAGCTATACCGCACAGCTCAACGCGCACGCCTACGAGCTGGCCACCATCACCGATGTGACCCCGTACGATCGCTTGCCTCAGATCACCCTGGACGGCAAGCTGCCATTCGAGCCGGGTGGCCTGAACTTCACCTACGGGACCGAGCTGGTACGCTTCGATCGCGATCTGCGTAGCGGCAACTACATCGACCAAAATGGGAACTCCGAAGGCCCCTGGAATGACGTAAATATCCAAGGTCTAGCACGCTCCAACGGCACCCGTATGCACGTAGAGCCAGCAGTCAGCCTGCCTCTGGACTGGAGCTGGGGCTTCATCAAGCCTCAGATCAAGTACCTCCAGACCAACTATGACCTGGATATCGATCAGCGCGGCAAGGACACGCTCCTGGCCGATGAGCAGTACAGCAGCAGCCAGAATCGTGGCGTTGGCATGTTCAGCGTCGACAGCGGCCTGTATTTCGACCGCCAGACCTCACTGTTCGGTCGCGAAGCTCGCCAGACCCTCGAGCCGCGCCTGTTCTATCTCTATGTGCCTGAGGAAGACCAGACCGATATTCCTGTATTCGACACTGGCGAGAGCAGTTTCAACTACGCATCGCTGTGGCGCGAAAACCGTTTCAGCGGCAAGGATCGCATCGGCGACGAAAACAAGATCTCCCTCGGCGTAACCAGCCGCTGGATCGAATCTAACGGTTTCGAGCGTCAGCGCTTCAGCATCGGCCAGGCCTTCTACTTCGAAGACCGCCAGGTGCAGATGCCGGGCATCGATTACCGCACCCGTGATGAGGCGCAGTCTTCGGTCTCCCCTTACGCGCTGGAATACATGTATCGCTACAACCAGGACTGGCGCTTCACCTCGGACTTCAACTGGGATCCGGATGCGCATCGCACTCGTTCGGGTAGCGCCATGTTCCACTACCAGCCAGCGGATAACCCACGCAAGATCGTCAACGTCGGGTATCGCTATCGCAATGACACCCTCAACTATGACCAGAGCACCGGTCGTTGGGGCTTCGGCAGTGACTATGGCACTGAAACTCTTGCGGATGGCTCGGCTAACCCGAACTTCATCAAGGACTATTACAAGATCAGCCAGCATGACTTCTCCGTCATCTGGCCTCTCGGTCCGCAGTGGAGCGTCATTTCCCGCTGGCAGTACGACTACGGTCGCAACCGTACCCTGGAAGCCTTCGGTGGCTTCGAGTACGACAGCTGCTGCTGGAAGCTGCGCGTCATCAACCGCTACTGGATCGACTACGACGAGGTCAGCCTCAACCCCTCGCGCAACGACGAGCCGGATAACGGCATCTTCCTGCAAATCGTCCTCAAAGGCCTGGGCGGCGTGACGGGTAGCAACGTTGAGACATTCCTCGACCAAGGCATTCAAGGTTATCGTAAACGTGAAGATGAAGCTTTCTGAGTGCGTGCGCCCGCTGCTGTTGGGCGCGCTGTTTCTGGGTACCGCGGCACACGCCGATGTACAGCCCCTCAACCGCGTGGTGGCGATCGTCGATAACGACGTGATCATGCAGACCCAGCTCGACGCCCGTGTCCGCGAGGTTCAACAGACCATCGCCAAACGCGGCACCGAGGTGCCACCGGCCAATGTGCTGACCCAGCAGGTGCTGGATCGCCTGATCATCGAGAACATTCAGTTGCAGATGGGCGAGCGCTCCGGCATTCGCATCAGCGACGAAGAACTCAACCAGGCGATCACCACCATTGCCCAGCGCAACGGCATGAGCGTCGAGCAGTTCCGTGCTGCACTGGCCCAGGACGGCCTGTCGTTCAACGAAGCCCGTGATCAGGTCTCCCGCGAGATGGTCATCAGCCGCGTGCGTCAGCGTCGAGTGGCCGAACGCATCCAGGTGACCGATCAGGAAGTGAAGAACTTCCTGGCCTCCGATCTGGGCAAGATGCAGCTTTCGGAAGAGTTCCGCCTGGCCAACATCGTCATCCCGGTGCAGGAAGATGCCTCCTCCGATGCTCTGCAGACCGCCGAACGGCGTGCTCAGGACATCTACCAGCAAGCACGTCAGGGCGCCGACTTCGGCCAGTTGGCCATCGCCAACTCGGCCAGTGAAACGGCGCTGGACGGCGGCGAGATGGGCTGGCGTAAAGCCGCTCAACTGCCACCGCCGTTCGACAGCATGCTGGGCGCCATGAGCGTCGGTGACGTGAGCGAACCGATCCGTACGCCGGGCGGCTTCATCCTGCTCAAGGTACTGGAGAAGCGTGGTGGCGAAGCAGCGACCGTCCGTGACGAAGTGAACGTACGCCATATCCTGATCAAGCCCAGCGAAATTCGCAGCGAGGCCGAAGCCCAGGTTCTGGCGGAGCGCCTCTACCAGCGCATCCAGTCCGGCGAAGACTTCGCCGAACTGGCGAAAAGCTTTTCCGAAGACCCGGGCTCGGCCCTCAATGGCGGTAGCCTGAACTGGATCGACCCCAACGCGCTGGTCCCCGAGTTCCGCGAAGTGATGAACAATACCGCCAGCGGTGAAGTTTCCAAGCCCTTCAAGAGCCAGTTCGGCTGGCACGTGCTGCAGGTCATGGGCCGTCGCGCCACTGACAGTAGCGAGCAGATGCGCGAACAGCAGGCGCTGAACCTGCTGCGCAACCGCAAGTACGAGGAAGAGCTGCAGACCTGGCTGCGCCAGATCCGCGACGAAGCCTATGTGGAGATCAAGCTGTAAATACGCGTTGATGCTGCACCGAAGAGCCCGGCCCAGCGCCGGGCTTTTTCATTTGCGCCTGCGCTAGAATCGCCAATGCCCTGCCCTCGAGAGCCGATCATGACCAACTGCCTGCGCTTCGCCCTCACCCCCGGAGAACCCGCCGGCATTGGCCCGGATCTATGCCTGCTGCTCGCCACCCAACGCCAGACCCATGCGCTGATCTGCATCGCCAGCAGCGCATTGCTGAAGGCGCGCGCGGTGGAGCTAGGGCTGACCATCAGCCTGATCGAAACCGCCCCCGGCAACTGGCCGCAGCAGCCGGCCCCAGCTGGCAGCCTGTATGTATGGGATACACCTCTGGGGCAGCCGGTAACAACCGGCAAACTGGACAAGGCCAATGCGGCCTACGTACTGCAGACCCTTACGCGCGCGGGCCAGGGTTGCCTGGACGGCGATTTCGCAGGGCTGATAACCGCACCGGTACACAAGGGCATCATCAACGATGCTGGCATCGCTTTTTCCGGCCACACCGAATTCCTCGCCGACCTGACGCATACCGAGCAGGTGGTGATGATGCTGGCAACCCATGGCCTGCGCGTTGCCCTGGTGACCACCCACCTGCCGCTCAAGGAGGTGGCTGACGCGATCACCGAAGAGCGCCTGCAACGCGTGACACGCATTCTGCATGCCGACCTGCGCGACAAGTTCGGCATTGCCGCACCCCGTATTCTGGTCTGCGGTCTCAACCCTCACGCTGGAGAAGGCGGCCACCTTGGTCGCGAGGAAATCGACATCATCGAACCGGCACTGCAGCGCTTGCGTGGCGAGGGCATCGACCTGATCGGCCCACTGCCGGCCGATACCCTGTTCACGCCAAAACACCTGGAACACTGCGACGCGGTGCTGGCCATGTACCACGATCAGGGGCTGCCGGTACTCAAGTACAAAGGCTTCGGGGCTGCCGTGAACGTGACCCTGGGCCTGCCGATCGTTCGCACTTCGGTCGATCACGGCACCGCTCTGGATCTGGCCGGCAGCGGCCGGATCGACTGCGGCAGCCTGCAGGTCGCTCTGGAAACTGCCTATGAAATGGCCCAGGGCAGCCGCAAGCTGCAAGCGACAAGCCACAAGTAGAAGCCCTTTCCCTGCTAAACTGAGCGTTTTCGCCTTACCGCTTTCTGCTGTCGCTTATGGCTTGCAGCTTGAAGCTTGGAGCTGCTCTTCGATGTCCGAGCCTTACCAACACCGTGCGCGCAAACGCTTTGGCCAGAACTTCCTTCACGATGCCGGCGTGATCCATCGCATCCTGCGCGCCATCCATGCCCGTGACAGCGAACACCTGCTGGAGATCGGCCCGGGCCAGGGCGCACTGACCGAGGGGCTGCTGAACAGTGGCGCCAGGCTCGACGTGATCGAGCTGGATCTCGACCTGATCCCCATTCTGGAAGCGAAGTTCGGCAATGAACCGCGTTTTCGCCTGAATCAGGGCGATGCCCTCAAATTCGACTTCGCCCGCCTGCAGGCCGAGCCTGGCAGCCTGCGCGTGGTCGGCAACCTGCCCTACAACATCTCCACGCCACTGATTTTTCACCTGCTTGCCAACGCCCACCTGATCCGCGACATGCACTTCATGCTGCAGAAGGAAGTGGTCGAACGCCTGGCTGCCGGCCCTGGTGGCGGCGATTGGGGTCGCCTGTCGATCATGGTCCAGTACCATTGTCAGGTTGAACATCTGTTCAACGTCGGCCCCGGCGCCTTCAACCCGCCCCCCAAGGTGGACTCGGCCATCGTCCGGCTGACGCCGCACAAGCAGCTGCCGCACCCGGCCAAAGACCATCATCTGCTCGAGCGGGTGGTGCGCGAAGCTTTCAACCAGCGTCGCAAGACCCTGCGCAACACCCTCAAGGCCCTGCTCCCAGCCAGCGAAATCGAGGCGGCTGGCGTCGACGGCAGCTTGCGCCCGGAACAGTTGGATCTGGCCGCCTTCGTGCGCCTGGCCGATCAGTTGGCGGAACAACCCGCCCCTTCGCTCACCTGACTTGCCGAGTGCCCATGTCCGACCCTCGTTACCAGATAGACGTCAGTATCGTCACCCGCTACCTGCCGGAGCAGTCGCAGCCGCAGCAGAACCGCTTCGCGTTCGCCTACGACGTGACCATCGCCAACACGGGCAGCCTGCCCGCGCAATTGCTGTCGCGCCACTGGCTGATCACCGATGGCAACGGTCAGGTTCAGGAGGTGCGTGGCGCCGGGGTGATTGGCGAGCAACCGTTGATCGAGCCAGGCACCAGTCACAGCTACAGCAGCGGCACGCTGATGGCGACTCAGGTTGGCACCATGCAGGGCAGTTACCAGATGATCGCCGATGACGGCAAACGCTTCGACGCGCCCATCGCGCCCTTCCGTCTTGCCGTACCTGGTGCCCTGCACTGATGGCGACCTATGCCGTTGGTGATCTGCAGGGCTGCCTCAAACCGCTGCAATGCCTGCTGCAGCGCGTCGCGTTCAATCCCGAGCATGATCGCCTGTGGCTGGTCGGCGACCTGATCAACCGCGGCCCCGACTCGCTGGAAACGCTGCGTTTCCTGTATCGCATGCGCCACGCACTGGTCTGCGTGCTGGGCAATCATGACCTGCACCTGCTGGCTGCCTCGCGCAACATCGAACGCTTGAAGCGCGGCGACACCCTGCGGGAAATCCTCGAGGCGGAGGATCGCGACGAGCTGCTCGACTGGCTGCGCAGGCAAAAACTGCTGCATTACGATGAGCAGCGTGACATGGCCCTGGTGCACGCAGGCATTCCCCCGCAATGGAACATGGCCAAGGCGCTCAGGCGTGCGGCTGAAGTCGAGGGCGCGCTGGCCGATGACGCCCTCTACCCGATGTTCCTCGACGGCATGTACGGCAACGAGCCTGCGCGCTGGGACAAGGAACTGCAGGGTGTGGCGCGACTGCGGGTGATCACCAACTATTTCACCCGCATGCGCTTCTGCAAGGCGGACGGCACCCTGGACCTGAAAAGCAAGGAAGGCTTGGGCACCGCACCCGCCGGCTACTTGCCCTGGTTCAGCCACAAACAACGCAAGACCCGTGGCCAGAAGATCGTTTTCGGCCACTGGGCCTCCCTGGAAGGGCATTGCGATGAGCCTGGGGTGTTCGCCCTGGATTCGGGCTGCGTGTGGGGCGGCAGCCTGACCCTGATGAATATCGACAGCGGCGAGTATCATCGCTGCGACTGCAATGAGGAAACAGCATGAGCGAGTTCAAACGCATCCCCCCGGAACAGGCCCACGCCCTGCGTGAGAATGGCGCGGTGGTGGTCGACATCCGTGACCCGCAGAGCTTCGCTGCCGGGCATATCAGCGGGTCACAGCACCTGGACAACTACTCGCTGCCTGACTTCATCGCCAAGGCCGATCTCGACGGGCCGGTGATCGTCGCCTGCTACCACGGCAACTCGAGCCAGAGCGCAGCCGCGTACCTGGTTGGCCAAGGCTTCTCCGACGTCTACAGCCTCGATGGTGGCTTCGAACTGTGGCGCAACACCTTCCCGCAGGAAACCGCGTCCAGCCAGCCGGAATAAAAAAATTCTCCCGCCAGGCCCGCGCCAGCACTGGGCTTGGCCCCCTCAAGGGCGCCGCGACGGGGCGACTATCGGCGATTGCGCCTTGACCCTGCCGATTCCGAACTATCCTTACCTCAGGCCATCCCAATTCAGGTAGCCGGCCAATCGGCCGAACGGGCCATCGGTAACCACCTTCAGCAGACAGTCAGGCCATGCAACGAATGGTCATGGCAGGAGAAGGCAGCCGATACGCCGCACGGGTAACACCCGGCGGCGGCTGTCCTCTAACCTGCCACGCCACGGACAGGCCGACCACGAGGTTCTGACTGGCTGCGGGGGTGCTCGGGGGATTCATCCCGGTTGCGCAAGCGCCGGGCCTGCATGCACCCGCTCGACCGATCCCGGCCGGCTCCAAGCATCGAGCGAGGTGAAGTCATGAGCATTTTCAGTCACTTCCAGCAACGATTCGAGGCGACCCGCCAGGAGGAGTACTCGCTGCAGGAGTACCTCGAACTGTGCAAACAGGATCGCAGCGCCTACGCCAGCGCCTCCGAAAGGTTGCTGATGGCGATCGGCGAACCGGAGCTGCTCGATACGTCGCATACCCCGCGGTTGTCGCGCATCTTTTCCAACAAGGTGATCCGTCGCTATCCCGCCTTCGCCGACTTCCACGGCATGGAAGAATGCATAGAGCAGATCGTTTCCTACTTCCGGCACGCCGCTCAGGGCCTGGAAGAGAAGAAACAGATCCTCTACTTGCTGGGCCCGGTCGGTGGCGGTAAATCGTCGCTGGCTGAAAAGCTCAAGCAACTGATGGAGAAGGTTCCCTTCTACGCCATCAAGGGCTCGCCGGTCTTCGAGTCCCCGCTGGGGCTGTTCAATGCCGCCGAGGACGCCGCGATTCTGGAGGAAGATTACGGTATCGAGCGGCGCTACCTGGGCAGCATCATGTCGCCCTGGGCCAGCAAGCGCCTGGCCGAGTTCGGCGGCGATATCAGCCAGTTCCGGGTGGTCAAGCTCTACCCTTCGATCCTCAACCAGATCGCCATCGCCAAGACCGAGCCTGGCGACGAGAACAACCAGGATATTTCCGCCCTGGTGGGCAAGGTGGACATCCGCAAGCTCGAGGAGTACCCGCAAAACGATGCCGACGCCTACAGCTACTCGGGCGCGCTGTGCCGGGCCAACCAGGGCCTGATGGAATTCGTCGAGATGTTCAAGGCGCCTATCAAGGTGCTGCACCCACTGCTCACCGCCACCCAGGAAGGCAACTACAACAGCACCGAAGGCCTTGGGGCGATTCCCTACAACGGCATTCTGCTGGCCCACTCCAACGAATCGGAATGGCATACCTTCCGCAACAACAAGAACAATGAAGCATTCATCGACCGTATCTACATCGTCAAGGTGCCCTACTGCCTGCGCGTCAACGACGAGATCAAGATCTACGACAAGCTGTTGATCAGCAGTTCGCTGGCCAACGCGCACTGCGCGCCGGATACGCTGAAGATGCTGGCCCAGTTCTCCACGCTGTCGCGCCTCAAGGAGCCGGACAACTCCAACATCTACTCGAAGATGCGCGTCTACGACGGGGAAAACCTCAAGGACACCGATCCAAAGGCCAAATCGATTCAGGAGTATCGCGATGCCGCTGGCGTGGACGAGGGCATGAATGGTCTGTCGACCCGCTTCGCCTTCAAGATTCTCTCCAAGGTGTTCAACTTCGACCCCCATGAGATCGCCGCCAACCCGGTGCATCTGCTCTACGTGCTGGAGCAGCAGATCGAGCAGGAGCAGTTCCCCGGCGAAGTACGCGAACGCTATCTGCGCTTCATCAAGGAATACCTGGCACCGCGCTACATCGAGTTCATCGGCAAGGAGATTCAGACCGCCTATCTCGAGTCCTACAGCGAGTATGGCCAGAACATCTTCGACCGTTACGTGCTGTATGCGGACTTCTGGATCCAGGACCAGGAATACCGCGATCCGGAGACCGGCGAGATCCTCAATCGCGTCGCCCTCAACGAGGAACTGGAGAAGATCGAGAAGCCCGCCGGCATCAGTAACCCGAAGGATTTCCGCAACGAAATCGTCAATTTCGTGCTGCGTGCCCGCGCCAACAACAACGGCAAGAATCCGACCTGGCTGAGCTACGAGAAGCTGCGTGTGGTGATCGAGAAGAAGATGTTCTCCAACACCGAAGACCTGCTGCCCGTCATCAGCTTCAACGCCAAGGCCAGCAAGGAGGACCAGCAGAAGCACAACGACTTCGTCAAACGAATGGTCGAGCGCGGTTACACCGAGAAGCAGGTGCGCCTGCTGTCCGAGTGGTATTTGCGCGTACGTAAATCGCAATAACAGCAGCCACAAGCGCCAGGCTTCAAGCTGCAAGAAAAGCACGGGCCAGATACGGCCGACCTGCAGCTTGTAGCTTGCCGCTTTAAGCTGGCCCGGAGGGCCTATGAGCTACGTGATCGACCGTCGCCTGAATGGCAAGAACAAGAGCACGGTGAACCGCCAGCGGTTCATCCGTCGTTACCGTGATCACATCAAGAAGGCTGTGGAAGAGGCGGTTAGCCGCCGCTCCATCACCGATATGGAACACGGCGAGCAGATCAGCATTCCAGGGCGCGATATCGACGAACCGGTGCTGCACCATGGCCGGGGCGGCAAGCAGACCGTCGTGCATCCGGGCAACAAGGACTTCATCGCCGGCGAACGCATCCCGCGGCCGCAGGGTGGCGGCGGTGGCCAGGGGGCAGGCAAGGCCAGCAACTCCGGCGACGGCATGGATGAGTTCGTCTTCCAGATCACCCAGGAAGAATTCCTCGACTTCATGTTCGAGGATCTGGAGCTACCCAATCTGGTCAAGCGCCACCTGACCGGTGCCGAAACCTTCAAGACCGTACGCGCCGGGATCAGCAGCGAAGGCAATCCGTCGCGGATCAACATCATCCGCACCTTGCGTTCGGCACACGCGCGGCGTATCGCACTATCCGGCAGCAGCCGGGCAAAGCTGCGGGAAACCAAAGCCGAGCTGGAACGCCTGCGTAGAGAAGAACCGGACAACTTCGGCGACATTCAGCTTCTCGAGGCTGAAATCGAACGGCTTAGCGCGCGCATTCACCGCGTGCCGTTTCTCGATACCTTCGACCTCAAGTACAACCTGCTGGTCAAACACCCCACGCCCAGCTCCAAGGCGGTGATGTTCTGCCTGATGGACGTGTCCGGCTCCATGACCCAGGCCACCAAGGATGTCGCCAAGCGCTTCTTCATCCTCCTGTACCTGTTCCTCAAGCGCAATTACGACAAGATCGATGTGGTCTTCATCCGCCACCACACCAGTGCCAAGGAAGTGGACGAGGAAGAGTTCTTCTACTCGCGGGAAACCGGCGGCACCATCGTATCCAGCGCCCTGAAAATGATGCAGGAGATCATGGCCGAGCGTTACCCGGTCAACGAATGGAACATCTACGGCGCCCAGGCTTCCGACGGTGACAACTGGAACGACGACTCACCGGTGTGCAGAGACATCCTGATCAAGCAGATCATGCCTTTCGTGCAGTACTTCACCTACGTGGAAATCACCCCGCGCGAGCACCAGGCTCTGTGGTTCGAATACGAACGGGTCGCCGAAGCCTTCGACGAGACCTTCGCCCAACAGCAACTGGTATCGGCGGGAGATATCTACCCGGTATTCCGCGAACTGTTCCAGCGGAGGCTTTCGACATGAGCAGCAGCGCCAGCAACAGGAAACGCCAGCCCCTGTCCACCGGCTCGGAATGGACCTTCGAGCTGATTCGCGACTACGACCGGGAAATCAGCCGGCTCGCCGAACGCTATGCGCTGGACACCTATCCGAACCAGATCGAGGTGATCACCGCCGAGCAGATGATGGATGCCTACGCATCGGTAGGTATGCCACTGGGTTATCACCACTGGTCGTACGGCAAACAGTTCCTCAGCACTGAAAAGTCCTACAGCCGCGGCCAGATGGGGCTGGCTTACGAAATCGTGATCAACTCCGACCCCTGCATCGCCTACCTGATGGAGGAAAACACCATCACCATGCAGGCGCTGGTGATCGCCCATGCCTGTTACGGTCACAACAGCTTCTTCAAGGGCAACTACCTGTTCCGCACCTGGACCGACGCCAGTTCGATCATCGATTACCTGGTGTTCGCCAAGCAGTACATCACCCAGTGCGAAGAGCGCCATGGCATCGACGCGGTCGAGGACCTGATCGACTCCTGCCATGCGCTGATGAACTACGGTGTGGATCGCTACAAGCGGCCCTACCCAATCTCCGCCGAAGAGGAGCGACGTCGCCAGAAGGACCGCGAAGAGCACCTGCAGCGCCAGATCAACGATCTGTGGCGCACCATCCCCAAGAGCGCCAGCAAGGCCGGTGACGGCGACAGCAAGCGCTTTCCAGCGGAGCCCCAGGAAAACATCCTGTATTTCCTGGAAAAGCACGCCCCGCTGCTGGAGCCCTGGCAGCGCGAAGTAATCCGCATCGTGCGCAAGATCGCCCAGTATTTCTATCCCCAGCGCCAGACCCAGGTCATGAACGAGGGCTGGGCGACCTTCTGGCATTACACCCTGATGAACGACCTCTACGACGAAGGCCTGGTTACCGAAGGTTTCATGATGGAGTTCTTGCAGTCGCACACCAGCGTGGTGCTGCAACCGTCTTTCGACAGCCCCTATTACAGCGGCATCAATCCCTACGCGCTGGGCTTCGCGATGTATCGCGACATCCGCCGCATTTGCGAAGAGCCGACGGAAGAAGATCGCCACTGGTTCCCGGACATTGCCGGCAGCGACTGGCTGAGCACACTGAAATTCGCCATGACCAGCTTCAAGGACGAGAGTTTCATCCTGCAGTACCTGTCGCCCAAGGTAATCCGTGACCTGAAGCTGTTCAGCATTCTCGATGATGACCAGAAGGACGAGTTGAGCGTGCCCGCCATCCATGACGAGCCAGGCTACCGCACCATCCGCGAAACCCTGGCGGCCCAGTACAACCTGGGCAATCGCGAACCCAACGTGCAGATCTGGAGCATCGACCGGCGCGGCGATCGCTCACTGACCCTGCGTCACTTCCAGCACGACCGCAAACCGCTGGGCAGCTCCACCGAGGAAGTACTCAAGCACCTGCACCGGCTGTGGGGCTTCGATATCCACCTGCAGACCCTGCAGGGCGAACAGATCGTCAACACCCAGCACGTGCCGCCCAAAAGCGACACGGCCGCGAACGGCGAGTTTCCGCGCCTGGATCTGCATATCCCTCCACTTTGATAGCGGGCCCTGATTGGGCCCGCGTCTTCGTGCGCAACGACAGACTCCGGCACAGCGGTTATCCTCTGCCGATGACGGAGAACCCTATGCTCATCTATAAAGTTGGCGGCGCCGTACGAGATCGCCTGCTCGGCCGCCCGGTCACCGAGATCGACTGGGTCGTGGTCGGCGCTACTGCCGAGGCCATGCTGGAAGCGGGCTATCGCCCGGTTGGCGCGGATTTCCCGGTGTTCCTGCACCCGCAAACAGGCGAGGAATACGCCCTGGCGCGTACCGAACGCAAGAGTGGCCGCGGCTACGGCGGCTTCACCTTCCATGCCAGCCCGGAAGTGACTCTCGAAGAGGATCTGATCCGCCGCGACCTGACCATCAACGCCATCGCCGAGGATCCAGATGGCGGGCTTATCGACCCCTATGGCGGGCAACGCGACCTGGCTGCCAAACAGCTGCGGCATGTCTCGCCGGCTTTCGCCGAGGACCCACTGCGTGTTTTGCGGGTAGCGCGCTTCGCAGCCCGTTATGCACCACTGGGCTTCAGCGTGGCCGCCGAGACCCAGGCGCTGATGCGCCAACTTGCGGAATCCGGCGAGCTGGACGCCCTGACGCCGGAACGCAGTTGGAAAGAGATCTCCCGTGCTCTGATGGAGCCACGACCTGACGTTTTCATTCAGGTATTGCACGACTGCGGAGCCCTGGCTGCCCTGCTACCCGAGGTGGATGCGCTGTTCGGCGTACCGCAGCCACCGGCTCATCACCCCGAGATAGACACCGGCATCCACGTACTGGCCGTGCTGCGCCAGTGCGCCGAACACGATCAACCGCTGCCGGTCCGCTGGGCCTGCCTGCTGCACGACGTGGGCAAGGGCCTCACCGAGCCCGCCGAATGGCCTAGGCATATCGCCCACGAACAGCACGGCATCCCGCTGATCCAGGCGATCAACAGCCGCTGCAAGGTACCCCGGGAATGCCAGGAGTTGGCCGAACTGGTCGGGGAGTTCCACACCCACGCCCACCGCGCCATGGAGCTGCGAGCCTCTACGCTGCTGGAGCTGATGCAGCGCTTCGACGTGTTCCGCCGCCCGCAGCGCTTCGAGGCTTTCGTGGCCGCCAGCGAAATGGATGCCCGGGGTCGTCATGGCCTGGAACAGCGTGAGTACCCGCAAGCCGGCTACCTGCTGGGCGCCATGCAGGCGGTTCGTGACGTCGCCGTGCAGCCCCTTCTTGAGCGCGGTTACAAGGGCGCCGAACTGGGCGACGCCCTCAGTCGCGAGCGCCTTGCAGCGCTCAAGGCTTTCAAGCAAATCCGCGGGGAGACTTAGCACCTCAAGGCGAAAGCGGACCTTCGATTTGGTGGGCTGAAGCCCACCCTACAGCCGCGCATCTAACCGGGTGGGCCGGGCGGCGATCCGCTTCAGCCCACCAACTGGCGCCCCACACAATGAACGGCGGCTTTCGCCAGGTTGTCGTTATCGCTTTGGAATGGTTGGAAAACTGCTTCCAAAGATCATGAACAGGTTCTCAGGGCGATGGCAGCAACTCGGCAGGCGTCAGCTCGCTGCCTCGCCACTGAAAGGACACCGGCCACAGTTGCTGCTCGATCCGCGCCTCGCGCCACAACTGGGCGAAGCTGCGCCGGACGCCCGGATGCTCGACGTCCGGTACCAGCAGGGCCAGTGGCCTGAGCACGAAAGCGTTCTTGAGGATTTCCGCACGGGGCAGCACCAGACCATCGAAGCTGCCGACCAGGGCGTCGTACATCAGCACGTCGATATCCAGCGGCAAGCCCTTGCGATCCGGGGCGTAACGGCCATTGTCGGCTTCGATGAATTTCAGCCGGCGATCAAGCTCGAGCAGCGGCAAGGTGGTCTGCCCGGCAATCACCAGATTGAAGAACGGCCCGCTCTTGATGCCCACCGCCAGGCTTTCGAAGACCGGCGAACAGCGCATGTCGGTAACGATCTCGGCCAGCGCATCGAGGCCGGCGCGCAGATGTTCCTCGCGCTGGATGTTGCTGCCCAGGCCCAGCAGTATCGGGGTTAGCGACATCCGCGCTCGATCTCCACGCCAACACCGCCACGGGCAGCAGGCACTGCGCCCGGCTTGGTCAGGCGCAAACGCACCCAGGGGATGCCGAATTCATTCATCAGCAGCTCGACCAGTCGCTCGGCGAAGGTTTCCACGAGGATGAACTGCGATTCGCTGGCGAACGCCTGAATACGCGTGGACACCGAGGCGTAATCCAGCGCCTTGGTCAAATCATCATCCTCGGCCGCCGGACGGTTGTCCCAGCCCAGCCAGAGATCCAACTGCAGGCATTGGCGGATGGTGCGTTCCCAGTCGTAGGCACCGATGACGGTATCGACTTCCAGACCCGCGATAAACACTGTGTCCAAGCATGCTCTCCACGGCACGACAAGCTCGCCGTACCTCGTTAGAATCGGGCATCCCCCGGCGCGGAATGGATACCATGTTTTGGTTGCTGGCGATCCTCGCCTACCTGCTCGGCTCGCTGTCCTTCGCTATCCTGCTCAGCCGCATGACCGGCCTGGCGGACCCGCGCGCCAGTGGTTCGGGTAATCCCGGCGCCACCAACATGCTCAGGGTAGCGGGCAAGCGCCTGGCCATTCTCACGCTGATTGGCGATCTGTTCAAAGGTTTGCTGCCGGTCGTGCTTGCCGCCCACCTTGGATTCGACCTGCAACAGCAGGCCTGGCTGGGGCTGGCGGCCGTGATCGGGCACCTTTACCCGGTCTACTTCCGTTTTCGCGGCGGCAAGGGCGTCGCCACCGCAGCGGGCATGCTGCTCGGCCTGTATCCGCCTGCGGCGCTGCTGGCGCTCTGTACCTGGCTGCTGACCTTCACCCTGACCCGTACCAGCTCCCTCGCCGCACTGACCGCGGCGCCGCTGACCCTGCCCCTGCTCGCCTGGCAACAGCCGGCTGCGCTGCTGCCGATGTGCGTGCTCAGCGGGCTGATCGTCTGGCGCCACCGCAGCAATCTACGCGATCTGTGGGCCGGCCGTGAGCGGCATTTCTGACCAGGCAGTTGCACGCTTCAAACTAAGAGCAAACATCCCGCTCTCGTTCAATGCCCTGCACGAGGCTCGCAGCCAGGCAGATCTTCCATCGGCCAGCGTGCCTGTACGCTGATCGCCAGGTCCTGATGCTGCCCGGCCAGCAGGCGCTGGCAACCGGCGTAGGCGATCATCGCGCCGTTGTCGGTACAGAATGCCGGACGGGCGTAGAAGACCTTGCCCTTCAGCGCTGCCAGCATGTCCTCCAGCGACACGCGCAGCGCCTGGTTGGCGCTTACGCCGCCGGCTATCACCAGGCTGTTGAGGCCGGTCTGCTTGAGCGCCCGGCGACATTTGATGGTCAGCGTCTCGACCACCGCCTGCTGGAATGCCAGGGCCACGTCGCAACGGGTCTGCTCGCTGTCGTCGCCACTGGCGCCGCATTGCTGCCAGGTATTGAGGGTGAAGGTCTTCAGACCGCTGAAGCTGAAATCCAGGCCAGGACGATCGGTCATCGGCCGCGGAAACACGAAGCGCCCTGGCGTGCCACGCTCGGCGAGCCGGGCGATTTCCGGGCCACCGGGATAACGCAGGCCCATCAGCTTGGCGGTCTTGTCGAACGCTTCGCCGGCAGCATCGTCCAGCGACTCGCCGAGCAACTGGTATTCGCCGATTCCATCGACCCGAACCAGTTGAGTGTGCCCACCCGATACCAACAAGGCGACGAACGGAAAAGCCGGTGGAGTCGGCTCGAGCATGGGTGCCAGCAGATGGCCTTCCATATGGTGCACGCCGATGGCCGGGATATCCCAGGCGAACGCCAGGGCCTGGGCGCAGGAGGCGCCGACCAGCAAGGCGCCGACCAGGCCCGGCCCAGCGGTGTAGGCGATGGCGTCGATGTCGGTGGCCACGCAGCCGGCCTCCTCCAGAACCTGGCGGATCAGCGGCAGCATGCGTTTGACGTGGTCACGCGAGGCCAGCTCGGGCACCACACCGCCGTATGCACGGTGCAGGTCGATCTGACTGAACAGTGCATCGGCCAGCAGGCCGCGCTCGCTGTCGTAGAGCGCGACACCCGTCTCGTCGCACGAAGTTTCCAATCCCAGAACAAGCATGGTTTCGCCTTGAGGTTAGACAGACCGGCAGCCCGCCGGGCGTGAAAGGCCGGCATAATAATCGTCGCCAAGTGGCACAGACCAGTGCTTTTCGATCAGAGGCTTTGCATTCCGGTTGACGAGGCGGTAACATCCGCAACCCTTAAAAACCTGTGATCTTTCCGTGCCGTTGCCGGAAGACACAAACCTCCGGTAATAAAGAAGGTAGCTCTGGATGCCAGCCGTCAAAGTTAAAGAGAACGAACCCTTCGACGTAGCTCTGCGTCGTTTCAAGCGCTCCTGCGAAAAAGCCGGTGTTCTGGCCGAAGTTCGTAGCCGCGAATTCTACGAGAAGCCGACCGCCGAGCGTAAGCGCAAAGCAGCTGCCGCTGTTAAGCGTCACGCCAAGAAAGTGCAGCGCGAACAGCGCCGCAGCGTTCGCCTGTACTAATACCGTACAAGCAACGTTCTATGCCTGGCCCACGCCAGGCATTATCGTCAAAGACTCCGCTTCGCCTCCTGGCGAATGATCGGAGTTTTTGCGTTTTTGCCGCTGCCGTTTCCCCGCGCATTGCGGCACTATTGAGCACCTATGGCCGGACTGATCCCGCAATCCTTCATCGATGATTTGCTCAACCGCACCGACATCGTCGATGTGGTGAGTTCGCGCATCCAGTTGAAGAAGACCGGCAAGAACTACAGCGCCTGCTGCCCGTTCCACAAGGAAAAGTCCCCGTCCTTCACCGTCAGCCCCGACAAGCAGTTCTATTACTGCTTCGGCTGCGGCGCCGGTGGCAACGCCCTCGGCTTCGTGATGGATCACGACCAGATGGAGTTCCCCCAGGCGGTAGAGGAACTGGCCAAACGTGCCGGCATGGACGTCCCACGCGAAGACGGCGGACGCGGCGGCAAGCCGCGCCAACCGAGCGACTCGCCACTCTATGCGTTGCTCAAGGCCGCCGCGGACTTCTATCGCCAGGCACTGAAGAGCCACCCGCAGCGCCGCGCCGCGGTCGACTACCTGAAAGGTCGTGGGCTGTCCGGCGAGATCGCCCGGGACTTCGGCCTTGGCTTCGCACCACCCGGCTGGGACAACCTGCTCAAACACCTGGCCGGCGACAGCCTGCAGCACAAGGCGATGATCGATGCCGGCCTGCTGGTGGAGAATCCCGACAGCGGCAAACGCTACGACCGCTTCCGTGATCGAGTGATCTTCCCCATCCACGACAGCCGCGGCCGCGTCATCGCCTTTGGTGGCCGGGTACTGGGCGACGACAAACCCAAGTACCTTAACTCGCCGGAAACTCCGGTGTTCCACAAAGGCCAGGAGCTCTATGGCCTGTACGAGGCGCGCAAGCACAACCGCAATCTCGACGAGATCATGGTGGTCGAGGGCTACATGGACGTCATCGCCCTCGCCCAGCAAGGCCTGCGCAATGCCGTGGCGACCTTGGGCACGGCGACCAGCGAGGAACACCTCAAGCGCCTGTTTCGCCTGGTGCCGAGCGTCTTGTTCTGTTTCGATGGCGACCAGGCCGGCCGCAACGCCGCCTGGCGCGCACTGGAGGCCGCCCTGCCGAACCTGCAGGATGGCCGCCGCGCACGCTTCCTGTTCCTGCCTGAAGGCGAAGACCCGGACACTCTGGTGCGCAGCGAAGGCACCGACGCTTTCCGCGCACGCATCCATCAACATGCCCAGCCACTGGCGGACTACTTCTTTCAGCAGTTGAGCGAAGAGGCGGACCCCCGCTCTCTGGAGGGCAAGGCACACCTGGTGACCCTGGCCGCGCCGCTGATCGAAAAGATCCCCGGCAATACCCTGCGCGCCCTGATGCGCCAACGCCTGACCCAGATCACCGGCCTCGATACCGACACCCTGAGCCAGATGTCGGCGCCGCCAGCCCGCCAGACACAGGCTCCCGCCCAGCAGAGCAGCGATCACCACGCGCCGCCGTTCGAAGCCATCCCCGATAGCGCTTACTACGACGCGGCGCCGAGTTACGAGGAGCAGCAACCGGTACAGGCTTTCGAGCGCCCCGCCAGAAAACAGGGCAAGGGCGAATGGAAAAAGGACGGCGGCGGCAAGTGGAACAAGAAAGGCCGCGACGACTATCACCCGCCACGCACGGCGGTGAGCGTCGAGTCACCCCACCTGAGCGCCTTGCGCAGCTTGCTGCACCACCCGGAACTGGCACAAAGGGTCGACGATGTCAGCAATTTCGCTGCCGAAGGCGACACTTACGCCCAGTTACTGGTAGCGCTGGTGGGCACCCTGCAAAAGCAGCCGGCCCTGCGTTCGCTGCAACTGATCGCCCGCTGGCACGGCACCGAACAGGGCCGCCTGCTCAAGGTACTGGCAGAAAAAGAATGGTTAATCGATCAGGACAACCTTGAACGGCAGTTTTTCGACACCATAACTACACTTGTCCATAGCCAGTCGCTAAGACGGCGCGAAACCGCTCTGCGCAGCATCATGCAGAAAAGCCCGAGCGAACTCACCGACGAGGAAAAGGCGCTGCTGCGAGAGCATTACAGCAACCTCACCTCGCCCAGCAAGACCCCAACTGGCGCCTGAGCGCCGAGCTGAGGTATAATCCTCGGCTTGTTTTCAGCCCGCCAAGACCTTCAGTGGATAGGGTGTTATGTCCGGAAAAGCGCAACAGCAATCTCGTATCAAAGAGTTGATCACCCTGGGTCGTGAGCAGAAGTATCTGACTTACGCAGAGGTCAACGACCACCTGCCCGAGGATATTTCAGATCCTGAGCAGGTGGAAGACATCATCCGCATGATCAATGACATGGGGATCCCGGTACACGAGAGTGCTCCGGATGCAGACGCCCTGATGCTGGCCGATGCCGACACCGACGAAGCTGCCGCTGAAGAAGCGGCTGCTGCGTTGGCTGCGGTTGAAACCGATATCGGTCGCACCACGGACCCAGTGCGCATGTACATGCGTGAAATGGGTACCGTGGAACTGCTGACCCGTGAAGGCGAAATCGAAATCGCCAAGCGCATTGAAGAAGGCATCCGTGAAGTAATGGGCGCAGTGGCTCACTTCCCGGGTACCGTCGACAGCATTCTCGCCGAGTACACTCGCGTCACCACCGAGGGCGGCCGTCTGGTCGAAGTGCTCAGTGGCTACATCGACCCGGACGACGGCATCGTTCCTGCTGAAGCTGCGGCCCCCGTGCCCGCTGCGGCCGGCGATGCAGCCGAAGAAAAGGACGATGAAGAAGAAGACGGCGACAGCGACGACGAGGAAGAAGAAGGCGACGGCGGCCCTGATCCGGAAGAGGCTCTGCGCCGCTTCACGGCAGTCTCCGACCAGCTGGAAATCGCCAAGAAAGCGCTGAAGAAGCATGGCCGCAGCAGCAAGCAGGCCATCGCCGAACTCAAGGCGCTGGCCGAGCTGTTCATGCCGATCAAACTGGTGCCCAAGCAGTACGACGCACTGGTAGTGCGCGTGCGTGAAGCGCTGGATCGTCTGCGTGGCCAGGAACGCGCCATCATGCAGCTGTGCGTACGTGATGCACGTATGCCGCGCGCCGACTTCCTGCGCCTGTTCCCGGGCAACGAAGTGGATCTGGACTGGGCCGCGAGCCTGGCCAAGGGCAAGTCCAAGTATGCGGAAGCCATTGGCAACCTGCAGGCAGACATTCAGCGCTGCCAGCAGAAGCTGATCGCCCTGCAGACCGAAAGCGACCTGACCCTGGCCGAAATCAAGGACATCAACCGTCGCATGTCGATCGGCGAGGCGAAAGCCCGCCGCGCGAAGAAAGAGATGGTCGAAGCCAACCTGCGCCTGGTGATCTCGATCGCCAAGAAGTACACCAACCGTGGCCTGCAATTCCTCGATCTGATCCAGGAAGGCAACATCGGCTTGATGAAGGCGGTGGACAAGTTCGAATACCGTCGTGGCTACAAGTTCTCGACCTATGCCACCTGGTGGATCCGTCAGGCGATCACTCGCTCGATCGCCGACCAGGCCCGCACCATCCGTATTCCGGTGCACATGATCGAGACGATCAACAAACTCAACCGCATCTCCCGTCAGATGCTTCAGGAAATGGGCCGCGAGCCTACTCCGGAAGAGCTGGGTGAGCGCATGGAAATGCCCGAGGACAAGATCCGCAAGGTATTGAAGATCGCCAAAGAGCCGATCTCCATGGAAACCCCGATCGGCGACGACGAAGATTCGCACCTGGGCGACTTCATCGAGGACTCCACCATGCAATCGCCGATCGACGTGGCGACCGTGGAAAGCCTCAAGGAAGCCACCCGCGAAGTCCTGGCCGGCCTCACTGCACGTGAAGCCAAGGTACTGCGCATGCGCTTCGGTATCGACATGAACACTGACCACACCCTCGAGGAAGTGGGCAAACAGTTCGACGTTACCCGCGAGCGTATTCGCCAGATCGAAGCCAAGGCGCTGCGCAAGCTGCGTCACCCGACCCGTAGCGAACACCTGCGCTCGTTCCTCGACGAGTAACGGTTCACGGGAATGAAAAATGCCGGACAGCGCGAGCTGCCCGGCATTTTTTATGCCTGGGAAAACTAGGCGCTCAGCGCGGCGAAGCCCTGGCGAATCGCCTCTTCAGGCAGGTTGTCGCCGATGAAGACGATCACGCTCTCACGCTTCTCGTCAGCCCCCCACCCGCTGTCCCAATCGAACCCATAGAGCCGCAGCACGCCCTGGAACACCATGCGACGGTCCTCCCCGGCAATGCTCAGCACGCCCTTGTAGCGCAACAGTGAATTGCCGTGCTCCTCCAACAGCTCTTCCATGAAGCCGGAAAGCCGATCCAGATCCAGTGGCGTATCGCTGGTGAGCACCAGCGTGGAGATACGGTCGCTGTTCTTGCCAGGTGCAACCGGGCGCAGGCTCGGTGCGATATCGGCGTCGAGGTTGAAACCACGCACATCGAGTAGCTCGCCCAGGTCGATACGGCCGTGCTCGACCACCCGGATAGGCGCCCGTCGGTTGATGCGCTGCAAGCGCGCGATCAAGGCTTCACGGCTGGTTTCGTCGACCAGATCGGTCTTGCTCAACAGAATGCGGTCAGCGAAACCGACCTGAGCCTGGGCGATGGTTTCCTGCAGGTGGCGCTCGGCGTTGGCGGCATCCACCAGGGTGATGATGCCGTCCAGCACGTAACGCTCGCACAACTCCTCCGTCGCGAAGAAGGTCTGCGCTACCGGCGCCGGGTCGGCGAGGCCGGTGCATTCGATCACCAGACGATCGAATGCCAGCTCGCCGCTGTCGAGCTTCTCCAGCAGCAGGAACAACGCCTTCTCTAGCTCCACG
This sequence comes from Pseudomonas sp. SZ40, assembly GCF_052958135.1. Classification (NCBI taxonomy): domain Bacteria; kingdom Pseudomonadati; phylum Pseudomonadota; class Gammaproteobacteria; order Pseudomonadales; family Pseudomonadaceae; genus Pseudomonas; species Pseudomonas sp. SZ40. The sequence continues at coordinate 58,373 of NZ_JBQWIF010000014.1, read as the reverse complement.
TGGATGGAACAGCATACGCAGCCATTGGCCAGAGTCATCACCTGCACCGGCTCGCTGCCAAGCAACTGGCTGTCGATCGGTACTTCACTGAATTCGTTTTCGATGACCGCGATTTTCAGGCCATGCTCGGCCTTCAGCACATAACGCAACAGGGTGGTCTTGCCAGCCCCGAGAAAGCCGCTGAGCACGGTGACCGGAATGGGGGAAAAGGACATAAAACACGTTCCTCTGAATGACACACGCCACGACTAGGCGTGGCGTGTGGTTCTTGAACCAGGCGGTTAGCCCGGAGAGATCAACAGCAGCGGATAGGCCGCCCCTTGCCGCCACCATAACGCGCTTCCTGGCGCTCGCGGAAGAAGGCTTCGTAGCTCATCACCGGCTTTTCCGGATGCTTCTTGGCCATGTGCTCGACATAGGTGTCGTAGTCGGGCATCCCCACCAGCATCCGCGCGGCCTGACCGAGGTACTTGCCCATGCGGCTGAGATCATTGAACACGGGCGACCTCCGGTGCGTCGGCAGGAATGGCCTGATAAGGCGCCTCATTGTCGCTGCGCGAATCCTTTTGCCAGGCGGCACGACCGACCTTGACGGCATAGAACAGCACACTGACCACCACGAACAGGAACAGCACGGTCAGGGTAGCGTTGGTGTAAGCGTTGAGGATCACGTGCTGCATCTGGCCGAGGTCCTTGGCCGGAGCGAGGATCTGACCGGCATCCACCGCCGCCTGATACTTCTTGGCCAGAGCCAGGAAACCGACAGCGGGGTTCGGGTCGAGGAGCTTGATCAGCCCTGCGGTGGTGGTGCAGATCAGCAGCCAGGTGGCCGGGATCAGCGTTACCCACACATAGCGCTGACGCTTCATCTTGATCAGCACCACGGTACCCAGCATCAGCGCGATGCCAGCCAGCATCTGGTTGGAGATGCCGAACAGCGGCCACAGGGTGTTGATGCCGCCCAGCGGATCGATCACGCCCTGATAGAGCAGCCAACCCCACAGTGCCACACAGCCAGCGGTGGCGATGACGTTGGCGAACCAGGACTCGGTCTTCTTCATGGACGGCACGAAGTTGCCCAGCAGATCCTGCAGCATGAAGCGCCCGGCACGGGTACCGGCGTCGACCGCGGTGAGGATGAACAGCGCCTCGAACAGGATCGCGAAGTGGTACCAGAAGGCCATGGTGTTTTCACCTGGCAGCACGCTGTGAAGAATCTGCGCGATGCCCACGGCCAGGGTCGGCGCACCACCGGCGCGGGCCAGAATGGTGTTTTCACCGATGTCTCGGGCAACCGCTTCCAGCTCTTCGGGAGTGATCACGAAACCCCAGCTGCTGACCGCCGCGGCAACCGATTGGACATCCGAGCCGACCAGCGCGGCAGGGCTGTTCATGGCGAAGTACACGCCCGGCTCGATCACCGACGCGGCGACCATGGCCATGATGGCCACGAAGGACTCCATCAGCATGCCGCCATAGCCGATGTAACGGGCATGGGACTCGTTGGCGAGCAGCTTGGGCGTGGTGCCCGAGCTGATCAGGGCGTGGAAGCCGGATACCGCGCCGCAGGCGATGGTGATGAACAGGAAGGGGAACAGCGTGCCCTTCCACACCGGCCCGGTGCCGTCGGTGAACTGAGTCAGCGCCGGCATTTTCAGCTCGGGCATGACCACCAGAATGCCGATAGCCAAGGCGATGATGGTGCCGATCTTCAGGAAGGTCGACAGGTAGTCACGTGGCGCCAGGATCAGCCATACCGGCAATACCGCGGCGACGAAGCCGTAGCCGATCAGCATCCAGGTGATCTGCACACCGGTGAAGGTGAAGGCGGGGCCCCACACGGGATCGGCCGCGATCACGCCACCCAGCCAGATGGAGCCGAGCAGCAGGATCACCCCGATCAGGGAGATCTCACCAATGCGGCCAGGCCGGATATAGCGCATGTAAATGCCCATGAACATGGCGATGGGAATGGTCGCCATGACGGTGAACATGCCCCATGGGCTTTCCGCCAGCGCCTTGACCACGATCAGCGACAGCACCGCGAGGATGATGATCATGATCATGAAGGCGCCGAACAACGCGATGGTGCCTGGCACCTGGCCCATTTCCTCGCGTACCAGCTCACCCAGGGAGCGGCCGTTACGGCGCGTGGAAATGAACAGCACCATGAAGTCCTGCACCGCACCGGCCAGGACCACACCGGCGATCAGCCACAGGGTGCCGGGCAGATAGCCCATCTGCGCGGCGAGTACCGGGCCGACCAGCGGGCCGGCGCCAGCGATGGCGGCGAAGTGGTGACCAAAGAGGATGTGTTTGTTGGTGGGGACGTAGTCCAGACCGTCGTTGTTGAGTACGGCGGGGGTAGCGCGACTGGGGTCGAGCTGCATCACCTTGGTGGCGATGAACAGGCTGTAGTACCGATAGACGACGAGATAGATCGCCACGGCAGCGACGACAATCCACAGGGCGTTGATCGACTCACCGCGGTTCAGCGCCACGGTACCTAGCGCGAAGGCGCCCAGTAAGGCGACGGCAAACCAGGCGATATGGCTAGCCATTCTGGTCATTTGACCTCTCCTGCCGCAGACGTCTGTCCGCGACGTTCATTGTTATTGTTTTGCTCCGCAACAGAGCCCCCGCAACTATCCATATAAGTCCCCTTTCGAGTAATTCGCAAAACTACCCACGGCCCCCTGCGTAGAACTACGTAGGCCAGAACCGAACCTGCCAACCGGTCACGACCCGGTTTTGTGTATGCTCTGGCGGCCCGCTGCCCCGGGGGTGATCAATGCGCCCAGCCCTACCCTGCCAGCAAACCTCCCGTCCGGAGTGAATCGATGCAACTCAAGCACAAGATCGTCGCGCTCAGTCTGCTGCCGATGCTGCTGGCCGTGGCGGTGGTCTGCCTGCTGGTGCTGATCCAGAACCAGCGCCTGGGCAACCAACAGGCGCAACTTATCGAACACAGCATCCTCAGCAGCAAGCAGGCCGAGCTCAAGCACTACGTGGAGATGGCGCTGAGCACCATCGGGCCGCTTTACGACAGCGGCCTCGACGACGATGAGACCAAGCGTCAGGTACTCGCCCTGCTGGCACGTATCAACTTCGGCAGCGACGGTTACTTCTTCGTCTACGACCGTAACGGCAAAAGCCTGATGCACCCTCGCCAAGGCACTCTGGTGGGCAAAGACCTGTGGAACATGACCGACTCCCACGGTCTGCTGGTGATCCAGGCGTTGATCCGTAGCGCGACCCAGGGCGACGGCTTTCAGCGCTACGGCTGGCAGAAGCCGTCCACCGGCCAGATGGCCGACAAGCTCGCTTACGTGACCATGCTCGAGCGCTGGGGCTGGATCCTCGGCACCGGCATCTATCTGGAGGACGTCGATAACGCCATCGCCCAGGTTCGCCACGACGTGGGTAGCGGCATTCGTACCACCATGCTGGCCATCGCCATCGTCGCGCTGATCGCGGTACTGCTGGTGTTCGCCAGCGGCCTGACCCTCAACGTCAGCGAGCACCGCCTCGCCGACCGCAAGTTGCAACAGCTGACCCAGCGCATCATCACGTCGCAGGAAGAAGAGCGCTCGAGGCTGTCTCGCGAACTGCATGACGGTATCAGCCAGTTGCTGGTGTCGATCAAATTCAAATTCGAACTGGCCGCTCACGAACTGGAGGCCGGCAAGGCCAGCGCCGCGCAGACCCTGCGCCAGGGGATCGAGCGCCTGGCAGGCGCGATTGGCGAAGTACGGCGCATTTCCCACGACCTGCACCCATCCCTGCTCGACACCCTGGGCCTCGCCTCGGCCATCGGCCAACTGGCCAGCGAATTCGAGCAGCGCAGTGGCCTCAGCGTGAGCTATCACAACGGCCTGAGCGATACCCGGCTGAGCGATGACATGAACGTGGCGCTGTTCCGCATCCTTCAGGAAGCCCTGACCAATATCGAGCGCCATGCCCACGCCAGCCGCGTGGCAATCAGCCTAACCGGTAACAGCCGCCGGGTTAACCTGCGTATCAGCGATGACGGTGGCGGCTTCAGCCCACGCAAAGCCGAACAGCACAGCGGCGGTATCGGCCTGCGCAATATCCGCGAGCGGGTCGAGCACTTCGGCGGCGACTTCAACGTCACCTCGACGTCATCCGGCACCAAGCTCGACGTAGCCCTGTTACTCTCCGCAGCCACGCCCCCCAACCAGGATCCGCTGTCATGAAGACGATCCGCATCGCTCTCGTCGACGACCACGTCCTGGTCCGCGACGGCATACGCACGCTGCTCTCGATGGTCGAGCGCTTCGACATCGTAGGTGAAGCCGGCAGCGGCAGCGAGGCACTGGAACTGGTGGCACGTGAGCAGCCGGATATCCTGCTGATGGACATCGGCCTCAAGGACATCAACGGCCTCGAACTGACCGGCATCATCAAAAAGCGCCACCCGTCCATCAAGGTGCTGATCCTGAGCATGTACGACAATCAGGAATACGTCAGCAGTTCGCTGCGCATGGGTGCCTCGGGTTACGTGCTCAAGGAAGCACCCTCGCAGGAAATCATCTCGGCCATCGACGTGCTTGCGGTCGGCGGCCGCTTCTACAGCGGCGACGTTGCGCAGAAACTGTCGCAGGAGGAAACCGAAGAAGGCGAACTCACGCCCCGCGAACGGCAGGTTCTGTTGATGATGGCGCAGGGGCTCAACAACAAGGCCATGGCCAGAGAGCTGCAGATCAGCGTACGCACCGTGGAAACCTATCGTCTGAACATCCGCCGCAAGCTGGATATCGAAAAGCCGGCGGATCTGGTCAAGCACGCCATGGAGTACGGCTGGTCACCGGAGACCTGACAATGGATCGCGAATGTTTTCCTGCCCGCGCGATCCTATCCATAGGCCACCCATCACTCACTTCAGCAGCGTGACCCCATCGACTGACGACGGCGATGCGCTGGCTTGGCTATAGTGGACAAAACAAACAGAGGACACCTCACATGAGCGACACCCACGAACGCCGACGTTTCCAGCGCATCGCCTTCGATGCCCCCGCGGAAATCGTCCAGGGCGAACGGATCTGGCAAGTGGAGCTTCACGACATCTCGTTCAAGGGCGTTCTGGTGCGCCGCCCCTGGAACTGGGATGGCGCCACCGGTGAGGATTATCTGGTGCGCGTTACCCTCGACGACAAGCTGCAGGTAGCGATGCAGGTCGAGCTGGTGCATCTCGAGGAGCGTGTACTGGGCTTTCAGTGCCATCACATCGACCTCGACTCCATGAGCCATCTGCGCCGTCTGGTCGAGCTCAATCTGGGTGATGAACACCTGCTCGAACGGGAGCTGGCTGCGCTTTGCGAGGAAGACTGAAAGCCATGCGGCGTCCTGTCGCGCAGGTGCTGCGGCGATGATTGATCTCGATCAAGGCGCTCCGATGGGCCGGATCGCAGGATAGAGACGAACCCAACAGGGGAACATTCCCCACGGAGGCATCGTCATGATCAGCGCCCCTATCGCCAAGGCAATCGACTTCCCTTCGCAACGTCAGGCACAGCGCCCGGCACGCCGCAACGCCTGGCTGGCACGCATCGGCCAGCGCCTGCAGCGTCGCCAGCAGGCCGACGCAGCCTGTCCGATCCACTGAGGCAAACCACGTCCAGGCAAGGACGCTCTTACTCGAAGAGCGCGTCCAGAGCCTGCTCGAGGCGGGTCACGGCCACCACCTGCAAGCCCGCCGGTGCCTCCTTCGGGGCATTGCCCTTTGGCACGATGGCGCGCTTGAAACCGTGCTTGGCCGCTTCCTTGAGGCGCTCCTGACCGCTCGGCACCGGGCGTATTTCCCCGGACAGGCCGACCTCGCCGAACACCAGCAGGTCATGAGGCAGCGGCCGGTTGCGCAGGCTGGATATCACCGCCGCCATCAGCGCCAGGTCAGATGCGGTCTCCAGCACCTTCACCCCGCCTACCACGTTGAGAAACACGTCCTGGTCATAGGTGGGAATACCGCCGTGGCGATGCAGCACCGCCAGCAGCATGGCCAGACGGTTCTGGTCCAGGCCCAGGGTCACCCGACGCGGGTTGGCCATGTGGCTGGTATCGACCAGCGCCTGCACTTCCACCAGCATCGGCCGAGTGCCTTCCCAGGTCGCCATGACGATGCTGCCGGGGACCTCTTCCTGGGCACGGGTGAGGAAGATCGCCGAGGGGTTGGAAACTTCCTTGAGGCCCTTGTCGGTCATGCCGAACACGCCCAGCTCGTTGATCGCACCAAAACGGTTCTTCACCGCACGCAGCAGACGCAGGCGGCCATCGGGGTCGCCCTCGAAGTACAGCACGGTGTCGACCATGTGCTCCAGCACCCGCGGCCCGGCCAGAGCGCCTTCCTTGGTGACGTGGCCGACCAGGAAGATCGCCGTGCCGCTCTGCTTGGCGAAACGCACCAGCAGCGCCGCGCTCTCGCGCACCTGGGCGACGCCGCCGGGGGCCGACTGCAATTGCTCGGTGAAGATGGTCTGGATCGAGTCGATCACCATCACCTTGGGGTTTTCCTGACGGGCGGTGGCGATGATGCTTTCGATGCACGTCTCGGTCATCACCTTGAGCTTATCCTCGGGCAGGCCGAGACGCCGGGCGCGCATCGCCACCTGCTGCTGGGATTCCTCGCCGGTGACGTAAAGCGCCGGGAAACGCTGGGCAATATTGCACAGCGTCTGCAGCAGGATGGTCGACTTACCGATACCGGGGTCACCGCCGATCAGCACCACCGAGCCGTCCACCAGGCCGCCGCCCAGCACCCGGTCGAGCTCTGCCGAAGCGGTGGTGAAGCGTGGCATCTCCTCGACGCTGACCTCGGCCAGGGTCTTGAGCTGCGCCTGCGCGCCCGCCCACCCCGTCCTACCGCTGGGCGTCGGCGCGCCGGCTTCGATCATGGTTTCGGTCAAGGTATTCCAAGCACCGCACTCACCGCACTGCCCGGCCCACTTGGGAAAGGTCGCGCCGCACTCGGTGCAGCCATACAAGCGTTTGGCCTTGGCCATGAGAGTCGTCCTGCTGAAAAGCGAAGCCCGAAACGATACCGAACAACTGGATAAATTTACAGACATTCGGCATGCCGACTATCAGCAGGCAGCGCGGGCGCCGATAATGCACCGCTTACCCGCGAGATACCTGCCATGTCGATCGAACTCGTTCCCGCCAGCGCCGAGCAACTGCCGCTGATCAGCAACCTCTACCAGTTCTACGCCTACGAGTCCTCGGACTGGGAACAGGAGGACGTCGAAATCGACGGGCGCTTCTATGTTCATCAACCGCACCTGCAGCGCTATTGGCAGGACGAGGGCTGGAGCGCGCAGCTGATTCTGGTGGATGGCTTCATCGCGGGCTTCCTGTTGCTTGAGGCTTGCGATCAGCAGGGCGAGGCAACGATGGAATTCGCCGACCTGTTCGTTCTGCGCAAGTACCGCCGCCTGGGCATCGGGCGCGCGGTTTTCCAGCAGGTGGTGAGCGACGGTCGCACCTGGCTGACCTGCTGTTATGCGCAGGACGAACTGGCGAGCGCCTTCTGCAAGCAGGTGCTGAGCGAACTGCCGCAGAATGTGAAGGAGCTGGACCCAGCCCCTGATGAACCCGGGCTGCGCCGCTTCGTGTTGTGCCCCTAACCTGCGCCTCAGCGCAGCGATACCCGCAAAGCAATCCCGGCGTTACCATCGCAGTTGGTCAAACCAGCGCCGGGTATCGCTTCGCTCAACGCCAGGCTAGGTCGATTTACGGGCTCCGCACTGCTTGCCGCAGTTGCAGCATCCATTTTCGGCCTTGCCAACCTGCCGAGCCAGATCCTCGCGCAGACCGGAGCGCCGCAGCTTGAGCGCCGAAAGCGGCATGCCATCAGGCCGCTCGATACCGTTCTCGATGCGTGCGATGCGTCGGTCCACATCGTCGTACTGCTCGGCCAGCGCCGCATAGGACGGATTGCTGAGCTGGCGTTGCAGCGATTGTGTTTCTGACTGCGCGCAATAGTCGATGTGCATGGCCATGCCTCCTGATGGACGAGTTGGACACGACTGTAATCCGCAGCAGGCGGCAGCATGTTGATCCCCGTCAACCCAGTCACGCAGCCTGACCACCGTCTGTCGAGCGCCACGCAACGCATTTGCGCGAACCTCCCAGGGGCATAAATCCTGTAATCAATTCGGACAATTTTCCAGCAGGGGGGTCACAACCGATACGCGCGGCCTGGAGGCGGTGTATGGCAGACGGGCGGTAGTGATTTACACTTCACTGCACGAATCAGACTAATGGGGGTTGTAAATGGGCATCATCAACGAATTCAAGGCATTCGCCGTCAAAGGCAATGTCGTCGACATGGCAGTCGGTATCATCATTGGTGCCGCCTTCGGCAAGATCGTCTCGTCGTTCGTCGGCGACGTGATCATGCCGCCGCTGGGCTTGCTGATCGGAGGGGTGGACTTCTCCGACCTGGCTATCACCCTGAAGGCCGCCGAAGGTGAACTACCCGCCGTGGTGCTGGCTTATGGCAAGTTCATCCAGACAGTCATCGACTTCGTCATCGTCGCCTTCGCCATTTTCATGGGCGTCAAGGCGATCAATCGCCTCAAGCGTGAAGAAGCCGTGGCGCCATCGGTGCCGCCCGCGCCGACTCCGCAGGAACTGCTGCTGGGCGAGATCCGCGACCTGCTCAAGGATCAACAGCGCAAGGATTGATCCAATTACCGCAAACGACAACGGCGCCTCAGGGGCGCCGTTGTCGTTCATGCGGGCAGCTTACATGGCCTATTCGCCAGTGGCGGGTTTCAGCAGCACCCGCGTGACCCGGCGCTCCTTGACCTCGATCACGGTCAGCTCCCAGCCCAGGTACTCGACCTTGTCGCCGATCAGCGGCAGACGGTCGAGCAGGCTCATGGCCAGACCGGCCAGGGTCTGATAGTCGTCCGTCGGGCGCGCGGTGAATTCCAGTCGATCGCGCAATACCGCCAGGTTGACCGCACCGTTGACGCGATAACCGCCCTCCACTTCCTCGACATCCGGGCCATCCACCTCGCTGGCATCCGGCAGTTCACCGGCAATGGCCTCGAGAATGTCGGTGAGGGTCAGCAGCCCTTCGAAACCACCGAACTCGTTGACCACGAAAGCCACGTGAGTAGAGCCCTGGCGCATCTGCTCCAGCGCACTGAGCACACTGGAGCTGTCCGGCAGATTGATCGGCGCACGCACCAGGCTCTCGATATCCGGCTGCTGGCCCTTGAGCAGCTCCTTGAACAGCTCCTTCTTGTGGACGTAGCCCAGGGGCTCATCACGGGAGTCGTTGCGGGTCACCACGAGGCGCGAGTGCGGCGAGTCGAGCAGTGCCTGATGGATCTTTTCGGGGGCGTCGTCCAGGTTGATGCGGTCGACTTCCATGCGGTCGGTCATGACCTTCTGGATCGACATCTCCGCCATATTCAGCACGCCGCTGATCATCACCCGCTCACGGCGGTCGAACAGTGCGGTTTCACCCTGCTCGCCCTCGAGCATGTCGGCGATGTCCTCGCCCACTTCGTCAGCCTGCACCTTGCCGCCCAGCATGCGCATCACCGCATGCGCCGTGCGGTCACGCAGACCACGCTGGCCCTGCAGGCTGCGCTTGCGGCGCGAACGAGCGACCTGGTTGAACAGCTCGATCAGAATCGAGAAACCGATGGCCGCGTACAGATAGCCCTTCGGAATGTGGAAGCCCAGGCCTTCGGCCGTCAGGCTGAAGCCAATCATCATCAGGAAGCCCAGACACAGCATGATCACCGTGGGGCGCGCGTTGACGAACGCGGTCAGCGGCTTGCTCGCCACGATCATCAAGCCCATGGAGATCACCACGGCGATCATCATCACTTGCAGGTGCTCGACCATGCCCACGGCGGTGATCACCGCGTCCAGAGAGAACACTGCGTCGAGCACGATGATCTGCGCCACCACTGGCCAGAAACGCGCATAGACCTTGCTGCCGGCATGCTGATGGGTACGCCCCTCGAGGCGTTCGTGCAGCTCCATGGTGGCCTTGAACAACAGGAACACACCACCGAACAGCATGATCAGGTCACGGCCGGAGAAGGTCTTGCCGAACACGTCGATCAGCGGCTCGGTCAAGGTGACCAGCCACGCGATGCTGGCCAGCAGGCCCAAGCGCATGATCATCGCCAGGCTCAGACCGATCAGACGGGCACGGTCACGCTGCTCGGGCGGCAGCTTGTCGGCGAGGATGGCAATGAACACCAGGTTGTCGATGCCCAGAACGATTTCCAGGACGATCAGGGTCAACAGGCCCAACCAGGCCGTGGGATCAGCGATCCATTCCATTTAGTGTGTAGCTCTCTCTAGGGAAAAACGCAGGCAGCCGAACGCGGCGCGCATGCACGGGGCAGGCACGGAAAGTCTCGGCTGATGGGAAGAATGCGCAACGTTCGGCTGCGCGGAAGGCTTGCACCGGGCGGCGCTGCCTTTGGGAAGTACCGCCCTCGTCCATAACGGCGAGGGCGATCGTCTACTGTCGCTGTCCATGAAGACCGGATAGTGGGAAACAGACCACGCAATCTACTGGAGCGCGAGTCACACTGAAAGCGCTGAGTTTGTAACGGCGCTTTACCAGTAGTTTTCCACGGCCACCTGCCCGGGGCGCCGGGTCAGGCTCAAGTTCAGGCCCCGGGCCTTCAGGCGCTGGCGGATATCGTCGATCATCTGCGGGTTGCCACAGATCATCAGCCGCGAGTGCTCAGGTGCCAGTTCCAGACCAGCGGCACGTTCCAGCTCACCGCTGTCGAGCAGTTCGGTGATGCGGGCATTCAGGCAACCCGGCGCCTGTTCGCGGGTAACCACAGGCAGGTAGGTGAGTTTGTGGGCGTATTCGGCCAGATGCTCAAGTTCGGCGAAACCCTGAATCATCTCCTGGTAAGCCAGCTCGGCGACCGAGCGCGCGCTGTACACCAGCACGATGCGTTCGAAGCGTTCCCAGATTTCGAAATCCTGCAGCATCGACAGGAACGGCGCGATACCGGTGCCGCTACCCAGCAGCCAAAGATCGCGGCCATCGATGAAGCGGTCGAGGGTCAGGTAACCCGTCGCCATCTTCTCCACCAGCAAGCTGTCGCCTGCACGCAGACGGCTCAGCTCGCTGGTGAACTCGCCACCCGGCACGACGATGGAAAAGAACTCCAGATGCTCGTCGTGGGGCGCCGAGACCAGCGAGTAGGCACGCCAGACGACGGTGCCATCGGCCTTTTCCACACCGAGGCGGACGAACTGCCCGGCGCGGAAACGAAATCCCGCGTCCCGGGTGGTACGCAGGGTGAACAGCGTGGGCGTGAGGGTCTGTACGTCGAGAAGGGTCTGGCGGGTGAATTTGTCTTCGCTACTCATCGGCGGCTCCATCGGGACTCATGCCCCTAGTGTCGCGCAAAGCCACGCGGCTAAACACCGGCAAAGATCAGGGGCAACGCTTGGGCGGGTTCGGTGGGGCAGCGGTTTTGAGGTAATTGGTGGATAAGCTTCGCGTTATCCACCCTACTGGCTGACACCACTGTGTATGTGGGAGCGGGCCATGCCCGCGATTCGCGCGCATGGCGCGCTCCCACAGGAGATCCCTGTAGCCCGGGTCAAGCTCAGCGACACCCGGGGAACGGACCCATCCACCGCCCACAAAAAAGCCGACCCGCAGGTCGGCTTTCTCTTAACAATGCAGCTAGCGCTTACAGCGCGTCGCGGCTGCTTGCGCCATCCACAAGACGGGCGATGCCCAGCGGGTTGCCGTTCTTCAGGGCGTCGGGCAGCAGCGCGTCCGGGCAGTTCTGGTAGCAGACCGGGCGCAGGAAGCGGTCGATGGCCAGGGTGCCGACCGAGGTACCACGGGCATCGGACGTCGCCGGGTACGGGCCGCCGTGAACCATGGAGTCGCAGACTTCCACGCCGGTCGGGTAGCCGTTGAACAGCACGCGGCCGACTTTCTGTTCGAGCAGTGCGAACAGCTCCTCGCTGCCAGGCAGATCGCCCGGCTCGGTGAGGAGGGTCGCGGTCAGCTGTCCGTGCAGCCCTTTGATGGCGATCAGCAACTCGGCCTTGTCGGCCACTTCGACGACGATGGTGGTCGGGCCGAAGACTTCCTCCTGCAGCCGTTCGTCGCCGTCGAGCAGCAGACCGACATCGGCCTTGAACAGTTGCGGGCGCGCTTGGCTGCCCTCCTGCCTGGCCCCGCTCAGGTGGGTGATGCCGGGGTGTGCCGCGAGCGCCGCCAGGCCTTTGCCGTAACTCTCGAGACCGCCGGCATTGAGCAGGGTCTGCGCCGGTTGATCGGCCATCTTGGCGGTCAGGCTTTCCAGAAAGGCGCTGAACGCCGGCGAGCGGATGCCGATCACCAAGCCCGGGTTGGTGCAGAACTGGCCAGCGCCCAGCACCACCGACGCGGCCAGCTCGCCGGCAATTTGCGCGCCACGCGCTTTGAGGGCCTCGGGCAGCACGATGACCGGATTGATGCTGCTCATCTCGGCGAACACCGGGATCGGCTGCGGGCGGGCTGCCGCCATGTCGCACAGAGCACGGCCACCACGCAAAGAACCGGTAAAACCGACGGCCTGAATGGCGGGATGCTTGACCAGTGCGGCACCGACGATGCCCCCGTAGATCATGTTGAACACGCCTTTCGGCATGCCGGTTTTCTCGGCAGCACGCAGCAGCGCCGCGCCAACAAGCGCCGTGGTGGCCATGTGACCGGGGTGGGCCTTGAACACCACCGGGCAGCCAGCGGCGAGCGCGGAAGCGGTGTCACCACCGGCCGTGGAGAAAGCCAGCGGGAAGTTGCTGGCGCCGAACACCGCGACCGGGCCAAGGCCGATGCGGTACTGGCGAATGTCCGGGCGTGGCAGCGGTTGACGATCCGGCAATGCGCGATCGATGCGCGCGCCAAAGAAGTCACCACGGCGCAGCACTGTGGCGAACAGGCGCATCTGCCCGCTGGTACGGCCGCGCTCGCCCTGAATGCGGCCCGCGGGCAGCGCGGTTTCCCGGCAGACGGTGGCGACGAAATCGTCCCCCAGGGCGTCCAGCTCGTCGGCGATGGCGTCGAGAAAATCCGCGCGTTTGCCCGCCGACAGGCTGCGGTAAGTCGGGTAGGCGGCGGCGGCAGCTTCGGCAGCGGCGTCGACCTCTTGCGCAGTGGCCTCGGCGAATTCGTACGGCAAGGTTTCACCGCTGGTGGCATCGACGCTCTGCAGTTTCACGGAGCCGCGGGCGCTGTAGGCACCACCGATGATGTTATGGCCGTTGACGGACATGAAATATTCCTCCTGGTTAGAACCAAGCGGGACCAAAACTGGCCCCGGCATGGATAACGATGGATGGTTTACAGGGCAGTCACGCCGCCCGGCTCGAGCGGCTCGTCGGCCGCCACCAGCCCATTGCGCAAGGGTGCGCCGAACTCGTTCATTTCGATCTCGAAGGTATCGCCCGGCTGGGCCTTGATACCGTCTGCATAGGACAGCGTAGCGGTTCCGAAATAATGCACGTGCACGTCGCCGGGACGCAGGAACTGCTGGTACTTGAAGTGGTGGAACTCCAGGTTCTCCAGGCTGTGACACATGTTCTCCTCGCCACTGAGGAACTCCTTCTCCCACAACACCTGGCCGCCACGATGAATGCGGCTGGTGCCGGACAGGTGGGCTGGCAGTTGACCTACGCGCAGCTCAGGGCCATAGGCGCAGAAACGCAGCTTGGAGTGAGCCAGGTACAGGTAGCTGCGCCGCTCCAGCACGTGGTCGGAGAACTCGTTGCCCAGCGCGTAACCGAGGCGGTAAGGCTTGCCGTCATCGCCGATGACGTACAAACCGACCAGCTCCGGCTCCTCGCCACCATCCTCGGCGAACACCGGTACCGGCAGGTCGGCACCGGGGCGCACGACGATGCCGCCATCGCCCTTGTAGAACCATTCCGGCTGCGCGCCCACCTTGCCAGCGCCAGGTTTGCCGCCTTCGAGCCCCCAGCGGAACATGCGCATGGTATCGGTGAGGGTGGCTTCGTCCTGGGCCTTCTGCTGATGCATCTTGTCGCGGGTCGAGGCGCTGCCAAGGTGGGTCAGGCCTGTGCCGGTGATCAGGCAATGCGCCGGGTCCTCGTGATCGAGCGGCGGCAGGATACGACCGCCTTGCTGCAACGCCTCATAAGCCGGGCCGGCCTCGCTGCCACGGCTGTCGACTTCGTCCTGCAGGCTGCGCCCGGCGCGGATGGCGGCCAACGCCAGCTCGCGAGTGCTGCCAACGCCGCGAACGATGCGGATGGCATCGCCTTCGACGACGCCAACCTGACGCAGGCCTTCGGTGGATTCGAACTGGATCAGTCGCATGGCTTGTCTCTCTTGTTGGATGGCTTGCCCATAGGGATACAGAGCAGACTTTACGAAGCGAGCGCCAGCCTGCCTAATGACAGCCTCTGATCAAGCAATAACTATTGGTTATCCCCATGATCGCTTCCCTACCCGCTCTGGTTTCCCGACTGCGCCTGAAACAGCTGCGCTTGCTGATCGCCCTCGACGAACAGGGTTCGCTGCACAAGGCAGCCGACGCTGTGGCGATCAGCCAGCCAGGCGCGACCAAGGCGCTCAACGAAATTGAGTCGGCGTTCGGCATGCGCCTGTTCACCCGTACCAGCCAGGGGCTGGAGGCAAATGATCTGGGCCGCTGCGCGATCCGCTACGCGCGACTTATCCACAGCGATCTGGCCCACCTGCGCGAGGAAATGCTGGGCATTCTGCAAGGCCAGGGCGGCCGCCTGGTGGTGGGCGTGATCATGGGCGCTGTGCCGCACCTGACCCGCGCGCTGTCGCGCTTGCGGGCGCGGCAACCGGAGCTGTCGGTGGAAATCGTCGAAGACACCAGCGCACGCCTGCTCAGCCTGATCGACCAGGGTCGCCTGGATCTGGCGATCTGCCGCACCAGCGTCAGCCGCAGACCGGACGACTACGACTGCCTGAGCCTGCACGAGGAACAGCTGAAGGTAGTGGCCAACCCCGCGCACCCGCTGGCGGCCACTCCGGGCCTGAGCCTGGCGCAGCTGGCCGCTTACAGCTGGGTGGTGTTCCCGGCGAACATGCCGATGCGCCTGGTGCTGGAGCGGGCGTTCAGCGATGCCGAGCTGGAATTCCCGCGCTACCCGCTGGAAACCGCCTCGACCTTCGCCACCCTGATGCTGCTGCAGGAAGACCCGAACCTCGTCGCGCTGATGCCACGGGAAACGGCTCAATACGCGGCACGCTCAGGCCAACTGGCATGCCTGGAACTTGCCCAGGCACTGCATAGCGAGCCCTATGGCGTGATCAGCCGCCATGGCTCGCCGCTGTCGTCACCTGCCCGCTTGCTGCTGGAGGAGCTGCGCGCTTCGTAGCTTGGGTCGGGCCACGTGGGTGTAACCATCACCATGGAGGAACTGTGCCCCATCCTCTGGCCCCGAATTCGTGTGGGAGCACGCCATGCGCGCGAAAGAATCGCGGGCATGGACTAGGCGTCCCCGCCCGCTCCCACAGGAATACGCATTAAGCCGGCGTAATCGATCAGCGACGATTGACCGTCTGCGCCGCGCGCAGCACGTCGGCACCGATCTCGGCTTCGAACGCCTGCCATACCGGACGCATCGCTTCACGCCAGGCGCTGCGCTGCTCGGGGGTCAGTGGCAGGATCTGACTGCGACCGCCAGCGACGATCTGCTCGCGGCTCTTGCGGTTCTGCTCTTCGGCGTCCTGGTTCACCTTGAAGCTGACCTCTTCGATGATCGCTTCGAGCTGCACACGCACCTGATACGGAATGCTGACCCAGAACTTGGAATTGCTGATCAGCATGTAGTTGAGCGAGCCATGATTGGTTTCGGTGATGAACGGCTGCGCGCTATCGAGCTTCTGGCTCGCCAGGTTCGACCAGGGGTTTTCCGCGCCTTGTACGGTGCCCTTCTGCAACGCCGCCAGGGTGTCACTGAACGCGATCTTGCTGGTGCTGGCGCCGAGCTGCGCGAACTGCGCTTCCAGTACCGGCGACGGCTGAATGCGGAAGGTCAGGCCTTTGGCATCGGCAGGCAACTTCAGCGCGCGGTTGGCGGAGAGCTGCTTCATGCCGTTGTTCCAGTAAGCCAGGCCGTAGATGTCGTAGCCCGCCATGGAGCGCAGCAGCTCGCGGCTCTTCTCGCGCTTCTGGAAGCGCTTGACGGCGTCCAGATCGTCGAACAGGAACGGCAGGTCGAACACCTGCAGTTGCTTGGTGTAGGCATCGAATTTCGACAGCGAAGGCGCCAG
Organism: Pseudomonas sp. SZ40; assembly: GCF_052958135.1. Taxonomy (NCBI): domain Bacteria; kingdom Pseudomonadati; phylum Pseudomonadota; class Gammaproteobacteria; order Pseudomonadales; family Pseudomonadaceae; genus Pseudomonas; species Pseudomonas sp. SZ40. Next base: position 42,082 of record NZ_JBQWIF010000014.1, on the reverse strand, counting down.
CAGTTGTACCTTGCCGTCGCGCAGGGCCTGCAGCTCGTCGTCGTCACCGAACAGGGTGGAGTTGGGGTAGACCTCGACCTTCACCTGGGCGCCGAGACGCTCCTCCACCAGTTGTTTGAACAGCAGGGCGCCACGGCCCTTGGGCGTATCGTCGGCAACCACGTGGGAGAACTTGATGACGATGGGTTCCGCAGCGGATACCGACGTACAGATCAGCAGCAGAGCAGACAGGGCAATGGTGACAACGGACTTGAACATGCAACACCTTGGCAATGGCAGGCAACGGCGCATGCACGAGGCAGGCACCTGAAGGAAATGGGTTATCGAGTGACCTCAACGAGGCATCGGCAAAGCGCTGTCGGCTACGCCCGGCACGTGGCTCGGGTGTGCGACTATTATTGGAGGGGCTGCACGGGAGGGGCCTTGGGCTCGACCTTATCGGCAGGGGCGCGATTCTTGTCGATCCCCCGCCGCGGAACAAGCGGCAATAACGCCAACTGCAGCACAGCTTGAAGATTCGCTGCCCGCGCCATGGCAGAATGCGCGCCGCCACACCCACCACGAGATCAGCATGTCGTCGTCCTTCGTCACCCCTTTCGCCACCCTGGAACTGCAGCGCCAGCCCGAGCAACCCGGCATGCCGCTGCAAGCCTTCGATGCCGCCGATGCCTACCTGCTCGAACAGGCACGGACGCTTGCGGGCAGCGCGCGCGTGCTGCTGCTCAACGACAGCTTCGGTGCCCTGGCCTGCGCCCTGGCCGGCCGCACCCAGGTGACCAGCAGCGGCGACTCGCATCTGGGCCACCTGGCGCGCAACGGTGTTGCCGAGGATGCCGTGAGCTTCGTGCCGGCCAGCGCGCCGGTGAGTGGCCCTTTCGATCTGGTGCTGATCCGCGTGCCGAAAACGCTGGCCCTGCTCGAGGAACAACTGATCCGCCTGCATGGCCAGTTGGCGCCTGGAGCTCAGGTAATCGCTGGCGGCATGATCAAGCATCTACCGCGCGCGGCTGGCGATCTGCTGGAGAAATACATCGGCCCGGTGCAGGCTTCGCTGGCCGTGAAAAAAGCCCGCCTGCTGCACGCAACGCCAGAAGCCAAAGCGGCGCCGACGTCGCCCTACCCGACCCGCTATCGCCTCGACAAGCCGGCGCTCGAACTGAGCAACCACGCCAACCTGTTCTGCCGAGAAGGGCTGGATATCGGTACCCGCGCCTTTCTGCCTCATCTGCCCAAACACCTGGACGACCGTCGGGTCGCCGACCTTGGCTGCGGTAATGGTGTGCTGGGCATCGCCTACGCATTGAGTAGCTCCAGCGCCGAGCTGACCCTGGTGGACGAGTCCTACATGGCCGTGCAATCGGCTCGGGAGAACTGGCGCGCAGCCTTGGGCGAGCGACCGGTGACCATTCGCGCCGGTGACGGCCTGGCCGAGCAGGAGGCCGACTCGCTGGACCTGGTGCTCTGCAACCCGCCCTTCCACCAGCAGCAGGTGGTCGGTGATTTTCTCGCCTGGCGCATGTTCCAGCAGGCCCGCAACGCACTGGTCACCGGCGGCGAACTGTGGATCGTCGGCAACCGCCACATGGGTTATCACACCAAGCTGGCGCGGCTGTTCCGGGGTGTCGAGCAGGTGGCGGCAACGCCAAAGTTCGTGGTGCTGAAGGCGACGAAGTAACACCATTGGAGTCGAGAGAATGAGCGAGCATTGCGAAGGGGGGGAAGTATCACTAAAGTGATACTTTAATTTACGCGTCGGGTCCCCACCATGAAAGTCGAACTGGTCACCAACCTGAAGCGACAGGCCACCAAGATCCTTGCCGATCTTCACGAATCCAAAGAGCCCATACTGATCACAGAGCATGGAATCCCCTCGGCTTATCTGGTGGACGTCGATGACTATCAGTTCATGCAGAAACGCCTTGCACTGCTGGATGCCCTCGCGCGAGGCGAACGAGCCGTGGTCGAAGGCAATACCATCAGCCATGAACAGGCCAAGGAACGGCTGAGCAAATGGCTGAAATAGTCTGGACGACCCCCGCGCTCGAACAACTCGAGGATCTGGCGCAGTACATAGCCCTCGACAAACCGGATGCCGCACGAGCACTCGTCAAAAAGGTGATTGAAGCGGTCGCACGATTGGCCGAATTCCCGATGTCCGGCCGCGGTCCTGCCGAGTTGCCAAACGCTCTCTATCGCGAAGTCGTCGTCCCGCCCTGCCGGATTTTTTACCGCGTTTCGGATACAACGGTTTTTATCATCCACATCATGCGAGAGGAGCGCGTATTACGCGCCCATATGCTCGAGTGAGCCTCATTGGTAACGGCAAATCATGGATGAGCATTGATCAGCACACGCGGCTGGCCTTCCCCGGGTATCGCTGCGCTCGACACCGGGCTACCAGAGTCACCCGTAGCCTGCGGTTGATCGCAGCGATACCCAGGAATATCTTCCTTACAACGTCAGGGTAAACCGCGACAGCAAGGCGCCGGGCAGCGCCATCGAGCCGGTCTGGCGGGCGCCGTAGGTGCCGTTGGGCAGCAGCAGCTCCGGTTCACGGGTCAGGGCTTCCAGGTTCGGGCCGAGGAAATCGAACAGCGAATCGTCGAAACGCATGGTGTTGACCGGTGCCTGGATGCGGCCGTCTTCGACCCAGAAAGTGGCGAAGCGGGTCATGCCGGTCAGGCGCCCGGCCGGCAGGTCGGAGAAGTTGCTGTACCACAGGTTGCCGATATACAGCCCGGTGCCGAGGCGCTGCAGAATCTCGCCCTCCTCCAGCTCGCCGCCATGCAGGTGCAGCGAGAACGGGTACTCGCCGCTGCCCGCGCCGTTGGCGATCAGCCCATGTTCGGCGGCGCTGCGTGAGCTGACCAGACGCTCGCCCGGCTTGCCCTGGCTGACCAGGCGCAGTGGCTGACGTGGCCCCTCGCGGGTGAAGGCCGGCGCCAGGCCGCCTTCGATACGCTCGTCCAGCGTCACCTTGTCGCTCAAACTGGCGCTGCCGGCGAACAGCCGCTGCAGCGGGCTGCCACCGGTGGCCAGCGCCTCGGCGGAAAAGCCCCAGGCGAACAACCCGAACAATTCCTCCAGCGCCGCTGGCGTCAGGTAGGCGCGATACGCCCCTGGCTTCAGTTCATGGGCGGGTTTGCCGAGGTATTCCAACTGCTCACGGGCGAACGCCAACTTGCGGGCGAAGGCCTGAGCATCCCATTGCTCGCCGGCATAATTGCTTTTCACCGCCTGGCCGTTTTCGTGGAACAGGCTGAACTCGAAGTTGAAGCTGCTCGCCGCGTGCCAGCCGAAGGCGCCCCAGGAGCTGGCGAAGCCCTGGTATTGCGGCCCGGCGGCGTAGAAACCGACCAGATCCAGCCCGGCAGACGCCTCATTGATCTGCGCGATGGCCGCCTCGCTGTGCTGAACCGACTCACCCGCCGCCGTCTCACTGCACCACGCCTCGCGATTCAAGCGCAGGTAGGGATCATCGACCAGCGTCGGCACGACCACGCGCAACCGCTGCAGCGCCTGGTCGAGGCGCGGAAGGTCATCGTCGATCACCCCGCTGAGGGCCAGTTCGAAGTCGCCATGCCGCTCGCCCTGATACAGGGCCAGGGTGGCGTACACCTGCTGCACCTGGCCGGCCTGGCGCACGCGGGCGTGGTTGAAGCGGATAAAGTCCGAAGCCTCGGCCTGGTACTCCAGGGTAAAGCCCTCGCCGGCCTGCAGCTCGGCGTTCAGGTGCGCGAGCAGCGCCTCGAAATGCTGACGTGCTTCCATCAGGCAGCCCCTCCAAAGACATCGATATCGGCGAACACGCACGCCGGCGTGGCGTGGCCGACGCGGATCACCTGGTTCGGCTCGCCCTTGCCGCAGTACGGCGTGCCCAGCACCTCGAAGGTACTGGCATCGCCGACGGCCTTGAGGTTGCGCCAGAACTGCGCGGAGATACCGCGGTAGTTGGGGTTCTTCACCACGCCCTTGAGTTCGCCGTTCTCGATCAGCCGGCCCCACTCGCAACCGAACTGGAATTTGTTGCGCGCATCATCGATCGACCAGGAGCGGTTGTTGCTCATCAGGATGCCGTGCTCGATGCCGCCGATCATCTGCTCCAGGCGTTGCGTGCCAGGCTCGACATTGAGGTTGGCCATGCGGTCGAGGGTCGGTCGGTTCCAGCTGCAGGCACGGCTGTTGGCGACCCCCTCCAGACCGCTGCGCCACTGCGACAGCGCACCACCGAGCGGTCGCTGCAGGATGCCCTCGCGGATCAGGTACTCACGCTGCGCCGGCGTGCCGTCATCGTCATGGCGGTAGCTGGCCAGCTCGCCCGAAACCGTCGGGTCGAAGGTCACGTTGAGCAGCGGCGAGCCGTATTGATAGCTGCCGAAATCTTCCTGGCGAATAAAGCTGGTGCCGGCGAAATTGCGCTCGTCACCGAGGATACGATCCAGCTCCAGTGGATGGCCGATGGACTCGTGGATCTGCAGGATCATCTGATCCGGCATCAGCAACAGGTCGCGGTGGCCGCTCGGCGTATTGGGCGCCAGCAGCAACTGCAGCGCCTCGTCGGCGATACGGCTGGCGGTGCCAACCAGACCCAGATGATCGATCACCTCCGCACCGCCCTGGCGTGCCAGGTGAGTGCCGCCGAAGCTGCGGCTCTGGCTGTCGGCGCCATCGCTGGCGGTCACCCCCAGTTGCGGGAATACGTAGTGCTGGGCACGCCGCAAACGGGCACCGGCGCTGTTGAGGTAGATCTGCTCGGTGGCGGTGAAACTCAGGCCGGCGTACCAGTCCACCAGGCGCTCGTCACGCGGTACCCGCGCCGACTCGGCCGCCAGCAATTCGTACCAGTGCGCCGGGCTGGCCAGGGATCGCTCGTAGCCGGGCATCACGTCATCGGCCTGCTCATGGGGCACCGGTAGCTCGTGCATATCGAGCAGATTGCTACCGGCAAGCTGCCGAGCCAGCGCCTCGGCCCTGTCGAGCGCCGCCTGCAACCCAGCCTGGCTGAGATCGCTGGTCGCCGCGTAGGCCTCCACGCCAGCGACGCGCACGCTGAGCATGGCGCCCGCATCGTCGGAAAACGACGGCGCCCGCGCCACATTGCGGCGCACCCAATAGCGCTCGGTGGTTTCCCGCACATGGCGCAGCGACCAGAAATCGGCGGTGCAATGCAGGGCGGCGAAGCGGCGTTGCAGGGTTTCGCTGAAGGCGAACATGGGGGCTCCCTTGGTAGGCGGCATAGGGAGGCAGTATGGAAAGGATTGCCGGGATTGGGCAACCAGGGCGGCGGCGAGCATCGCGTAGACGGATGGCTATTTGATGGCGTAGTGTCAGAGCCGGCTTTGTATTGACACGCGATTTATAGCCAGCAGCGTACCGATTAACAAACGTCTCCCCGTCAGTGCAATGTGATTTTTCGGTATCGCTATGGTGGATGAAAAAAGCGTCATCCACCCTACTTACTAGCGAGCACGAACAGATGAGCTTATATAGTCGTGTACAGATGGCGGTTACCTGCCTATTGCTTTTGGTTATGACTGAGTCAATATCGCAATCTCACAGAGTTACATAAAAGCTTGAATAGCCAGGGAAGACAAATGAAACAACCAGCATTTTTGCATTCATTTGCTTACGGACTGATACTCAGCATCCCCTTAACACTTACATTTATCTCTGGCTTCTCATCCTCAGAGAACTCAAATGGTGAAAATAATTCATTTTTACTAACCACCTTAGTTATTGGTTTTTTATCACTACCCGGATCGCTTATATTATTTCTCATTGGTTTCACTGCAGCATTCTCGGGAAAAACAGGAGGAATGATCACAGTGGCATGCATAGCGCTATCCATTCCCAACGCTCATATCATGGGCATGCTCTATGCGCATATGTACAAGAAAATAAAGCAAAAAACCAAGAACCAGAACAACATTCTTCTTAGAGACTGCCCAAAGTGCTCATCCCCCATCAACACTCATGCGTGCATTTGCAAACACTGCCATAGCGCCGTAGAACCTCTTTATGTAAACAACCCAACCGCGAACAGACAGGTCATAAAAATATTAAAACTTCAGTCCCTAGGATTTCATGACAATGAAATTGCCAAAAAACTGAATGACGATGGAGATTTTTTCTCGAGGATCACTCGAATTGGGACAAGAAAAAAATAAACTCACTGATCACAAAACTGAAAACCCACAAAATATGAACCAACAACAATTATTCCATCACCGCGAACAACTTGGGCTCGATCGTTCCCACATTCTGCATGGAAAGGTTTCAACAGGACGCGTCCGAGGCATTGTCAGTTCGGCTCATAAATAGTACGCGGAGCGTCAAGTCTGCATTTCCAGGCAGCAAGTCGAAGGACATCCGTAGGGTGGACAACGCGAAGCTTGTCCACCATTTTCAAAACATTGTCCCGAATGAACTCGGGTTAGCCTGGGGTCAGTGCCTTGCTCCGGGGCTTGGCTGCGGGGCGTCTCGTCCTTACTGTGTCTCGCAAGATTGCCCCCTCCTCACAACCGCGAGCATCGACTCATGATGAAAAACCTGACCCTCTGCGCCATCACCACCCTGCTTATCGGACTGTCGGGTTTTGCCCAAGCCCAGGAAACGCCATCGCACCTGGACAAGGTGCTGGAGAAGGGGCTACTGGCGGTGTGCACCACCGGCGATTACAAGCCGTATACCTTTCTGCGCCAGGACGGTGAGTACGAAGGCATCGATATCGAAATGGCCCAGTCGCTCGCGCAGAGCCTCGGTGTCAAGGTGCAGTGGGTGCCGACCACCTGGAAAACCCTGATGCCGGATATGGTGGCGGGCAAGTGCGATATCGGCATGGGCGGTATCTCGGTGACGCTGGAGCGCCAGAAGAAGGCCTTTTTCAGCAGCCCCCTAGATGTCGACGGCAAGATTCCACTGGTGCGCTGTGAAGACGTGTCGCGTTACCAGACCGTCGAGCAGATCAACAGGCCAGAGGTGCGCCTGATCGAACCGGCCGGCGGCACCAATGAAGCCTTTGCGCGGGCCTACCTGCCAAAGGCTCAGCTGAATTTCCACGACAACAAGACCATTTTCCAGGAACTGCTGGATAAGCGCGCCGACGTGATGATCACCGACGCGTCCGAGGCCCTGTACCAGCAGAAGCGCATGCCCGGCCTGTGCGCCGTCAACCCGACGGACTATATGCAGTACGGCGAGAAAGCTTACCTGCTGCCTCGCGACGACATGACCTGGAAGGGCTATGTCGATCAGTGGCTGCATTTGAGCAAGGCCACCGGTGCTTATCAGAAGACGCTTGGCCACTGGCTGGCGGTACCGGGGCAGTAACGAGACACCGATCGTTCCCACGCTCTGCGTGGGAATGCATCAGCAGGACGCTCAGCGTCCGATTCCTCGACAGCCAAACTTGCAAATGAAATGCGGCGCAGAGCGCCACGGGAGGCGTTACCACGCGGAGCGTGGGAACGATCAAAATGGTGGATGGATAAAGCGTCATCCACCCTACGCCCTACCGACAAGTAGGGTGGACAACGCGAAGCTTGTCCACCATTCGTAACCCGAACAGCCCCATTGAGATCGCTCCCAAGCGAAGCGTGGCAACGATCCTCACCCTTACGGCGTACTCAACCCCGCCGCATTCATAAATAGCCGTAGCAGGTACGACACCAGCCCCAGGCTCAGCACGCTGACCGTCCAGATGCCGGCCAGCCAGGCGATGCGTTGCCAGAGGGGTTTCTTTTCGCTGGCCTTGTTCATCAGTGGTACCCCTGATCAGGCGTCACCTTGCCGCGGAATACGTAGTAGCTCCAGGCGGTGTAAACGAGGATGAACGGAATGATGAACAGTGCGCCGACCAAGGCAAAGCCCTGGCTCTGCGGGGGCGCGGCGGCCTGCCAGATGGTCAGCGAGCCGGGCACGATGTTCGGCCACAGGCTGATGCCCAGGCCGCTGTAACCGAGGAAGATCAGTACCAGGGTCAGTACGAACGGCTTGCTGTTGTCGTGGTTGGCCACCGAGCGCAACAGGTAGAAGAAGGTCGCCAGCACCAGCAACGGCACGGGCAGGAACCAGAACAGGTTGGGCAGGCTGAACCAGCGCTCGGCGATGCTCGCCTGGGACAGTGGCGTCCACAGGCTGACGATGCCGATCACGGCCAGCAACAGAAGCGCCAGGGGCCGGGCCATCCCGTGCATCTGTTGCTGCAGGCGCCCTTCGGTTTTCATGATCAGCCAGGTGCAGCCGAGCAGTGCATAGGCGGCGATCAGGCCCAAGCCGCTGAACAGCGGGAACGGCGCCAGCCAGTCCAGCGAGCCGCCGGCGAACGCCCGACCTTCGACCGGAATGCCTTCGATAAACGCGCCCAGCGCCACGCCCTGAAAGAAGGTCGCTGCCACCGAGCCGCCGATGAAGGCCTTGTCCCAGATATGCCGTTTGTGGTCGCGGGCCTTGAAGCGAAACTCGAAGGCCACGCCGCGAAACACCAGGCCCAGCAGCATGAACATCAACGGCAGATACAAGGCACTGAGCACCACCGAGTAGGCCAGCGGGAAGGCGGCGAACAGCCCGGCACCGCCCATCACCAGCCAGGTTTCATTGCCGTCCCAGACCGGCGCCACGGTGTTCATCATCACGTCGCGTTCGCCCTTGTCCGGCACGAACGGAAAGAGGATGCCGATGCCCAGGTCGAAGCCGTCCATGATCACGTACATCATCACGCCGAAGACGATGATCACCGCCCAGATGACGGAAAGATCGATACCCATGGTCATGCCCTCCCGGTTGCAGTGCGGGTGATCGAATCGTTGTCGTCCAGGCCTTCCTTCGCGGCGGACAATGGCCGCGCCTGCGTGTGCCGGGTGCCCGGCCCGCCATCATCCTGATGATCACCTTCGCCGCTGACCGGCCCTTTGCGCACCAGGCGCATCACGTAGCTCATGCCGGCGCCGAACACGGCGAAGTAGACGACCACGAACAGCACCAGGGTGATCCCCAGTTGCGCCGCGCTGTGCATCGACACACCGTCGGCGGTACGCATCAACCCGTAGACCACCCAGGGCTGGCGGCCGATCTCGGTGGTGAACCAGCCGGCGAGGATGGCGATCAGGCCAGACGGCCCCATCCACAGGCAGAAATACAGGAACGGGCGCGACTGGTAGAGGCTGCCGCGCCAGCGCAGCCAGAGGCTCCAGAGCCCAGCCAGGATCATCAGCATGCCCATGGCGACCATCACCCGAAACGACCAGAAGACGATGGTCGAGTTGGGCCGATCCTCCTTGGCGAACTCCTTCAGCGCTGGCACCTGCTTGTCGAGGCTGTGGGTCAGGATCAGGCTGCCCAGGTACGGCACCTCGACCTTGAAGCGGGTTTCCTCGCGCTCCATGTCCGGCCAGCCGAACAGGATCAGCGGCGTCGGCTCGCCGGAGCTGTTGTCCCAGTGGCCTTCGATGGCGGCGATCTTCGCCGGTTGATGCTCGAGGGTATTGAGGCCGTGGAAGTCGCCGATCACCGCCTGTACCGGGGCGACCAGCAGCGCCATCCACAGCGCCATGGAGAACATCTTGCGCATCGCGGGGGTGTCGCGCCCACGCAGCAGGTGCCAGGCCGCCGACGCGCCAACGAAGAACGCGGTGGCGAGAAACGCGGCGGTGGCCATGTGCGCCAGGCGGTAAGGGAACGAGGGGTTGAATACCACGGCGAACCAATCCACCGGAATGACCCGGCCGTCGACGATCTCGAAGCCCTGGGGCGTTTGCATCCAGCTGTTGGAGGCGAGAATCCAGAAAGTCGAGATCAGCGTGCCGATCGCCACCATGATCGTCGAGAAGAAGTGCAGCCCCGGCCCCACGCGGCTCCAGCCAAACAGCATGACGCCGAGAAAGCCCGCCTCGAGGAAGAATGCGGTCAGCACTTCGTAAGCCAGCAGCGGCCCGGTGATAGAACCGGCGAAGTCCGAGAAGGCACTCCAGTTGGTGCCGAACTGGTAAGCCATCACCAGCCCGGAGACCACGCCCATGCCGAAGTTGACGGCGAAGATCTTCGCCCAGAAATGGTAGAGGTCGCGGTACACCGTTTCGCCGGTCTTCAGCCACAGCCCTTCGAGCACCGCCAGGTAACTGGCCAGGCCGATGGTGATGGCCGGAAAGATGATGTGGAAGGAGATGGTGAAGGCGAACTGGATGCGCGCGAGATCCAAAGCCTCTAGGCCGAACATGGGGCGTCCCTCGATCAGGTTATCGACTTTCTAGTTGTCTGCAATCCAGGCAGCGCGCAAAGCGCGTTGACCTGGATCAATCGTTCAACGAAAGACTACGCCCCGCCTCGGCGCTTGCCGCCGTGGTAGGTTGCCGCGCGACAGGCCGTCACGTGCGGCGTTATGCCTTGTTGGCGCGCTATCGGAGGCGGAGGCGTTGTATCGCAGGCTTGCCCGTAGCCACTGCACCATGGCCGTTGCGAGAGACTGGAAAGCAGAGTTGAGCGCCTGGCTGCCGGAAAAACGCCAAGTTACTCATCGATGGCGCGCCCCATCAACCGGGCAACGCCAGCCATGGACGACCTGTACGGCCACAGGTCGCCGGTGCAGTCACCAGTCGCTGCCCTGCCCCAGTAGGTCCAGCGCATGATGACGAAGCTCCAGTAGCCGCGGATCGTCGCGACGACGCGGATAGGGCCGCTCGACCTTCAGCTCCGCCAGCACCCGCGCCGGGCGTGCCGAGAACACCAGCACGCGGTCGCAGAGCAGCAGCGCCTCCTCGACGTCGTGGGTGACCAGCAGGGAGCTGTAGGCCTGTTGTTGCCAGAGGCGGATAAGCTCGCTTTGCATGGCGATACGGGTCAGAGAATCGAGCTTGCCCAGGGGTTCGTCGAGCAGCAACAGACGCGGCTCGTTGATCAGTGCGCGGGCCAGCGCCACGCGCTGCGCCATGCCGCCGGAGAGCTGACGCGGGTAGGCATCACGGAACTCCAGCAGACCGACCTTGCGCAGGGTTTCATCGACCCGGTGCTTCTGTTCCTTGAGCTGCCCACGTGCCTGCAGCCCAAGAGCCACGTTGTCCCACACGCTGCGCCAGGGGTAGAGCGTCGGATCCTGGAATACCAGCACCCGCGAATGATGCGGCCCCGGAATCGCCATGCCATCGGCCAGCAGGCTGCCGTTCTGCTGGTCCTCCAGACCTGCGACCAGACGCAGCAAGGTCGACTTGCCACAACCGGACGGGCCGAGCAGGCCGACGCTCTCGCCGGGCGCCAGTTGCAGATCGACTTTGTCGAGCACCGGCAGGCGGCTGTCGCCAAGATCGAAGGCATGGCTGAGGCCGCGAACATCCAGGGTCATGCCGGCTTCCCGATCCACGATTGCTTGCGCAACATTCACCATTTCACGCCCCCTTTCTGCCAGGACAACACCCGGTCACGAACGATGAACAGCAGGGTGATCAACCCCGAACAGAGCAGCGCCATGACCAGCAATGCCGCGTACATATTGGCATAGGCCGCCCAGCCCTGAGCCCATTGCAGGTACCAGCCGAGCCCCGCCTTGACGCCCATCATCTCGGCCACCACCAGCACCGAGAACGATGCGCCAAGGCCCATGAATAGCCCCACGAACACATGTGGCAGCGCTGCCGGGATCGCCACCCGCAAAATCAGAAAGCGCGCGTTGGCACCCAGGGTACGGGCCACTTCGTAGTAGGCCTTGTCGACGCTGGCCACACCGGACCAGGTCAATACCGTGACCGGAAACCAGGTCGCCAGGGCGATCAGAAACACGCTGGCACTCCAACTGCTGGGGAAGAAAAAGAAGCAGATCGGCAGCAGCGCCGTGGAAGGAATCGGCCCAAGAATGCGCAGCACCGGATGCACCCAATAGCCGATGCGCTGCGACCAACCAATCGCAACACCCGCAGCGAAGCAGCTGAGCCCCCCGATCACAACGCCGTTGACCAGCAGCCACAGGGAATGCAGCAGGCTCTCGCCGAGGCGCGCCCAGTCATCGACAAAAACCTCGATCAGCGCCTGGGGAGGCGCGAAGAACGGTACCGGCAGCACCACGACCTTGGCGGTGACCAGCAGCCAGACGCCCAGCAGCACGGGGAGCGCCGCCAACCAGGCACCGGTCGGGCGCAGACGCTCGACCAGCCTGCCGAACAGGCCCGGCAGGCTAGCCAGCAATGCCAGCAGCGCGCCAACGCCTGCGCCGAACAACGCCAACTCCTCAGTGAAGGGCCAGGGCTTGCCGCCGTCCGGATAGAACTGGGTGAACAACGCGAAGGCTGTCCAGCTCAGCGCTGCCAGCAGGCCTCCACGCCACAGCGGCACCGCGGTGCCTTGCGATGTGCGGCTTTGCTCAAGCGAATACGTCGGCATGGATGCTCTCCGCAAATTCCAGAGGATCGGTACGCGGGCGCAGTACTTCGACATTCTTGAGGTCGCGGGCATACACCGCGATCTCCTTGACGAAGGTGTTGCCCACCGAGTAGTAACCATGGGTGTGCTCGGTGAGGATGGCGTGCACCTCTTCCTTGGACGTGTTGATGGCGAACTTGAGAAACTCCTCCGCCACCGCGTCGGGGTTATGCGATGCCCAGGCGTGGGCCTGCAGGATCGAGTGGGTGATGGCCGCCGCCACGGGCGTGTCGTTGCGCGCCAGCTTACCGCTGACCCCGACCACGCAGCAGCTCATGTTGGCGTACTCCTCGATCATGTTGGTCGCCAGCTCGGCGAAGCCCGGCTGCTGCTTGACCCGATACATGAGCGGGTCGGAGCCGCTGGCGGCCTGGATCTCACCCTTCTGCAGGGCAACGCTGAGCAGATCGATGGGGTACACGCGCCAGGTCACGTCGCGCACTGGGTCTACCCCATGACGCTTGAGCATGAGCGAGAAGAAGTTCTTGTCGGCTGCGGCCATGTCGGTAACGCCGATAGTGGTGCCCTTCAGGGCCTCGAAGCTCTTCGGCCCATCCTCCAGGGTCAACAGGCGCAGGCAGCCGCCGTGAGTGCCGGCGGTCAGCTTGACGTCGAAGCCCTGTTCCAGCGCCTTCAGCCAGCGCAGCGCCATGCCGGTGGCGGCGTCCGCCTTGCCGGTGGCCATGGATTCGAGCAGCACCTCGGTGGAGTTGCCGAAGTTGACGAACTCCACGTCCAGGTTGTGCCGCTTGAAGATGCCCTGGCTGTCAGCCACCGCCACCGGCGCCAGGCACACCGCATTGAGGTTGGTGGCCAGCTTGATCTTGCGCGGTTCGGGCAACACCCAGCGATCACTTTCCAGATCCAGGCCGCTGCCAACTGGCTGAGCCCCGTGGCTGGCGTGCCCTGCGTGAGAACCGTGGTCAGCATGGCTGCTGCCGGCCCAGGCGAAGCGGCTGGCGAACGTAGCCGCGGTGGCAGTGCCCGCCAGGGCAAGCAGCTGTCGGCGGTTGAGCGGGGATATGGGCATGGCGCCTCCATTCGAAGAGAGTCGTGCATGCGCCGCGTGGTCGGGTAGCGTGCGGATAGAACGGCATGACGCGTTTCAAGGCCTGTGGGGCGAGCGTCGACAGAGAAGGCCTTAGACGGTATCGGCTCGACGCACCACATGGAAATTCAATTTAGGCATAACCTAATATGCCAATTTGGCAAATTGCTCGGACGCCGATGCTGGAAAGCCCGACAGCAGAAAACGATCACCTGGCGAGGGACGTGGCTTATCCTGCCGAGCCGCCGTCCTACCCGGCGCTGCCTGCTACAACCGCTGCCGGCTGTTCCCACGGAGATTTCCATCGATGCGTTCCCTGCCCCCCTTCGCTCTGCGCCCTCGCCACCTGCTGGCCGCCAGCCTGCTGACCTGCGCGGCACTTCCTGCCGTCCATGCCGAAACCAGGCCGGGCACCGTGCAACTGGAAGGCGTGCGGGTGACCGACCAGGTGCTGACCGAGCAGCAGGCGGCCGAAGAGCAGCTCAAGCAGGTACCGGGCGGCACCAACCTGGTGGACATGACGCGCGTCGAGCAGGGCCGCGTGGCCGGCAACCAGGATGTGCTGGCCTACCAGCCGGGCGTGTACGCACAGTCGCCTGGCAACGAGGGCATCAAGATCGCCATCCGCGGCTCGGGCATCAATCGCGGCACCGGCTCTCACGCCTCCGGCAACCACATCATGCTCGACGGCTTGCCTCTGACCGGCTCGGGCGGCACGCCTTATGAGCTGCTGGAGCCGCTGTGGATAAGCCGCGCCGAAGTGCTGCGCGGCGCCAATGGTTTCGACAAGGGATCACTGGCCCTGGGCGGCGCCATCGACTACATCACCCGCACCGGCCGTGATGCCGACAAGTTGCAACTGCGCTACGAAGCCGGCAGCCACGGTTACCAGAAACGCAGCATCAGCTCCGGCCAGGTGCTGGGTGATTTCGATTACTACATCAACCTCACCGACAGCCATTACGACGGTTATCAGGATCATGCCTCGGGCAAAGGCAAGGGCGTGGCCGCGAACGTTGGTTATCGCCTCAACGACAACCTGGAAACGCGCTTCTACCTGCGCTATCGGGAAACAGAGCATGACGTCCCGGGCCGCCTGAGCAAAGCGCAGATCAAGCACGACCCACGGGCTGCTGCCGCCAACAACCTGCGCATCGACGCGCACCGCGACCAACCCGGCAGCACCTGGCTGGCCAACAAGACCACCTGGCGGATCGACGATGACTCGACGCTGGTAGCCGGCCTGGCCTATCACCACTACCCGATGGATATCGTCGAGAACAGCTCGCCCAACGGCAACACCTACCGGGTGCGTGTGGATTACAGCGACGTCAGTGGCACCCTGAACTACAACCGCCGCCACACCTTGTTCGGGCTCGACAGCACCACCACCCTCGGCTTTCGCAGCACCACCAATCTGCCAAGCAGCAAGTCCAGAGAGAACGCAGCGTTACCCATAAGTTTCGGCCCTAGCGGCGGCCCGACAACCACTTATCCGGCCGGCACCCTGATGCGCGCCTATGAACACCTGGGCTCGGACAACGTGCTGCACGCCAGCAACGAAACCGAGCTGGTGCCCGATCTGTGGCTGACCACCGGTTTGGCGCTGATCTATACCCGCCGTCAGGTCGAGGTGACCTGGCCGGCCACCGACGACACGCTCAGCGAACACACTTGGGATTACGCCCCGCGCATCGGCCTGCGCTATCAGCTCAACCCCGAGGTGCAGCTGTACGGCAATATCAGCCGCTCGGTCGAACCGCCCCACGCCTGGTCGATGCTCTGGAGTTCGCCGCTGCGTTTCCCGGCCAGCAACCAGCCGTACAGCGCTCGCCAGCGCGCGCCGATCTCGATGGATAACCAGACCGCCACCACCTTCGAGATTGGCGGCCGTGGTGACTCGGCACTAGGCCAGTGGGACGCGGCCTATTACTACTCGGTCGTGCGCCACGAGCTGCTGACCGTACAGGTCGAGCAGAACGTGTTCTCCGAATCCAACGCCAGCCCCACCATCCACCAGGGCATCGAGCTCGGCCTCGACAGCCCGCTGTGGCAAGGCGGCGCAGCCGGTGATCTGGCCCTGCGCCAGGCGTATACCTTCAGCGATTTCCACTACCGCGACGACGACACCTACGGCGACAACCGCCTGCCCGGCCTGCCGCGTCATTACTACCAGGCCGAGCTGCGCTACAGCCACCCGAGCGGTTTCTACGCCGGGCTCAACACCCAGTACGCCTCGAAGGTTGCCGTGGATTACGCCAACTCCTACTACGCCGATGCCTACGCAATCTTCGGCGCGACCCTGGGTTACGCCTCGCCGAAAGACGACTGGCAGACCTGGCTGGACCTGCGCAACCTCACCGACAAGCGCTACGCCGCCACCGTCACGCCTGGCTACAACGACAACGGCGCAGACGTTGCCCGCTCCACCCCGGGCGATGGCTTCGGGGCCTTCGTGGGAGTCTCGTACAGTTTCAACTGACCCTCCCGCCGCATGCGAACCACCATTTTTTGAACGCCCTCACAATAGTTTTGATGAGCTATAGGGCCTGTCGAGCTTATGTGGACAATGGTGCGTTGACCTTTTGCACAGCCCGAAAGGCATGTGCCACTACCCCACAAAGCAGATGGACACGAAAGATGAACGTGAAGGGCACCGTTGGATCGCAACTCCCGAGGGGTTCGTCGACCCGCTTGGGCATGCTGCTCGGCATCACCCTGTCCAGCCTGGCATTGGCTGCATGCGTTCCGCTCGCCGCACCCAACCAGGGCTACTATGCCGGGCAGGCGCAGCCTGCATCACCGCAAGCCATGATGTTGGAAATGCGTAGAGCTCATGACGAAATGTTCGCCCAGATAAAAACCTCGGGCAAAGCCATTCTAATCGTGCCAACTGCCAGCCTGGACGGTACCACCGACTTCCAGAACAACGACTCGATCGCCGAGTTTCTGCGACTTCGCTCGGGGGTTACGGAGTGGACCAATACCTCTCGCCCGTCGTCCAAGTTCTTCGTCGGTTACGACTCCAGCAACGAGCCGGATGAGAACGATCCAAGCCGCTCCTATTTCCAGTTGGTTTTCGGGCGCACGCTCTACAAGATCTTCGTGATCGAGCCGGGTCGCTATACGATCACCGGCGTCAGTTATGTGCTGCCGCGAACTGCCGCCTTCGAGGCACCGGGCGGGCGTAACATCAAGCCATCGTCATTGGGTCATCTGATGCTCAAGGCGCAGAAGATCGATGAGTTCGAGCGCGGCCAGAAATGGGAAGACGCCAGCTACCGCACCGAGACGGTGGAAGAGGACTACTGCACCTCCGTGCGCGTGGTCAACAACGAGTGCATGAGCCGGGCGAAAACCTCCTACGACGTGAAACGACAAACGTCGGAGGCAGGCTGGGTGCCCAGCATCCAGCAACGAACCTTCGAAGCCCGAAATGTCACGGCAACCATCGACAAGGAATTCGCGAGTTTCGATATCGCCGCTGGTGAGGTGGTTGTTACCGATGGCCTGTTTGCCGAACCGCCTGCCGCTGTGCTCAGGAACAAGAGCTGCAAACAGGCGGATCAGGAGCGGATGCGCTGCGAGCTCGAGCAGGTCACCCTGGTTCAGTTGCTGGGTGAGGTCGAGGAAGTCAGAAACAGCCAGAACCCGGCGGACTATGGGCTGCCCAAACTGGCGAACATACTCAGCGAGCTGACCTACCGGCAGTTCGACATCAAAGCCCGCGAAACCCCTGGTAAATCGGTGTGGGGGCCGTCTTACACCTTGAAGGCGAAGTAACGTCACCTCCCCCCTGATCTGCCCCGCATGGGGCAGACCCTCTTGGCTCTACGTGCGATACGCCAGCACACTCAAATAGCAATAAATACGATTTACGAATTATTGCCAATTGCCTATCCTCTGGCCGCTTCCTACACCCAGAGGGCTTCTCGTGCCGATTGCCATGCTGCAGGCCAGCACTCCCGTGCTTCGCGATTCCGCCAAGGTCGACTGGCAAGGCATCGACCTTGGCTGGGCCTACAGCGATCTGCTGCTCAGCCTGAGCCGGCGCACCCGCTGCGTACAACGCGCTTACGATGTGCTGCACGATGCCCTGCTGCGCTTTGCCCTGGCGCAACATCAGCGCCGGATCGAGCAGCCCAATGCCTACCTGCGCCGTGTCGCCCATTCGGTACTGATCGATTTCTACCGCAGCGAGTGGCGGCTGGAATCGCTGGAATCGCATAACCCGGAAGACCTGGCCCCCGACCAGGTGGCACCGTCCTGCGAGCACCTGCTCGATATCCAGCAGCGGCTCAAGGCGTTGCAGCGCATCCTCGACTGCCTGCCCGAGCGTTGCGCGGAGGTGTTCTGGATGGCCCGCATCGAGGGTTACACCCAGCCGGATATCGCCACGCGCCTGGGCATCAGCCTGAACATGGTCGAACGGCACATGATGCGCGCCCTGCTCGACCTGCGCCGCGCCCGCCACCTGCTGCAATCATGAGCGACCCGACCGAACAGGCGGCCGCCTGGTTCCTGCGCCTGCGCGGCGATGCGCGACTGGCGGAGCAGGCGGAATTCCGCAGCTGGCTGGCAGCCGACCCGGCGAACGCCGAGGAATATCGCGCCTTCGAAGCGCTCTGGAACGACTTCGGCAGTACCCGCCAGACCGAGGCGCTGGCCATGGCCATGGAGCGCCAGCAGCGCGGGCAGCCACGTTACCTGGGCCGGGGCGCCGTCGCTCTGGTACTGATGCTCGCTTCGGCTGCGGGCTGGCTCGGTTATCGGCAGAGCCCTCAGCAGCTCGCGTTGCACACGCCGATTGGCGAGCGCCAGCAGATCACCCTGCGCGATGGCAGCGAACTGCAATTGAACGCCGCCACTCGGATCGACGTCCGTTATGGCTGGCGCCAGCGCAGCATCGACCTGCGGCAGGGCGAGGCGCTGTTCGATGTCGCACGCAACCCTCTGCGCCCCTTCGTGATCGATAGCGGCCTGGCGCAAATCACCGTGCGCGGCACCCGCTTCGTGGTCAACCGCCTGCCGGATCGGCTGCGGATCAGCGTCGATCATGGCCGGGTCGAAGTGGCCAGCAATCGCCACCCGAACGAAACCTGGCAGGTGGAAGCTGGCCAGGTCGTGGAAGTCGATGGTAATGGCCACCTGCGCAAGGTCGACCTGCCGGCCGACAATGCCCTGGCCTTCACCCGCGGCAACCTGGTTTTCGAAGACGCGGACCTCGGCGAAATCGCCGCCAGCCTGTCGCGCTACCGCGAACGGCCGCTGCAAGCCCACACTGGCTACCCGAGCCCGCGCATCAGTGCCGTGCTGCAATTGAGTGACGTGGAGGACTTCATCCGCGCCCTGCCGACCATCGCCCCGGTGCGCGTGACCGAAGGCAGGCAAAGCACCGAACTGAGCGCGCGTTAGAGATTCGCCCCGCTTCGCCACCGCCACGCAGATAACGGCACAGCGGCGACCATTCGTCGCCGCTGCATCAGGGAAAACGCCGGGCGTTCCGTCCTTCAGGCAAATTCCCATGAGAAGGATGTCTCGATGCGTCATTCGTTCGCGCTACGCAACCTGCTGGCCGTTGCCAGTTTCGCTCTGGTTGCGCCCGTGCTGGCTGTCCCTGTCGATTTGAACCTGCCCGCCCAGCCCCTGAGCCTGTCGCTGCGACAACTGGGCGAAGCCGCCGGTTTGAGCATCGCCGCCGACAGCAGCCTGACCGGACATCTGCACGCCCCTGCCGTGAGCGGCACGCTGGAACCCACGGTGGCGCTGCAGCAGTTGCTCGATGGCAGCGGCCTGACTTACCAACGTGCGGGCAACACCCTGATCATCACCCGCCAGAGCGACACCGGTGCCTCGCTCGAACTGGGTGCCACCAGCATCACCGGTGCAGGCCTGGGTGACACCACCGACGGCACGGGCTCGTACACCACCGGCTCGACCAGCACCGCGACCAAGATGCCGCTGACCATCCGCGAAACGCCGCAGTCGATCAGCGTCATGAGCCGCCAGCGCATGGATGACCAGAACCTGACGCAGTTGACCGATGCGGTGCGCCAGACCCCAGGCCTGAGCGTGAACCAGAGCGGCAACATGGGCTCGGACAGCAGCGCCATCTACTCGCGCGGCTTCCAGGTACAGAACTATCAGATCGACGGTGAACCGCTGCTCAACAGCAATTACAACTCGGTGTTCCAGACCAACGACCTGGCGCTCTACGACCGCGTCGAAGTGATCCGCGGCGCTACGGGACTGACCAATGGCATCGGCACTCCAGGCGCCACCATCAACCTGGTGCGCAAGCGCCCGACCAGCGAATGGAAGAGCAGCATTGGCCTGCAAGCAGGCTCCTGGGATAACAACGCCATCGAACTGGACAGCGGCGGGCCACTCAATGAAAGCGGTAGCGTGCGGGGCCGCATGGTCGCCGTTTATCGCGATGCCGGCTCGTATATCGACCGCCTGCAGGAACGTCACAAGGTACTGTACGGCATTGTGGAGGCCGACCTGACGCCAGACACCTTGCTCACCATCGGTGCAGATGCACAGCAGCACGACGCCAACAACCACGCCCGCGGCGGGCTGCCGCTGTACTTCAGCGATGGTTCGCGTACCGACTGGTCGCGCTCGGCCTCGGCAGCCAGCACCTGGGCCTACTCCGAACGCCATTTCGCCTCGGGCTTTGCCGCCCTCGACCAGCAATTGAACGATGACTGGAAAGCCAAGCTGACGCTCAGCAGGGGCCGTTATGCCTTCGACGAAGTGCTCGGCTATGCCGGTGCGCGTGTCTACCCGAATCGTGAAACCGGAAGTGGTGGCATGCTCTATGGCGGCCGCTGGGGGGCAAAGCCCGTGCAGGACAGCCTCGACATGCACCTGCGCGGCAGCTTCGAGCTGCTCGGTCAGCAGCATGATCTGGTGATCGGCCACTCTCGCCAACAGACCCGCTACAAAGCCGACAACTATGACCTCTGGCGTTTCGCCGGCTGGAGCAGCGACATTCCCAGTTATTACGGCTGGGATGGCAAGACTCCGGCAGAGCCCAACATCCCGGTGAACGGGCGCATGAATTACAACGAGAAGCAGCAGGCGACCTACGCCAGCACGCGCCTACGCGCGACCGACAAACTGTCGGTATTCCTAGGCGGCCGCGTGACCGACTGGGAAAACGTGCAGAAGACCGACAACTACGGCGGCGTCGACGATGAAACCACCCGGCGTACCGAAACCGGTGTGTTCACGCCCTTCGCAGGAATCGTCTACGAGCTCGACGATACCTGGTCGGCCTATGCCAGCTACACCAGCATCTTCAAGCCACAGAGCAATCGCCTGCTCGACGGCAGCTTTATCGACCCGCTGGAAGGTGTCGGCTACGAGCTGGGGATCAAAGCAGGCTTCTTCGAAGATCGCCTGAACTTCTCCACCGCGATCTACCAGATCGAACAGGACAACCTCGCCGTCTCCATACCGGGTGAATTCGCCCCTAATGGTGATCAGGCCTACCGCGCCGAATCCGGCACCAAGACCCGTGGCTTCGAGGTGGAGTTGAGCGGCGAGCTGATGCCGGACTGGCAGCTGACGGCCAGCTATTCGCGCAACATCGTCCAGGACAGCAACGGCAGAGCGCTGAATACCGAGATCCCGCAGAACACCGCCAAACTATTCACCAGTTATCTGCTCGACAACCTGGGCAATGGTCTGACCGTGGGCGGCGGCGTGAACTGGCAGAACGCAATCTACAGCGATGCCATGGGGCCCAACAGCGTGCGCTTCACCCAAGGCAGCTACGCCATCGTCGACCTGATGGCCCGCTACCCCATTACCGAGCAGCTCAGCGCGACGCTCAACCTCAACAACCTGCTCGACAAGGCGTACTACACCAGCACGTCGTCGGCCTACTACGGCACGCCGCGCAATGCGACGCTGGGCTTGCGCCTGACGTTCTGAGCGAAACCAGCCCGGTGTGCGAATGCGCCGGGCTGGTTAGCGTGGCCTCAGAAGTCCAGGGTGGCCGAGACCTTCAGGGTGCGTGGCTCGCCCTGGGTCAGGTAGCCGCCGTTGGTGGACGCCCAGTAGGCCTTGTCAGCGACGTTCTCCAGGCCGGCGCGCAGGGTCAGCTGCCGCTCCTCGTCGAGCTTCATCGCATAACGGCCACCAAGGTCTACTCGCGTCCAGGCGGGGATGCTCAGGGTGTTGGCGGAGTCGTAGTACTGGCCGCCGGTGCGCAGCAACAGCCCGTTGAAGCTCAGGCCGGAAACACCAGGCACGTCCCAGTCGGCGCCGACGTTGTACTGAAACTCCGGGACACCGACAGCACGGTTGCCATCATTGGCGCCCCCGGCAGTGCCGCGCAATTCGGTATCCATCAGGGTCGCGCCAGCAAGCAGACGCAAGCCGGGCAGCGGTTCACCGAACAGATTCAGTTCCACACCGCGGTTACGCTGCTCGGCGTCGACCCGATAGACATTGTCGGTTCCCGTGACGCCTTGGGGCTGTTCGATCCGATAAACCCCGAGGCTGCCGCCAAAGGTACCCCAGTCCAGCTTCACACCTGCCTCGATCTGCTTGGTGCGATAAGGCGCGAACATGGTCCCACGATTGACGGCAGCAGCAGGAGCAGACGGCCCCTGCTGAAGGGACTCGATGCTATTGGCATACAACGAAACCACGTCGCTCGCCTTGAACACCAGGCCATAGGCCGGCGTGGTGATGCTGTCTTCGTAATTGGCGGTACGCGCACCACTGGCGGCGCTCCAGGCATCGGCGCCGATGGACTGGCGGCGCAGCCC
Organism: Pseudomonas sp. SZ40; assembly: GCF_052958135.1. Lineage (NCBI taxonomy): Bacteria > Pseudomonadati > Pseudomonadota > Gammaproteobacteria > Pseudomonadales > Pseudomonadaceae > Pseudomonas > Pseudomonas sp. SZ40. The sequence continues at coordinate 19,846 of NZ_JBQWIF010000014.1, read as the reverse complement.
AAGGGTCAGCAGCAGTCGGTCATCGAAGAAACCCAGGGTGTCGGAAACGGCAACGCTGCGGGTGATCACCTTGGCGGTCTTGCGCGGGTCGTGCAGGTCGCCGCTGACGCTCGCGACCGGCTCACTCAAGGGTTGCGGGTCGTAGAGATTGCCGGGCCGGCGATTGGCTACAGTCGTCGACTCGAAGGCATTGCGCCGCTCCTGCCAAAGACCATTGGTAGAAACATTCAGCTGGTGGCTGACCGGACCAGTCTGCAGACTGCCACGCAAGCCGGCCAAGCTGCTGAAGGTCTCCTGATCGAGGGGCGAGTAAAGCCGCCCTACCTGACCGCGACCATCCGGAGACGTAACATACACCGAGGAATACACACCATTCTCCCGGGTGTACTTGCCGCCACCAGCGAGGTAGGCCGTCCAGTTTTCGCTCAGATCGTACTCGGCGTTGAACATGCCGTAGGTATCTTCCAACTGCGACCAACTCCAGGGCTGGGAGTAGTTGGCATCCGAATCCGGCACCTTCGGTACCTTGCCGCCCAGCCCTGCGGGGGTCAGATAAACCACAGAGCGGCCTTCGTTGATGCGCTGCTTCTGGTAGCCGAAATCGGTCGACAAACGTAGCCGCTCACCGCGGTAATCGAGACCAACGGCGGCCAGGCTGAAGTGCGAATGCTCACCGTCGACCGCCGTTTCACCGTCACGCTTTGCCACATTGACCCGCGCGCCGAAGCGATTGTCTTCACCAAAGCGCCGCCCAAGATCCACATGACCACCCGCACGCGCGCTACTGGCGTAATCGAGAGAGATACTGCGATTGGGCGTGTCTTCGGCACGCTTGGAGACCACGTTGATCGCGCCGCCAACCCCACTTCCGCCCGGTGCAACACCATTGAGAAACGCGTTGGCGCCTTTGAACACCTCGACACGCTCGACGGCTTCGGTGGAAATGATCTGCCGAGGCAGAATCCCGTACAGGCCGTTGAACGCAATATCGTCGGTGTACAGCTGAAAACCGCGCACCACGAACACCTGGGAGAAGTTGCCAAAGCCGTTGGACTGGCGTATCGCCGGATCGCTGGCCAGCACTTCGCCGAGGCTGCGCGCCTGACGGTTCTCGATCAGTTCGCCGGTGTAACTGGCCGCACTGAACGGCACATCCTGCATATCCTGATTGCCCAGCATACCGATGCGCGCACCTCGCGCGACCTGGCCACCGGCGTATTCCACGGGCAGGTCGAGACGACCTTCGCCCTGGCCGCTGACGGTGGTGGCGCCGAGCTGCAGCGAATCGTCGACCTGATCGAGGGGCACCAGGGTCACGGTGCCCTGCTGGTCGATCTGGTAGCTGAGGCCGCTGCCCTGCAGCAGCAACTGCAAGCCTTCGGCAACCGAGTAATCGCCCTTCAAGGCCGGTGCCTGACGATCGCTCGGGGTCAGGCTGGCGTCGTAGAGCAGACGCACATTGGCCTGCTCTGCGAAATCGGTCAGCGCAGCATCGAGGCGCTGTGCAGGGAGATCGAACTCCAGCGCCGACGCGGTCGTGGCAGCGAGCAGCAGATGGGCGGCAGCCAGTGCCTGGAAAAGAGGAGAACGCGTCGTGCGCATGCGGGGGTTTCCTGTGTTCTGCAGAGGTCATGCGAAAAAGTCGCATTTGCAGAAACGGAAGACGAAACGCCGATGCTTTTCTGAACCGGGAACCTAAATATTTTTACGCCAGCCGCCAACTATCCATTCTGGCACCTGCAAGAACAGCCCTGCAGCACTGCACGAACCTCAGTTGCGGCTTACCAGCAGCAGCCCCGGCAGCCTTACCAGGCGCACGGGCAGGTTGCTTTCGATGGCACGTAGCACCGCTTGTGGGTCGTCGTGGGCGAAAACGCCGGTCACCTTGAGGTCACGCACGCTCTGGTCGAGAAAGATCACCCGCTGGCTCTGGCTGCGCTCCAGCTCGGCGAACACCTCGCTCAGCGGCTGTGCACGAAACACCAGCTTGCCGCGCTGCCAGGCCAGTTGCTGACGAGCATCGAGGGGCTGCACCGGCTCCATCTGATCGCCGCTCCAGCGCACCTGCTGGTTCGCACCTACCGGCAGCGGTTGCTCGCGGGCGTCGCTGGCCTGCACCTGCCCTTCGGTCACCGCCAGTACCACCTGACGACCGCTGTAGTCGACATCGAAGCGAGTACCGGTAACGCGAATACGCGCTGGCCCCGCCTCGACGAAGAACGGTCGGCTGGCATCCTTGGCCACCTGGAAGTCCGCTTCGCCCCGATACAGGCGAATGCTCCGGCGCCCTTCGCTGATGCTCCAGTCCAGCGCGGTGGCGCCATTGAGCGTCAGCACGGTGCCATCTTCCAGTTCGACGATACGTACTTCGCCCGGGGCGGTCGCCAGGTCGGCATACCAGCCCACCCAGGCTCCCTGGGGCAGCCAAAGAGCCAGGAGCAGCATGGCGGCGCTGGCCAGGGGTACTGCCCAACGCAGGCGACGGCCACGGCGCAGTGGCAGAACCACCGCAGGCGAGTCCGCGACGGCGGGCTGCTCGCCAAGCTGCCCCAGCAGCGCCCACAACCGATCCACCTCGCTGGCGGCCTGCTCGTGGGCTGGCGAAGCGCAGCGCCATGCCTCGGCAGCGATACGATCGGCTGCGCTGGCGCGGCCGGAATGCAGCAGCACCTGCCACTCTCGAGCCTGGGCGAGAAGCGAAGAATCGGTGGTCACGACATCAAATCCATTTTCTGCTGACACTGTTCCAGGGCCTTGAGGATATAGCGCCCGGCCATGCTCTCGGAAACACCGAGGCGCTGACCGATCTGCTTCTGGGTCAGACCGTCGAGGCGGTTCCACAACAGGGCCTTACGCAAATGAGGGGGCAGATCCTGAAGAATATCCTGCAAGCGGGCAAGCTGTTGTCCATCACCGACAATCTGCTCGGGCCCAGGCTGATCCGACTCCAGCTCCACCGACACGCTTTCCTGTACGGGCCGCGCCTGCTGCTGGCGCCGGTGGTCGATGATCAGGTTGCGGGCGATGCGATAAAGAAAGGCACGCAGATTCTCCACCTCGCCCGTGCCACGGCGCTGAAAGCGCAGCCAGGTTTCCTGACGCAGGTCGGCCGCCAGCTCGTCGCACTTCACCTGGCGGGTGAAGAAACGCAGCAACTCGCCCGCATGGCGCTGGAACTGGCCGTCCTGGGCATCGGAGTCATGGGGCGGGCGCACTCGGAAATACCGCGCAGGAAAGGGGTTGCGAACATATATCCGCTGATAATTATTTTCAATAAAAGGCGACCAGCGTTCTGCCTTGCCATCTCGGCACTCGCCGTAACGGCAAGGCAGAGCAGTCACCTATACTGCGTTGCCCTGATGGAGCGCTGCATGTTTCGCGATGCCTGGCGCCACGCGCCGACCCACCGCAAGGTCTGGGCGCTGGCTGCGCCGATGATCCTTTCCAACCTGTCCGTGCCACTGGTGGCGCTGGTCGACACGGCCGTGGTCGGCCACCTGCCCCATGCCCATCAGTTGGGCGCCGTGGCGGTGGGTAGCAGCCTGTATATCCTGATCGTCGGGCTGCTCGGTTTTCTGCGCATGGGCACCACGGGCTTCGCCGCCCAGGCTTGCGGCCGTGGAGATGGCGGCGCATTGCGTCAGGTGCTGGTGCAGGGCCTCGTGCTTGCCGCCTTGCTGGCGCTGACGCTCGGCGCGCTGGCCGTGCCCTTCAGTGGCCTGGCCCTGGGGCTGATGAATCCGTCGGCCGAGCTGGATGCCCTGACCCGCGACTTTCTGCACACCCGCCTGCTCGGCCTGCCGGCCGCACTGGCCAACTTCGCGTTGATCGGCTGGCTGCTCGGCGCCCAGAACGCCCGCGCGCCCCTGGTGATGCTGCTGGTCACCAACCTGCTGAACATCGTGCTGTCGCTGTGGTTCGTGCTGGGCCTCGACTGGGAAGTCGTCGGCGCTGCCCGCGCTGCGGTGCTGGCCGAATGGGGTGGGCTGCTGGTCGGCCTGGCACTGACCCGTGGCGCCCTGCGCCGTCATCCTGGCAGCACGCAATGGACGGCGATGGGCAAGTGGCAGAGCTGGAGCGCGCTGCTGGGCGTCAACCGCGATATCTTCCTGCGCTCTCTGGCACTGCAGGCGGTGTTTCTGCTGATCACCATTCAGGGAGCACGCCTGGGCGACGCCACCGTGGCAGCCAACGCGCTGCTGCTCAATGGTCTGCTGGTCACGGCCTATGCCCTGGATGGGCTGGCCCACGCGGTCGAAGCGCTGTGCGGCCATGCCATCGGCGCGCGCGACCGACTGGCACTCAGGCGCAGCCTGATCGTCGCCGGTTTCTGGTCGCTGCTGGCCAGCCTGCTTTTCGCGCTGCTGTTCGGCACGGGCGGCCACCTGTTCGTCAACCTGCAGACGGACATCCCGGTGGTCCGCGAAACGGCCGGGCACTACCTGCCCTATCTCGCCCTGTTGCCGTTGTTCGCGGTGTGGAGCTACCTGCTCGACGGTCTGTTCATCGGCGCCACCCGCGCCCGGGAGATGCGCAACGCCATGCTCGTGGCCCTGGCCTTGGGCCTGCCAATCGCTCTCGCACTACAGGGCTTCGGCAACCATGGTCTGTGGGTGGCGTTCCTGGCCTTCATGGCCCTGCGCGGCCTGACCCTGGGCGTACTAGCCTGGCGCCTTGCTCGTCGCGACCTGTGGATAACGGCGCGCAGCAGCGGCTGATTCGTGCAGGCATAAAAAAGCCCGCTGACAGGCAGCGGGCGTTTCCACGGCAGGATGCTCAAGGCACCAGCGGCAGCTCGCGCTTGTGCTGGGTCTTGTCGTAGGTCTGCACGATAGCCTGGTAGGCCGACTCGTTGACGGGTTTGCCCTGCAGGAAGGCATCGATGTCTTCGTAGCTGACGCCGTGCACCTGCTCATCCGGAATGCCGGGGCGCTCGTCTTCCAGGTCCGCGGTCGGCACCTTCGAGAATACTGCGGCCGGAGCGCCGAGGCGCTCGGCGATCTGCCGCACCTGGCCCTTGACCAGGCCACTCAATGGCGCCAGGTCGCAGGCGCCATCACCGAACTTGGTGAAGAAGCCCATTACCGCTTCCGCCGCGTGGTCAGTGCCGATCACCAGGCCGTTGCGCGCGTTGGCCACGGTGTACTGGGCCAGCATGCGCATGCGCGCCTTGGTATTGCCGAGCACGAAGTCACGGCGCGACGAAGTCAGCCCGCCCAGTTCGGGGATCTGCCCGGCCAACCCGCTGACTGCTGGGGCAATGTCGATGGTCAACACTTCGTCCGCCGCGATGAAGCCCAGTGCGGCCTGGGCATCGGCCTCGTCGTGCTGAACGTTGTGCGGCAGGCGAATGGCGACGAAGCGGTAGCCCTCATCCTGTTTTTCGCTGCGCAACTGCTCGACGGTGAGCTGCGCCAGACGTCCGGCGGTGGAAGAGTCCACACCGCCGCTGATGCCCAGCACCAGCACCTTGGTGTGCGAAGCGGCCAGAGTGGCCTTGATGAACGCGATGCGTTTGGCGATCTCGGCGTCCACGTCGGCGTCCGAGGTAAAGGGGGCGATGACGCCCAGGGCGGTGGCGATTTCGGCTTGTCGGTTGCTCATGGTGTCTCTCCCTTGGTCAGTTCGCGTCGAGGCGGAAAACATGCTTGAGATAGGTCACGAAGTTCGGATCGCGGCACTGGGTCTTGCCGGGCGTATCGGAAATCTTCGCCACGGGCTGGCCGTTGCAGTCGATCATCTTGATGACGATGTTCATCGGCTCGACACCCTGGATGTCACAGGTCAGGTTGGTGCCGATACCGAAGCTGACATTAATGCGGTCATGCAGCGCGCGGTACAGGTCAAGCGCCTTGGGCAGGGTCAGCCCGTCGGAGAAGACCAGTGTTTTGCCCTGCGGGTCGATGCCCAGTTTCTCGTAGTGGGCGATGGCCTTCTCGGCCCATACCAACGGGTCGCCGGAGTCATGACGCAGACCGTCGAACAGCTTGGCGAAGTACAGATCGAAGTCCTGCAGGAAGCTGTCCATGCCAACCGTATCGGTCAGGGCGATGCCCAGCAGGCCACGGTATTCCTTGACCCAGCACTCCAGCGCCGCCTTCTGGCTGTCGATCAACCGAGGGCCTAGCTGCTGGTGGGCCATGAACCATTCGTGGGCCATGGTGCCCAGAGGCCGCAGTTCCAGCTCACGGGCCAGGTGCACGTTACTGGTGCCGACGAAACGGCCCGGGAAATCGTGCTTGAGGATGTTCACCACCTCTTCCTGCACGCGGTAGGAAAAACGCCGGCGGGTGCCGAAGTCGGCTACCTGGAAGCCCGCCAGCTCGTCGGCGGTGGCCTCGCCCTTGAGCCAGTCGAGCTTGCGGTACAGCTGCTCGCGCACCTGCTCGATGACCACTTCGCGGTAACGGTAGCGGTTGCGGACTTCCGAGACGATGGCCAGCAGCGGAATCTCGTAAAGGATCACGTGCAGCCAGGGGCCGCGCACCCGGATCGCCAACTGACCGGCCGCGTCGGTACCGACGTGCACGTAACGCATGTTGAAGCGGAACAGGCTGAGGAAGCGGATGAAGTCAGCCTTGATGAAGGGAATCTTCTCCAGGTAGGCCAGTTGATCCGGGGTGATCGAGGTGTTGACCAGTTGCTCGATCTGGTAGCGGATCTCCGCCAGGTAAGGCGTCAGATCCTCGTTGCTGCGGCAACGGAACTCCCATTCCACTTCGGCGTTGGGGTAGTTGTGCAGCACCGCCTGCATCATGGTCAGCTTGTAGAAGTCGGTATCCAGCAGATTCTGGATGATGCTGGGGGCGAATACGCTCTCACTCATGGTCATTCTCCTCGAGGCGGGCCAACTCGTTGTCGAGCGCTCCGCTGTCGGCGCAGATGATGATGCCCTGCGCGCGCATCTGGTCGATGGCTTGCGTTGCGCCGGCTTCGGAAATGGCCCGGCAAGCCGGAAGATACAGCAACACCTGGAAGCCGGCGCCGCGCAATTGCAATGCGGTGTTCTGTACGCAGAAATCCAGGGCCAGGCCGCCGACCACCACCGCCTTCACGCCGGCGACCTTCAGGTATTCGATGACGCCCGTACTGCGCTTGCCCGCCAGGTCGTGGAAGCAGGCGCCGTAGGGGTGCAGATCGGGCTCGACGCCCTTCCAGACGAAGAAGTCGTAGTCGATCGGTGCAGGCAGTTCGTCCAGCAGCTCGAAGCCAGGCGTACCCGGTACACAGTGGCTGACCCAGGTCAGGTCGGCGTTGGCATGGCTCAGGGGCTGGAGCATCTGCTCATGACGCTCCACCACCCAGATGGCATTGCGGGCATGGGCGTCCTTGCTGCCCAGACGCAGGGTGCCACGACGCGCCATGTCGTTGAGCGGCGCGGCGATCTCATGGCCGCCTGCCACAGGCAATTCATCGGGGCACAGGCTGGTGAAGCCCTTTTGTGCATCGACATCGAACGTGGCGATCTTCATCTGACACCTCCTGCTGGTGGAGCCGCATCGCTGCGGGGTGGACACATATTCCACCAGGTGTATTATATCTGTCAACACCTGCTCACGAGGAGATTCGCGATGCTGTCGTCATCACTCCAGACCTTCGCCGCGGCCAGCGCCCAGCCAACGCCGCAACACTTCGCCATGGCCATATACGGTGGCGCCTTCGATCCGCCCCACGCCGGCCATGCCAGCGTCATCCAGCGCGCGCTGGACGTCGCGGATCGGGTGGTGGTGGTGCCCAGCTACCGGCACGCCGATGCCAAGCGAATGGCGGACTTCGCGCTGCGTTGTACCTGGGTCGAACGGCTGGCGCAGCGCTTCGGCGATCGCGTGGTGTGCTCTGCCGTGGAGCGCCAACTGGGTGCTGACGGCAACGTGATCTACAGCTACGACCTGATGAACCACATCGCCCAACAGCATCAGTTGCCAGCGCATTGCCTGGCACTGGTGATCGGCGAGGACAACCTCACCCGCCTGACCACCTTTTACCGGGCAGCGGAACTACGCGAGCGATTCGGGCTGCTCGTGGCGAATGAGGAGATGACCGTGCACAGCAGCGCGATTCGCGCGATGATCGCTGCCGGGCAAAGCATTCCGGATGCATGGCAACTGCCGGAAATCCAGCCCGACATGACGATTTACAGGAGGGCCATGTGAGTTCTGTAGAAGTACTGGCGAGTGTCGACCTGATCGCCCTGCGCATGGATGCCGAGAGCCGGCAGCTACACCTTTTGCTGCACCGTCGCGAGCGCCAGCCCTTCATCGGGCAATGGGCGCTGCCTGGGGTGATCGTCAATGGCAGCACCCGCGACGCGAACCTGGAGGCGGCGGCCCATCGCGTGCTGCGCGACAAGGCCCAGGTCGTGCCACGACACCTGGAGCAGGTTGGCACCGAAGGCAGCGCCAACCGTGATCCACGAGGCTGGTCAATGAGCACCTACTACTTGGCGCTGCTGCCCCCGGACACTGAAACGGCCGATGAAGGCCTGCGTTTCGTGCCGCTGCAGGAGGTGCTGGCCGGGAACATCGCCCTGCCCTTCGACCACGGGGACCTGGTGCGCCTCAGCCTGGAAAGACTGGCGGGCAAATCGGTGTATACCAGCCTGCCCCTGTACCTGACCGCGCCACGCTTCACCGTGCTCGATGCCCTGAACGCAGCCCAGGCCTGCCTGGGCACCACAATCAACAACACCTCGTTGCGCAAACGCCTGGAGCGGATGAAGGAAGCCGGCTGGATTCGCGACACCGGGGAAAAGAACTTCCCGAAAATGGGCCGCCCTCAGCAGCTGTGGGAGCTGACCGAACAGGCCGAAGGTGTGTTCGTATTTGACCGGAGTTTGTTGGCGGATCGCACAGGTATTTGATTTCGCTGCTCGGAGCGACTGCGATGCTGCTGATTATGAAGGGCCGCAGAAAGGCGAAAGCCGCCGTTCACCGATCCACCGTGGGAGCGCGCCATGCGCGCGAAAATCGCGGGCATGGCCCGCTCCCACGAATACGGAGCCGATGACCGCTTTTGCCTTTTCTGATCGTTCCTCACGCTCCGCGTGGGAATGCCTGCAGGGACGCTTTGCGTCCGATCTCGAGGTCCGGCGGGCGCAGAGCGCCCTGGATGGGCTCCCACGCTGGAGCTGTGGGAGCCATCAATAGTCGCCGTTCACCGATCCACTGTGAGAGCGCGCCATGCGCGGGAAAATCGCGGGCATGGCCCGCTCCCACGAATACGGCGCCGATGACCGCTTTTGCCTTTTCTGATCGCTCCTCACGCTCCGCGTGGGAATGCCTGCAGGGACGCTCTGCGTCCGATCTCGAGGCCCGGCGGGCGCAGAGCGCCCTGGATTGGACTCCCACACTGGGGCGTGGGAGCCATCAATAGCCGCCGCTCACCGGTCCACTGTGGGAGCGCGCCATGCGCGCGAAAAATCGCGGGCATGGCCCACTCCCACGGATACGGCGCCGATGACCGCTTTTACCTTTTCTGATCGTTCCTCACGCTCCGCGTGGGAATGCCTGCAGGGACGCTCTGCGTCCGATCTCGAGGCCCGGCGGGCGCAGAGCGCCCTGGATTGGACTCCCACACTGGGGCGTGGGAGCCATCAATAGCCGCCGTTCACCGATCCACTGTGGGAGCGCGCCATGCGCGCGAAAATCGCGGGCATGGCCCGCTCCCACGGATACGGCGCCGATGACCGCTTTTACCTTTTCTGATCGTTCCTCACGCTCCACGTGGGAATGCCTGCAGGGACGCTCTGCGTCCGATGTCGAGGCCTGGCGGCCGCAGAGCGTCCTGGATTGGACTCCCACGCTGGAGCGTGGGAGCCATCAATAGCCGCCGTTCACCGATCCACTGTGGGAGCGGGCCATGCGCGCGAAAAATCGCGGGCATGGCCCGCTCCCACGGATACGGCGCCGATGACCGCTTTTACCTTTTCTGATCGTTCCTCACACTCCGCGTGGGAATGCCTGCCGGGACGCTCTGCGTCCGATGTCGAGGCCCGGCGGACGCAGAGCGCCCTGGATTGGACTCCCACGCTGGAGCGTGGGAGCCATCAATAGCCGCCGTTCACCGATCCACTGTGGGAGCGCGCCATGCGCGCGAAAAATCGCGGGCATGGCCCACTCCCACGGATACGGCGCCGATGACCGCTCTTGCCTTTTCCTAATCGTTCCTCACGCTCCGCGTGGGAATGCGAAGGTCAGATCGCTGATCTGCGCAGCGTCGAAATGCGCCTTGAGCGGCTCGAAGCACTCATCCGGCGCGTGAGTGCGCGCGATTTCGGTCAGCGATTCGGCCCAGGCCAACGCCGCTCGCTCGGCATCACTGAAGTGCGCACTGATGCGTCAACCGCCCCGCCCTTTTCGGCACATGCGCATAAGCAGCATCTTCAGAAACAGGCACACGGTTGCAGGACAGCGGCAATCAACCTGCATCGCATGCAGAATGTCGAGGCTGGAAATGGCGGTGCCCTCAACGGCAACGGACGCTACTTTGAAGAGCTGCAGGCAACACCGCTAGAGCCAGGATCACCGAAAATCACTGATCCATCATTCGCCTTGGCGCATCGGCATGCGATCGATGGTGGCGAAGATCTTCTGCAAGTCTGCATCGGCGCCTTGCTGGATCTTCTTGCCGCCATCCTTGCCGACCAGAATGATCTGCGGTCGCTGGTTACCGGCATCCAGCGCCAGCAGCAGGCGTTTGCTGGCGATGGCATCCAGGGACTGATCGTTACGCTGGGCCTGCTTGCCCACCACGGTGTACAGCACCATGTCGCGTTCGACGAAGGCTTCACGGTTGGCAGGTTGTGCCAGGGCTTCACGCACCCGAACGAGCAGTGGATCGTTGGCATCGTCGGCGAGAAGGATCAACGGCCGGGTTTTCCACAGTTCGGCCTGGAGAGGATCGTCGGCAGCCGGAGCGTTCAAGGCAAATGCCGACAGCAGTAGAGCCAGAATGGCTTTCATCGCGATGCCTCCTTCACAGGTGATCGGAATACAGGCGCCAGACGGCTGGACTGGTGACCACGAGGCCACCTCCGCAAAACGACTGCCCTCAAATCGCTCGCAAGCGAGCTCCTACAATTTCGCAATCTATCCGATCCCGTAGGAGCCGGCTTGCCGGCGATTTAGTCGCCATCAAGCCGGCTTGCAGAACAGTCACCACTCGCAAGCGAGTCCCGACACATCATCGGTTCTCAGTACGACAGGTACGACGAACGCGTCAGCCCCAGACGCAGCGCGTCGAGGAACTGGGTACGCTCACGGGCATTGATCTTGGCGCTGGCCACCTTGTCGCGGTAGTGGGTCATCAGCTCCTCGGGTGACAGGTGCACGTAGCGCAGCATGTCCTCGATGGTGTCGTGGGTTTCGATGCCCGCGTGATAGATGCTGCCGTCGGCGTTCTGGTAGATGTTCACCGAATCGGTATCACCGAACAGGTTGTGCATGTCACCGAGGATCTCCTGATAGGCACCGACCAGGAAGATGCCCAGCACGTAATCCTCGCCGTCGCGCAGTTCATGGACCGGCAGGCTGGTTTCGATGGACTGCTCGTCCACGTACTGGTTGATCTTGCCATCCGAGTCGCAGGTCAGGTCCTGCAGCACGGCGCGGCGCAGTGGCTCTTCGTCCAGGCGATTGAGCGGCAGGATCGGCAGGATCTGGCCGATCGCCCAGGTGTCCGGCAGGCTCTGGAATACCGAGAAGTTGCAGATGTACTTGTCGGCCAGCTTGTCGTTGAGCTCGTCGAGCACTTGACGGTGCGAACGCTGGCGCGCCTTCAACTGGTTGTACAGGCGTCGGCAGATGGAGAAATAGCACTGCTCGGCGAGGGCCTTTTGCGGCAGGTCGAGCTTGCCGGCGGAGTATTGCCCGGCAGCCTCGCTGACGTAGTGCGTAGCACGCCAGTAGGTTTCGGCGACCATTTCCGGATCGCTGTCGTCGAGCAGATCGATCAGCACCTGCAGCACTTCCGGCTGCTCGATGCTGCGGTCGATTTCCGGCACGTCGTCGTTGTGTCGCTCGACGTCGGTCACCTGCACCAGCAACACGGCATGGTGCGCGGTCATCGCCCGGCCGCTTTCCGAGAAGATGTGCGGATGGGGGATTTCCTGGCGGTCGCAGAACTCCTTGAGCATGTCGACTACCGCATCGGCGTAGTCTTCCATGTCGTAGTTGATGGAGCTGGCGTTGCGCGAGTGAGTACCGTCGTAGTCCACGCCCAGGCCGCCGCCGACATCGATGTGATCGACCGGCAGGCCGAGCGCGCGCAGCTCACCGTAATAACGGATAGCCTCACGGAAGCCCTTGCGGTAGTCGGCGATGTTGGCGATCTGCGAGCCCATATGGAAGTGCAGCAGGCGGATGCCCTGATCCAGGCCGGCCTTGCGGAAGCGCTCGACCACCGACAGCAGCTGCGCCGCGGAGAGGCCGAACTTGGACTTCTCGCCGCCGGTGTCGGCCCATTTGGAGGACGCCAGGGAAGACAGGCGAACGCGCAGACCGATCTGCGGCGCGACCTTGAGCTCGGCCGCCTCCTCGATCACCAGAGAAACTTCCGATTCCTTCTCGATGACGATGAACACGTTGTGACCGAGCTTCTGGCCGATCAGCGCCAAGCGGATGAACTCGCGATCCTTGTAACCGTTGCAGACGATGGTGCCGCCCTTCGGGGCCAACGCCAACACGGCCAGCAATTCGGGCTTGGAACCGGCTTCCAGACCGATGGAAACGTTCTCGGTGGCGATGATGTTCTCCACCACCGCTTCCTGCTGGTTGACCTTGATCGGGTACAACGCGGTGTAGCGGTTACCGTATTCGAGGCGCGCGATGCTGGCGTCGAAAGCGCCGGTCAGCTTGCGTACGCGGTCCTGCAGAATGTCCGGGAAGCGCACCAGCAAAGGCAGCGACAAGCCACTCTGACGCAGCTCGTCGACTTGCTCGTAGAGGTCGATGGGCGAGCTGCCAGGCCCATTGGGACGGACCTCCACACGGCCTGCGTCGTTGATCGAGAAATAACCAGCGCCCCAATGGCGGATGCCATAGACACTGCGGCTATCGGCCACCGTCCATTGGCTTCCATCGTCCTTACGTGTGCGTCGTGCGGCCATCGAGGTCTCCCTTGTAGCGGATGGGCTGATGCTGTCGAATTACAGTCGACCGAGCATAGAGCCTGGAAATGACGATTGCTCGGCAGTGGACTGGCCGAGCCATCGGTAAGTTTAGAAAGTTGCCTGTTGCAGCGGCCATCAGCCGCCGGACTTCTTGGCCTTGAAACCACGTTTGAGCAGCTCGGCGAGCAGCAGCTCCACATGGTCGCCCTGGATTTCGATCACCCCCTCCTTCAGCGAACCGCCGCACCCACAGCGCTTCTTCAGCACCGAGGCCAGCTCCTTGAGCGGCTCTTCGGCCAGCGGCACGCCGCTGATGGTGGTCACCGTCTTGCCGCCGCGGCCTTTGGTCTCGCGGCGTACCCGAGCAATGCCATCGCCCTCGGGGATCGCCGTGCTCGAGCAGTTGCAGGCATCCACCGGCTGCCCACAATCCGGGCAATGCCGGCCGGCGTCGGTGGAATACACCAGGCCACCGAGCCCGGCGAATGAAGAGGCTTTCTTGGCCACCGCGTTTTTCCTCAGTGGATTGGCGAAGCGGCGCAGTGTAACGACAAAGGCCGGCCATGCTAAGAACCGAAATGCGCCACAGGCTGATGGATTGGCGACTCACGCCCGAGCGATGGTGCGCATCGCTCGGAGGTCTGCGTTATCGCTTGGCCAGATAATGCTGCAGAGCCTGCAGCGAATCGGGACAGTAGGGCGTGTTGTGGGTATCGAGCAGCGCCGCCTGCACCGTCACGAAACGGGCCTCGAGCACTTCCTCGGGCTGCAGCACCAGCGGCGCGTCGGACACCGCCGAGAACACCGCACACCACAGGCGATTGTCCGGCTGTTCGAAGAAGAAACGCCCCTCGTCACGCAGCAGCGCATCATCGATACCCAGCTCCTCCGCCAGCTCGCGCTCGGCCGAGGCCAGGTAGCCTTCGCCCGCCGCGACCATGCCGCCAGCCGCCACGTCCCAGTAACCGGGATACACCGCCTTGCTCAGGGTACGTCGGTGCACGCAGAGCTCACCGGCCGAATTGAACAGCAGGATGAAGGTACCGCGACCGATCAGCCCACGGCTGCGCAGCTCGGCGCGCGGCAGCGCGCCGAGTACCCGATCCTGCTCGTCGACCCAGGCGATCAGCTCGGCATCCGAGGCGGCGCGGTGCGCTACCTCGGCTTCGGCGATAGCCATCGATCAGCCCTGGGAGAGCAGTTGGCGCAGATCGATCACCGCGGCGTTGGCACGCGAGATGTAGTTGGCCATTACCAGCGAGTGGTTGGCGAGGATGCCGTAACCACTGCCATTGAGCACCATCGGGCTCCACAGCGTGGCCTGGGCTGCCTCCAGCTCGCGGATGATCTGCCGCACGCTGACGGTGGCGTTCTTCTTGGCCAGCACGTCGGCGAAGTCCACTTCGATGGCGCGCAGCAGGTGCGACAGTGCCCAGGCCTGACCGCGCGCCTCGTAGAACACGTTGTCGATTTGCAGCCACGGCGTCTCATAGGTGCGCTCAGTGACTTCCGGCACCTGACCTTCGGCCAGCTGCGTGGTCTCGGTCACTTCGCTATTGAGGCGTACCTGACCGACGCTGGCCGACAGGCGCTGCGACAGCGAGCCGAGACGGGTGGCGACATCACCGAACCAGTTGTTCAGGTTATCGGCACGGGTGTAGAAACGCGCGCCCCCCTGGCCCGGCTCGGACAGACGAGCCAGGTAGCGGTCCAGGGAACCGATGCCGTCACGGTATTCCGACTCGGCGGCAGGCAGCGCCCAGCTGCGGTGATCGAAGTTGAAGCGCGGCTCGGCACGAGCCAGGTCGCCGTCTTCGGTCGATTGCGACTGGGAACGCGCGAAGTCCTTGCGCAGCGCACGGGAGAAATCGCGCACCTGCACGAGCACGCCATATTCCCAGCTCGGCATGTTGTCAAGCCACAGGCCCGGAGGAGCCAGATCGTTGGAAAGAAAACCGCCCGGCTTGTCGAGCAGGGTCTCGGCGACCTGCTTGAGCGTTTCCACCGAGGTATAACCGTTGACCACCTGACGCTGACTGCTTTCGGCTGCGGCCTGGACGCGCTGCTGCACGGGGAACATGTCAGGTTCCTGACTCCAGTACCAGCCGACGACCAACGCGATCAGCAGGTAAGCACTCAGCAAGCCGACGACCAGCCCACCAAGCCGGCCACCGGTGCGACGGCGTGTTCCAGCGGTAGCGCCATCGTCGGCACTGTGCGTGCCGGAGGTGCGGTTCTTCCAATCGAGCATGGCGATTATCCTTTGATCTGCGACGTACAGGGCTTCGACCACAGGGCACTAGCAGGGTTGCGCTAATACTTGCGCGCACATGCCCGGCAGTGAGCCTACGCTGCTCACTATAAGGGAAGCCCGCCTCACTGCGCAGCGCAACAACCTGTTCGCGACGTGAAAGCGTCATGAATGGAGGAGACGGGGCAGGTCCGGAACCATCCCGGCCGATCAAGGGTCGGTTTGGGGCTATCCGTGTTGCATGGCCCATCGTGCGGGGCGATTCACAGCATTGACGCCAAAGGAATGGCAAAATATCCATCCAGTGATAGCATGAAGCCACCACTCGGTAGCGATTCGCCGCCACTAGCAGATTAAAGGCCAATGACCGAGCAAGAAGACCCCAGCCGCGACCGGCTCAAGCAGCATTTCGCCCAGCGTGTCATTCACCAGGCCCGGCAGGTTCTGGAGGTATGGCAGCGCCTGCAGCGTGCCGAGTGGAACGATGCCGGCATGCAGGAGCTGCTCGAGGCAGCGCAATTGCTGCAGCGCTATGCCGAACGCTTCGAGCAGGTCGAGCACCGTGGCCTGGCCCAGCGTATCGTCGCCTGCCTGAGTGCGGTGAATGCCAACCGTGGTCGCCTCAACAGCGACGTGATCAGCGAGCTCAACCAGTTGATGCAACGTTTGTCGCGTACCGGGCTACGCCATGGCGATCGCTTCGAGCAGACCACCCTGCCGCCGCTGCGCAAACCGGTCTACCTGGCGCTTCAGCACCTGGAGCGTGCCGAACGCCTTGCCCAGCAACTGGAATTCTTCGGCATGAACGCCAAGCCGCTGGACACGGCCAACGCCTTCCGCGCCGCGATGCTCGAGCGCCACCCGGCCGCCATCCTGATGGAAATAGATTTCGCCGGGCCAGGCAACGGCCTGGTTCTGGCCCAGGGCGTGCAGGAAGGGCTGCAGGACAAGATTCCGCTGCTGTTCTACAGCCATGAAGACACCGACACCCCAACTCGCCTGGCCGCGGTGCGTGCCGGCGGCCGCGAGTTCTTCACCGGCACCCTGGACGCTTCCAGCCTACTGGAACGTATCGAGGTCCTGACGCACGTCGCCCAGTACGAACCCTATCGCGTACTGATCGTCGATGACTCCCGGGCTCAGGCCACCCACACCGAGCGCGTGCTGAACAGCGCCGGCATCGTCACCCGCACCCTTACCGAGCCGATCCAGGCCATGGCCGAACTGGCCGAGTTCCAGCCGGACCTGATCATCCTCGACATGTACATGCCTGCCTGCAGCGGCACCGAGCTGGCCAAGGTGATCCGCCACAACGACCGCTACGTCAGCGTGCCGATCATCTACCTGTCCGCCGAAGACGATCTCGACAAGCAACTCGACGCCATGAGCGAGGGCGGCGATGATTTCCTGACCAAACCGATCAAGCCGCGTCATCTGATCGCCACGGTACGCAACCGTGCCGATCGTGCACGCAACCTCAAGGCTCGCATGGTGCGTGACAGCCTCACCGGCCTGTTCAACCACACCCACACCCTGCAATTGCTCGAAGATGCCCGTTTCCGCGCCCAGCGCGATGGCCAGCCACTGAGCTTCGCCATGCTCGATATCGACTACTTCAAGAAGGTCAACGACAACTACGGCCACCCCATGGGCGACCGGGTGATCAAGAGCCTGGCGCTGTTCCTCAAGCAGCGACTGCGCAAGAGCGACTGCATCGGTCGTTACGGTGGCGAGGAATTCGCCGTGGTGATGCCCAATACGGACGCCCGCACGGCTGCCAGGGTGCTCGACGAAGTGCGCAAGCGTTTCGCGGAAATCAACTACCCTGCCCAGCCTCAGGATCTCAGTTGCACCTTCAGCGGCGGCATCGCCGAGCTGCGCGACGATCTCGATAGCAAACACCTGTCGCAACGCGCCGACGAGGCGCTTTACCGTGCCAAGAATGGCGGCCGCAATCGCGTCGAGATCTACGACTGAACACGTCCCTCGTACCCTGCGCAGCGGGGTAGCCCTGCGGCGCGACTGCAGCATGAAGACGCCACAAGACTTCGCGTCGCTCGAACGGCGCCATAATTGTGACAGGGCGCACGGCGTCACACCCCTGTCATGAAGGCGCAATAACTTACCGACACAGCCGCACTGCATGGCGCAGTGCCAGCACCGTTCCGTCGTCGGTCGAGCCCCATGCGCCTTAAATCACTTACCAATCTCAACACCCTGCTGCTAGTCGGCGTCGGTATCGCCCTGGCCTGCACGCTATGGTGGTCACAGCGGGCACTGGAGCGCCCCTACGTACTGATGGAGCAGTATCTGGGTCTGTCCCAGCAATTTCAGCGCGAAGCCGCAGGCAATATCTTCGGCTACCTGGAAAGCGGCGATGCCCTGCGCCACAGTGCCGCACTGCAAAGCCTCGACGCCCTTCAGGAGAAGGTCGCCCAGTTGCCAGCCAACCTCGCTGGCGATCTGGGCAACAGCCTCAGTGACCTGAAAACCTTTGCCGCCGACCAACTGCTCGCGGCCGGCAAGCTGTCCGGGGATCCCCAGGGTCTGCTGATCCAGGCAGAGCGGGAAATGGCCGGTGCCCTGTCGCAAATCGCCAGGTATGCCGATGAAGGCCAGGGCGACGCGGCGCAAGCCTATGGCCGCCCCCTGTTCGAAGCTTCCCAGCACCTCGCCCGCCTGGCGCTGGCCCGCGACAAGCTGGTCAGCAGCGGGCGCAGCGAACTGGCAGCGGACGTGGAGCGTGAGGTGCAGTCGCTGCAGGAAATGGCGAAGACCATCGAAGGCCTGGCACTGCTTGGCGTCACCGATGAAGCAGCATCGGGCGGTAACGCTTTCGCGTCGCTGATGGGGCTGGACAGCGACAGCCTGGAGAGTGAGGCGCAAGACCGCGGCATCGCCCTGAAACGGGAGCTCAACAGCCTGCTCGGTCGCTACCCGGGCGAGCTGAACCGCACCCGCGCCCTGATCGAGCAACGTGCCCAGCTGGCCGCCGCCACCCGGGCCCGACTGGATGCGGTGCAACAGTCATTCACGACCCTGGAACCCCAGGTGCGAGCCGAACATGGCCGCATTCAGGGCGAAGTGCGCCTGATCCTCGGCGCCATGGTCGCTCTGATCCTGCTCATCGCCTTGATCATCGACACCCTGCAGCGTCGCCTCAGCCGCCTGCTCGAACGCCTGGTGCCTGCACTCTCGGCCTGGGCAGCAGGGGATTTCAGCAGCGACGTGCATCTGGCCACCAATACCCGAGAGCTGCGTGATATCGAAGAGTCGCTGAATCGCCTGCGCGCCTACCTGGTCGATCTGGTGGGCACCATTCACCAGCATGCCGGCCAGGTCTCGGCCTCCAGCCGCACCCTGGCCGACCTCAGCGGTGGCCTGCACGACGGCGCCGAACGCCAGGCCAGCGACACCGCGCAGATCCGTGACGCCCTCGGCGAGCTGGAAGCGACCATCCTTCAGGTCGCCGAGGACGCCAGCCAGACCGCGACCGCCGGGCGCGATGCCGACCGTGCCCTGGCTCAGGGTCAACTGGTCATCGGCAACAGCCTGACCGGCCTGCATGCGCTGGTCGAAGAGGTCCAGGGCAACGCCCAGGCCATCGAGCGCCTGGCAGAGGAGACAGGCACCATTGGCAGCGTACTGACGGTTATCCGCAGCATTGCCGAACAGACCAACCTGCTGGCCCTCAATGCCGCCATCGAAGCGGCTCGTGCGGGCGAGGCAGGCCGAGGTTTCGCCGTGGTGGCAGACGAAGTACGTACGCTGTCGCTACGCACCAGCGCTGCCACCGCACAGATTCAGGATGTCATCGGCCGCCTGCAGCAAGCCGCCAACGGCTCACTGCTGGCGATGCGCAGCCAGGTCGAACATGCCGAAGCCACAGCCAACCAGGCTCGCACGGCAGACGGTGCCCTGGATGAAATCGTCAACGCCATACGCACCATCGCCAGCATGGCCGGACGTATAGCCGATGCCACCGCTTACCAGGGCAGCGCAGTCAGCGAAATCCGCGATCACAGCGAACGCATCCACCAACTGGGCGGTGACAACCTGCTTCGCATCAGCCAGGGCCGCGAACAGAGCAGTGAGCTGCAGGAGTTGAGCGGCCAGTTGAATCAGGCCGTACAGGCCTTTCGCGTGTAAGCGAAGAAAAAGGCGATAGCCGCCGTTCGTTGTCGGGCGCCAATTGGTGGGCTGAAGCCCACCCTACAGCCGCGCATCTAACTGCGGGGGGGGGCGGGCGGCGATCCGCTTTAGCTGTGGGGTGGGCTTTAGCCCACCGGATCGAATGTCCGCTGTCGTCTTGGACCTTGCACATGCACGGCCTTATGCCGCACAACTCCCCAGGGGCAGGCGTCCTCAAGCCAGCGAGCTGTAGGGTGGGCTTTAGCCCACCGGATCGAGTGTCCGCTGTCGTCTTGGACCTTGCACATACGCGGCCTTATGCCGCACAACTCCCCAGGGGCAGGCGTCCTCAAGCC
>NZ_JBQWIF010000013.1:0-134937 GCF_052958135.1 Pseudomonas sp. SZ40 | reverse complement strand
GGTTGAGTGAAGCGACACCGGAGACTCTTCTCCGGCAGACCGCTGCCGTCTAGGCCGGATCATCCGCGTCGGCCATCCGATTCGCCCGCAAGCGGGCTCCTACAGGACCGGGATGTTCGCTGGTTGGTTGGCGGGCTCGATCGCGTAGGAGCCCGCTTGCGGGCGATGGAGTTGTGGCCGTACCGCGATACCCGCGTTGGTCCCATTCCGGTAAACGCAGCTCTTGGTGCCATTGCGCACCATCCGCCTTGATCCGCTGCGGTTGAGTGAAGCGACACCGGAGACTCTTCTCCGGCAGACCGCTGCCGTCTAGGCCGGATCATCCGCGTCGGCCATCCGATTCGCCCGCAAGCGGGCTCCTACAGGCCGGGGTGTTCGCTGGCTGGGCGGCGGGCTCGATCGCGTAGGAGCCCGCTTGCGGGCGATGGAGTTGTGGCCGTACCGCGACACCCGCGTTGGCACCATTTCGGTAGACGCGTCCTTGAGGCCGGCACTGAAAAACTACTCGTGCGGCAGCTTGCTGCCCCATTGCTGGATCGCCTTGGTGCGTTGCACGCTGGCGTTGACGGCCTTGTCGAGTTCTTCGTTGTAATCATCCAGCCAGCTGCGTGAGCCGGGAATCATGTCGGCGAGGTCGCGCATGCCGTTCTTCAGGGCCTGCAAGCTCTGCTGGAAGCTCTGTTCCTGGCCCAGCAAGGTGCGGCCCATGAGCTTCAGCGCGGCGATGTCCTGGGGCGGGGCCGCTGCCGGTGCCGCGGTGGCTGGCGCCGGAGGCGGCGGGGTGGCCGCCAGTTTCAGCAGGGCATCCTGGCGTTTTTGATCCTCTTTGAGGCTGGCCAATTCCGTTTCCAGCGTTTCGGCACGCTTTTGAACGGCGGCGAATGCCTCGGGATCGAAAGGAGGAGGCTCGTCGGCGAGCATCTTCACCACCGCCGAGGTGGCCAGGCTCGATAGCACGATGAACAGCAGCAACGCCAAGCCGAAGATCAGCAGGCGGTTGAGGCGGTTGGCCTTTTCCAGCTTGGCCAGGCGCTCCTCATCGCTGGCGGGAGCGAGATCGAACGCGGCGGGGCTCTCGGCTTCGGAAGGCGTTTCACTGCTCATGGCGGCCTCATGGTTGGCTCATCTTGGATGCTGTCATTCTGGCACGTTTGCAGTTATCTGCCTGTCATTCGGCCATCATCCCGTCGGCAGCCAAATCGACCACGCTGTAAAGAAAGGTTTACGAGAGGATAAGGTCTGTGGCTCTGAAAGCCACGAATACCGTGGCGGGGCCTTCCGATGTATCGATCCGTTGCCACGGCCACGACCTAAGGTCACCTCGCACCCATCCGAGGGCCTTGCCCCTAACACCGGCCTCGACTGTCATGGAGCCATAACGACAACGAGGACAACCCATGAACGCCGTGTCCAGAATCGAACAGCACAACCCCATCGGAACCGACGGTTTCGAGTTCGTCGAATTCACCGCCCCTACGCCGGAAGGCATCGAGCAGCTGCGTCAGCTGTTCACCGCCATGGGCTTCACCGAGACGGCCAGGCACCGCAGCAAGCAGGTCTGGCTGTTCCAGCAGCACGGCGTCAATTTCGTCCTCAACGGCAGCCCGACCGGCCATGTACATGCCTTCGCCGAGAAGCACGGGCCGAGCGCCTGTGCCATGGCCTTCCGGGTTCGCAACGCCGCCCAGGCTGCCGCCTACGTGCAGGAGCAGGGCGCTACCCTGGTCGGCAGCCATGCCAACTTCGGTGAGCTGAACATTCCCTGCGTCGAGGGCATCGGCGGCTCGTTGCTGTATCTGGTCGACCGCTATGGCGAGCACAGCATCTACGACGTGGATTTCGAGTTCATCGAAGGTCGCGGGCCGGACGACAACGCCGTGGGCCTGCAGATGATCGACCACCTCACCCATAACGTGAAACGCGGGCAGATGGACGTCTGGTCGGGCTTCTACGAGCGCATCGCCGGGTTTCGCGAGATCCGTTACTTCGATATCGAAGGCAAGCTCACCGGTCTGGTCTCCCGGGCCATGACCGCGCCCTGCGGCAAGATCCGCATCCCCATCAACGAGTCCGCGGACGACAAGTCGCAGATCGAGGAATTCATCCGCGAGTACCATGGTGAGGGCATCCAGCATATCGCGCTGTCCACCGACGACATCTATGCCACCGTGCGCAAGCTGCAGGCCAACGGCGTGGCGTTCATGAGCACGCCGGACACTTACTACGAGAAGGTGGACCAGCGCGTGGCCGGGCACGGCGAGCCGCTGGACGTGCTGCGTGACCTGAACCTGCTGATCGACGGCGCTCCGGGCGATGACGGCATCCTGCTGCAGATCTTCACCAATACGGTAATCGGTCCGATCTTCTTCGAGATCATTCAGCGCAAGGGCAATCAGGGCTTCGGCGAGGGCAATTTCAAGGCCCTGTTCGAATCCATCGAAGAGGATCAGCTGCGCCGTGGTGTGATCAGCGAGGAGTGAAGCCATGAGCCGCAAATGGATCAGCTTTCCCCTGCGTGAAGGCGAGCACTCGCGCCAGGCTCACTGTGACCTGCCCGCCGAGACCTACGAGCGAGAAATGGGCCGCGAGGGTTTCTTCGGCCCCGTGACCCACCTGCATCACAAGCACCCGCCCACCGGCTGGGTCGACTGGCAGGGCCCACTGCGGCCCCATGCCTTCGACTTCAACCGGATTGCCAGCGAGCACGACTGCCCGCTGCAGGCGCCGCTGACCCTGCATAACGCCGACATTCGCCTGCGCGTGTGGAAGACCACCGGCGCCATGAGCCACCTGGTGCGCAACAGCGATGGCGATGAACTGCTGTTCGTGCATGACGGCGCGGGGCACTTCTACTGTGATTTCGGGCACCTGGAGTACCGCGATGGCGATTACCTGGTGATTCCCCGTGGCACTGCCTGGCGCATCGAGCCGACAGCGCCCAGCCATTTCCTGCTGATCGAAAACACCGATGGCGCCTACCAACTGCCCGACAAGGGGCTGCTCGGGCCCCAGGCGATCTTCGATCCGGCCGTGCTCGATCATCCGCATATCGATGAGGCCTTCAAGGCCCAGCAGGACGAGCGCACCTGGCAGATCCGCATCAAGCGGCGCAACCAGATCAGCACCGTGACCTACCCCTACAACCCTCTGGATGCGGTGGGCTGGCACGGCGACAACACCGTGGTGCGCCTCAACTGGCGCGATATCCGGCCCCTGGTGAGCCATCGTTACCACCTGCCACCGTCGGTACACACCACCTTCGTGGCCAACGGCTTCGTGGTCTGCACCTTCACGCCGCGGCCGGTGGAATCCGACCCCGGCGCACTCAAGGTGCCGTTCTTCCACAACAACGATGACTACGACGAAGTGCTGTTCTATCACCGCGGCAATTTCTTCAGCCGTGACAACATCGAAGCCGGGATGGTCACCCTGCACCCCTGCGGCTTCCCCCATGGCCCGCACCCCAAGGCCCTGAAGAAGGCGCAGACCGACCCAGCCACCTTCACCGATGAGGTGGCGGTGATGATCGATACGCGCCGCGCTCTGGAAGTGGCTGACGCCGCTGCTGCGGTGGACGTTGCCGAGTACGTGAATTCCTGGCGTGCGCCGGGCAAGGAGTCCTGATGAAACTGGCATCACTGAACCAGGGCCGTGATGGCGTGCTGGTGGTCGTCTCCCGCGATCTGTCACGTGCCGTTCGCGTGCCACAGATCGCCCACACGCTGCAGGCCGCCCTGGATCGATGGGCGAACATGCGGCCGCAACTGGAGGCGGTCTACCAGCGCCTCAATGATGGTCTGGAGGCTGCCGCGTTCGACTTCGACCAGCGCGATTGCCACAGCCCGCTGCCACGCGCCTATCACTGGGCCGATGGCAGTGCCTACGTCAATCATGTCGAACTGGTGCGCAAGGCCCGCGGCGCCGAGATGCCCGAGTCGTTCTGGCACGAGCCGCTGATGTACCAGGGCGGCGCGGATGCCTTCATCCCGCCCCACGCGCCGATCCGTCTGGGTGACGAAGCCTGGGGTATCGATCTGGAAGCCGAACTGGCGGTGATCACCGACGACGTGCCGATGGGCGTCACGCCTGCCCAGGCGCTCGGGCATGTGCAGTTGCTGCTGCTGGTCAACGATGTGTCGCTGCGCAATCTGATTCCCGGCGAGCTGGCCAAGGGCTTCGGCTTCTACCAGAGCAAGCCGTCGTCGAGCTTCTCACCAGTGGCGGTCACCCCGGACGAGCTGGGCGAGAGCTGGCGCGAGGGGCGGGTGCATCGGCCACTGGTGTCGCATATCAACGACCAGCTGTTCGGCCAGCCCGACGCCGGCACCGACATGACCTTCGACTTCCCCACGCTGATTGCCCACGCCGCCCGTACCCGCCCCCTGGGCAGCGGCACCCTCATCGGTTCGGGCACCGTTTCCAATTACGACCGCAGTGCCGGTTCCAGCTGCCTGGCCGAGAAGCGCATGCTGGAGGTGATCGAGCACGGCGAGGCGAAAACCCCGTTCCTCAAGTTCGGTGATCGGGTGCGCATCGAGATGTTCGACGCCGCTGGGGCTAGTATCTTTGGCGCCATCGACCAGCAGGTCGAACGCTACCGCTAGCCAGGAGCCTGGTTTGTGCAGGCGCGTCGCCCTCGGCGCGAAGCGGTTGCGGCCTTAGCGCATGATCTGTGCTGGCTGCAAGATTCGCCCCGGGGGCGGGGCTCCTACGGGTATGGGGTTGGCGGCAAGGTATTTGCGGGTCGCGTAGGAGCGTCGCCCTCGGCGCGAAGCGATTGCGGCCTTAGCGCATGATCTGTGCTGGCTGCACGATTCGCCCCGGGGGCAGGGCTCCTATGGATGTGGAGGCTGTATGTTGACGTTGTATTCCTACTGGCGCTCCAGCGCCGCTTACCGGGTGCGTATTGCACTGAACCTGAAGGGCATCGCTTACCGGCAGGTGCCGGTGCATCTGGTTCGCGAGGGCGGGGAGCAGCACGGCGATGCCTACCGGGCGCTGAACCCCCAGGGCCTGGTGCCGCTGCTGGTGGACGAGGAGAACGGCGGGGTGCGGATCGCCCAGTCGCTGGCGATTCTCGAATACCTCGAGGAGATCTTCCCGGTGCCGGCGATACTGCCTGGCGAACCGGCGCAGCGCGCGGCGATCAGGGCGCTGGCGCTGCACATCGCCTGCGAGGTGCATGCGCTCGACAACCTGCGGGTGCTGCAGTACCTCGGGCGTGAACTGGGCGTCTCCGAAGAGGGGCGAAGCGCCTGGTACCGGCACTGGGTGGCTCAGGGCCTGGCTGCCGTGGAACAGGGTCTGGTGGCGTACGGTGAAACATTTTCCCTGGGCAAGCGGCCCGGCTATCTGGAAGCCTGTTTGGTTCCACAGGTGTACAATGCGCGCCGTTTCGACTGTGACCTCGATGCGTATCCTCGCATCCTCGCTCTGACCGCACGCTGTGAGGCCCTCGAGGCATTCCGGCAAGCCGCACCGGATGCCCAGCCCGACGCGCAGTGATCGACGAGAAAACCAAGCCATTCCGCCAGGCCACGAGCCGAGCGGGTTCGATCCCGTCACGGTCGATCACCCACAGGTGACAGATGCCAAGCGAAATGCTCCAGACAGGCCCGCTCAAGCGTGGTCTGAAGAACCGCCATATTCAATTGATTGCCCTGGGTGGCGCCATCGGTACCGGTCTGTTCCTCGGCTCGGCCGGGGTCATGGCGTCGGCCGGGCCATCGATGATCCTCGGCTACGCCATCGGCGGTTTCATCGCCTTCCTGATCATGCGCCAGCTCGGCGAAATGATCGTCGAAGAGCCCGTGGCCGGCTCCTTCAGCCACTTCGCCCATGCCTACTGGGGGCCGTTCGCGGGCTTCCTGTCGGGCTGGAACTACTGGGTTCTCTACGTGCTGGTCGGCATGGCCGAGCTCACCGCAGTGGGCAAGTACGTGCAGTACTGGTGGCCGGAGGTGCCGACCTGGGCCACCGCGGCGGTGTTCTTCGTCGCCATCAATGCCATCAACCTGACCAATGTGCGGGTGTTCGGCGAGGCCGAGTTCTGGTTCTCGATCATCAAGGTGGTGGCGATCATCGGCATGATCCTGCTCGGCTGCTACCTGCTGTTCAGCGGCGCAGGCGGCGAGCAGGCATCGGTGAGCAACCTGTGGAGCCACGGCGGCTTCTTCCCCAACGGCATTTCGGGGCTGGTGATGATGATGGCCATCATCATGTTCTCGTTCGGCGGCCTGGAGCTGGTGGGCATCACCGCGGCCGAAGCCGATCAGCCGCGAACGGTGATCCCCAAGGCGATCAACCAGGTGGTCTATCGCATCCTGATCTTCTACATCGGCGCGCTGACCGTGCTGCTGTCGCTGCATCCCTGGGACGATCTGGTGGCGACCCTCACCGCCGGTGGCGACTCCTACGGCAGCAGCCCCTTCGTGCAGATCTTCTCGCTGATCGGCAGCGACACCGCTGCGCACATCCTCAACTTCGTGGTGCTCACCGCGGCGTTGTCGGTCTACAACAGTGGCGTGTATTGCAACAGCCGCATGCTCTACGGCCTGGCAGAGCAGGGCAATGCGCCCAAAGCGCTGCTCAAGGTCGACAAGCGCGGTGTGCCGGTGCTGGCGATCTTCTTCTCGGCGGCCTTCACGCTGGTCTGCGTGGTGGTCAACTATCTGGTACCCAAGAGTGCGCTGGAGCTGCTGATGTCCCTGGTGGTCGCCGCACTGGTGATCAACTGGGCGATGATCAGCCTGGCCCACATCAAATTCCGCAAGGCCATGCAGGCCAAGGGCGTCGAACCGTCGTTCAAGGCCTTCTGGTTTCCCTTCGCCAACTACCTGTGCCTGGCGTTCGTGCTGTTCATCCTTGGCGTGATGCTGTTCATTCCGGGCATTCGCATGTCGGTGTTCGCCATCCCGTTCTGGCTGCTGTTCATCTGGGGCTGCTTCCAGCTGCGCCAGCGTCGGCTCGCTCGGTAGCCGCCTGGCTACCCGCAACACCCGCAGTGCAAGGCTGCGGGTGTCATTTGTGCCATCTGCTACCGCGCTGCAACCTTTTGTTGCGCTACAGCAAACCTCTCAGTGAACCTGCAGGTATAGTGGCAACTTAATGGCGCTGTCTTTTTGCTAAGGGTTTGTGCCCATTGGCCGATGACCTTTCTGGAGCCATGAGTAGCGTCGCCATGACGGCGCTCGAGCACTGCAATCTATAAAAATAAATGGAGCCGCTTAGGATGTTGCATTCTGCCACTCGACTGTTCGTCGACCTTTCCGTAGGCAAGAAACTTCTGATGGGCTTTGGCCTGGTGCTGTTGCTGACCGTTGCCGTGACCGGCAGTGGTTTCGTCGCCGTGCAGGCGGTGATGACGGGGCACGCCCAGTCCCTCGGGCTGTCGACCATCGACGCGCAGATACTCGGTGCGCGGCGCATGGAGCGCGACTACGCCATCAGCCACAGCGAAGCCGATGCGCAGCGCATGCGCGAGCAGCTCGCCACGGTGCGTGCCAGCCTGGCCGAGCAGATTGCCAGTGCCACCCCCGCCGAACGTGAACGTCTGCAGGCCATGGACACCGCCACCGCGGACTACCTGCAGCAGTTCGACGCCAGCGTGCAGCAACAGGCTCGCGCCAGCGAAGCCCGTACCCAGATGGGCGAAGCGGCCCAGGAAGCGCGTAGCCAGTTCGAGATGATCGAGCTGGGCATGTACGACGCCGTGCGTGAATTGCGCCTGGCCGGCGACCAACTGCGCGGCAGCGACCCGCTGACCCTGGCGGAAACCGCCTCCAACCTCAGCAAGCGCATGCTCGAACTGCGCGGCCACGAAAGCCAGTTCATCATCGATGGCTCGCCGGCTGCGCTGGAAGACTGGAACTTCGTCAGTTACGACCTGCAATCATCGGCCAGCGGCCTGATGGTGTGGCTCAACGACGATCAGAAGCGCGCGATCGAGGCCGCCCTGGTGGCGCTTGGCACCTACCAGCAGGCGTTCACCAATTTCCAGCAGCTCTACGAACAGAGCAAGGCCAGTGATGCCGCCATGCTCCAGCAGGCCGATCAGGTGCTTGCGCTGGCCGAACAGGCCAAGAACATCGAAGAGCAGAGCATGAGCGATGACAGCCGCAGCGCCATGTTGCTGCTCGGCAGCATGGGCGGCGCGGCCGTGTTGATCGGCCTGTTCGCGGCGCTGAGCATCAGCCGTTCCATCGTCGCACCGCTGCGCCAGACCGTGGCCTTCGCCCAGCGCATCGCCGGTGGTGACCTCAGCCAGGATCTGCCTCAGGACCGCCATGACGAACTCGGCCAGTTGCTCGAGGCCATGCAGGGCATGACCCGCAGCCTGCGCGATCTGGTCGGGCGGATTGGCGGTGGGGTTGGGCAGATCGCTGCGGCAGCCGAGCAGCTCTCGGCGATCACCGCGCAGACCAGCGCTGGCGTGCAGACCCAGAAGGTCGAAACCGAGCAGACCGCCACCGTCATGCACCAGATGGCCGCCACCGTGCAGGAAGTGGCGCAGAACGCCGAGCAGGCCTCGCTGGCCGCGGCCGACGCGGACCGCGAAGCCCAGCAGGGCAATCAGGTGGTGCAGCAGGCCATCAGCCAGATCGGCAAGCTGGCCCAGGAGGTCGAGCAGTCGGCTGAAGCCATGCAGGAGCTGAATCAGGAAAGCGGGCGCATCGGCAGCGTGCTGGAAGTGATCCGCGCGGTCGCCGAGCAGACCAACCTGCTGGCGCTCAACGCCGCCATCGAAGCGGCCCGTGCCGGTGACCAGGGCCGCGGTTTCGCCGTGGTAGCCGATGAAGTGCGTGCCTTGGCACGACGTACCCATGACTCGACCCAGGAAATCGAAAACCTGATCGCCAACCTGCAGCGCCTGGCCGGTGGCGCCTCGGCGCAGATGGAAGGCAGCCGTGCCCTGACCCAGCGCACGGTCAGCCTGGCAGGGGAGGCCGGTGATGCACTCGGTCGCATCACCCAGGCGGTGAGCACCATCGAACAGATGAACCAGCAGATCGCCGCCGCCGCTGAAGAGCAAAGCGCCGTGGCGGAAACCATCAGCGAGAGCGTGACCCGAGTACGCGATATCGGCGAACAGAGCGCCAGCGCCAGCCAGCAGACCGCCAGCTCGAGCGCCGAACTGGCGCGCCTTGGCGTCGAGCTACAGGGCCTGGTGCGGCAGTTCCGAACCTGAGGTCGGGATACCCGGGAAAGGGCTTCCCGGGTACCGCTTCGCTCGACCCAGGCTAGGGTTCACAGCGCCGGGTCTTTCTTGTCGTTCGCGGAGGTGGCTGCTTTGCGGCCTGGCGCCAGGTCGGTATCGGGCGGTGAGCTCTCGCCTTGCGGATACTGGCTCAGCTCGCTGGCCCAGAGCGCCAGCGGGACGGGCGTCGAGGGCTGCCAGATGCGCTGCCAGAGCAAGGCCAGGCGCTGCATGTCGCCGCGCTCCGAGGGCCAGCGCTCGATGAACGATTGCACCTGCCAGGTATCGCCCTGGCGGTGGGCGAAGTCGAAACGGAACGGGTGGAAGCCGGTCATGCCCAGGCGGATGTCAGTGACCACCAGATGATCGCCAAGGCGGTCGTAACGCAGTACGTCATTGGTGAACCACTTCAAGCGTTGGTGGGCTGGCGAATCGTCCAGCGCCTCGCCCAGTGCGGCCCCGCGAGGCATGCGCTCCAGCACCGGTGGCGCGCCGTCAAACCAACCGACCAACGCCTCGTGGTAGTCCTCGCCCTCGATCACGATGACCCGCCACAACAGCGTATTGAACGGCGTCGGCGAGCTGAAGATGGCTTCGGCTTCGATGCCTTGACGGGCCAGTTCCTGCTCCACCCGGTGCTCGGCCATGTATTTGCCGCCCAGGGTCGAAGCCAGATACAGGGTGGAAAACGCCAGCGCCCAGTTGACCACCGGGTTGGCCCGATCCTTCAGGCCGCTGATCAGCCCATAGATCACCGCGCCAAGCAGCGGCAGGCTGTAGATCGGGTCGATGATGAAGATGCTCGACCAGGCCGCCGGTGTGGGCGCCAGCGGCCAGAGCAGTTGCGTACCGTAACTGGTGAAGGCGTCGAGCAGCGGATGGGTGATCAGTACCAGCCAGATCGCCAGGAACAGCCGCTGGGCCGAATAGCCGGGATGGGGTCGCCACTGTCGTATCAGCCAGGTCAGCAGCAGGGCGAAGCCGCTGAGCACGAACAGCGAATGACTGAAACCGCGGTGATAGGTCATCGCCGCCACCGAGTCGCCGTAGTCGATGATCACGTCCAGATCCGGCAAGGTGCCCAGCACGGCACCATAAAGCAGCGCCTTGCGCCCCTGCCAGCGCCCCAGCAGGGCGCCCTGAATGCTGGCGCCGAGTACGGCTTGGGTAATCGAGTCCATGGTCTTCTCTGAAATGCCTGCGCGGTCGACTACGTTACTTGAGCGCCTCGCACCTTGTATCGGCAAATTTCAAGCAAAGGTTTCAGCCGTGCGGGCGTCTGGCGGGCTATCCTGCACGCCCATTCAGAACAAGGCACCCCATGCTGGTCATTTCCAACAGCATCCATCTGCCTGACGACGAAGTCGAACTCACCGCCATTCGCGCCCAGGGCGCAGGCGGGCAGAACGTCAACAAGGTGTCCAGCGCCATGCACCTGCGTTTCGACAGCCAGGCGTCGTCATTGCCGCCGTTCTACAAGGAGCGGCTGCTGGCCCTGCGTGACAGCCGCATCACTGCCGATGGCGTGGTGATCATCAAGGCCCAGCAATATCGCACTCAGGAACAGAACCGCGCTGACGCCTTGGAGCGCCTGGCGGAGCTGATCCGCTCCGCAGGCAAGACCGAAAAGGCCCGCCGCCCCACCAAGCCTACCCTCGGCTCCAAGAAGCGTCGGCTGGAAGGCAAGGCCAAGCGCGGGGCGATCAAGGCGGGCAGGGGTAAGGTCGACTTCTAATCCCAGTGCGGAGCGAAGCCCGGGTTGGCCAGTCGTTCACCGCGCTCCAGCTTGGCGATGGCTGCCATGTCCTGCTCGCTGAGCGTCAGCTTCAGTGCACCCAGGTTGCTTTCCAGATTGGCCCGTTTGGTGGACGACGGAATCACCGCGAAGCCCTGCTGCAGCGCCCAGGCCAGGGCGACCTGTGCCGGGTTGGCGGCGTGCTTGGCTGCGATGTCCTGGATCACCGGGTCGGTCATCACCTTGCCATAGGCCAGGGGCATGTAGGCGGTCAGGTGCACGCCGTGTTCCTGGGCGAACGCCACCACCTTGCGGTTCTGCAGGAAGGGGTGGATTTCCACCTGGTGAGTGGCGATCTGGTCGGCGCCCACTACCTCCATCGCCTGTTGCAGGTGCGCGTTGGTGAAGTTGGACACGCCGATCAGCGCGGTCAGGCCAGCGGCCTTGGCCTCCAGCAGGGCGGCCATGTATTCGGCTACCTGCAGGTCGTCATTGGGGGAGGGCCAGTGGATCAGGGTCAGGTCGACTTGATCGAGGCGCAGCTTGCGCAGGCTTTCCTCCAGGCTGGGGATCAGCTTGTCGGCGCCCAGGTTGTCGGTCCAGATCTTGGTGGTGACGAACAGCTCGCTGCGCGGCACACCGCTTTCGGCGATGGCCTGGCCCACTTCGGCTTCGTTGCCATAGATCTGCGCGGTGTCGATGTGTCGGTAGCCGAGCTCCAGGCCGGTGCGTACCGAGTCGATCACCTGCTGGTCCTTGAGGCGGAAGGTGCCGAGGCCGAGGGCGGGAATCTGTGGCATGTAAGTCTCCTGTTGAATGAACAGCTGTCTGTAGCTGACAGCGATGCCTGGGCGTTGTTGCGCTGGATTCGCGAGCCAGTAAGTGCCGTGGACTTGTGCGTAAGAACCGCGTTTCATGCAGAACATATTTGCGCCGCGACTACCTGAGCAGCGAGCTGGGCCAGACGCTCTGAGTCATCGGGCACGCGCAATGGCATGAAATGCGCTGGTTTTCGGGGCGTTTTTCGGCGCCGGGCGGCGAGGCTGCAGCGCCCGGTATTCCTGGGCTGCAGCGCCTGCCGAGGTGGCCGCAGATATAGGTGGAACTGGCCGATTGCCACAGGGGTCTAGGATGATGGTTGATAAGGAGATACCAAAATGACCAAATCCCCGTTCTTTCGTCGTCTGGCTGCCATGTTGGCAGTGTTCCATGTCCTGATGATCGCCCAGGTTCCACTCGCCAATGCCGCGATGATCGGTACGGGTGAAGTGCTCACCGAGCAGCAACAGCAGGTCGACCGTCAGCAACTGCTGTCGATGCTCGACGATCAACAGGTCAAGGAAAAGCTGCTCGCCATGGGCGTCGAGCGTGATCAGGTGGAAAACCGCATCAACAACCTGACCAGCGCCGAACTGTCGCAATTCAATGCTCAGCTCTCCGAAGCCCCGGCTGGTGCGGGTGTGGTCGGCATCATCGTGTTGTTCTTGGTGATCTTCATCATCACCGATATGCTCTGCGCCACAGACCTCTTCAGTTTCGTGAAATGCATAAATCGCTAAGACCGCTCCTCGCTTCACTTCTGATCGTCCTGCTCAGTGCATGCGCCAGGTCTCCGGTACTTTCACCGGAGGCCCAGCGCCTGCCTGAGCGGGTCGAGCTCAGCAGCGTTCCCTTCTATCCGCAGACCGCCTACCAGTGTGGGCCCGCCGCTCTGGCGACCATGCTCAACCAGCGCGGTGTGCTGACCACTCCCGGCTTCCTGCAGGACCAGGTCTACATCCCTGGCCGCGAAGGCAGCCTGCAAGTGGAGATGGTCGCGGCAGCGCGTTCTCACGATCTGCTCGTCTATCCGCTCAAGCCCAAACTCGATGCGCTGCTCGCTGAAGTGGCCGCTGGCAACCCGGTGCTGGTGCTACAGAACCTGGGCTTCGATTGGTACCCGCAATGGCACTTCGCGGTACTGGTGGGCTATGACCGTCGAGAGCAGACGCTGATCTTGCGTTCCGGCACCACCCGCCGCTGGGTGACCGATTTCGCCGCCTTCGACAAGACCTGGGCGCGCGGAAGCCGCTGGGCCGTGGTGACCATGCCGCCAGACACCTTGCCGGCCACCGCCGAGCCGACCACCTGGCTCAAGGCTGCCGCGGATCTGGAAGAGGTCGGCCGCAAGGACGTCGCCCAGCACGCCTACCGCACTGCCACCCAGCGCTGGCCGGAACAGGCCGTCGGCTGGTTCGCCCTGGCCAACAGCCGTTACGCCGGCGGTGACCTGCGTGGCGCCGAAGCAGCGCTTCGCGAAAGCGTCAGCCGCCAGCCGGACTTCGCTGCAGGCTGGTTCAACCTGTCCCAGGTGCTCGACGAACGCGGCTGCAAAGCGGAGGCCACCAGTGCCCGCCATTGCGCCCAACGCATCGCCCCCGACGACAAGCGCTTCACCGTAATCGGCAAGCAAGGCGCCGCATCAGGCCAGTGCAGCGCACCCGCCGCTTGCCCGGCCCAGTAAGGCATCCGGCAAAACAGAACGGCGCACTCGAGCGCCGTTTTTCGTAGGGGCTGGTACGCGCCGCCCCGGACCGTCTCCCGCAGGGTGGATCGGGGTGGGTAGCTGGCGCTCTTTTCATCCGTCGTCCATGGGTAACCCGATACGGGCGGTCCCGCTCAGGGTGCCGTCTGCCATCGTAATGGTGGAAAAGAGGAGCGTTTTCCACCCTACGAATGCGTACGTCTTCGTTGCTTGGGCTGGCCTTGGGCCGTGAGGACGCAGAGCGTCTCGGGATGCATACCCACGCGGAGCGTGAGGAGCGATCAGTTGCTGTCCCAATGCTGGAATAGAAGAGCGCTTTCCACCCTGCGAGGGCGATGCGCATCATCGTAGTTCGGGTTGAGTGAAGCGATACCCCAGGAATAAGAGCAGGCGTTACGGCGGCGAGGGCAGGGCGGTTACATGCCTCAAACGTAAAAAACTCAGTTTTTTTAGTCAGTTAGCGAAAAAAGGTGTTGACTCCTCGGCGTGGCTCCGTAGAATGCGCACCCACAGCAGGCACATAGCTCAGTTGGTTAGAGCACCACCTTGACATGGTGGGGGTCGTTGGTTCGAATCCAATTGTGCCTACCAAATTTTAAATGGTCGCTTCGGCGGCCATTTTTTTTGGCCGTCTTGTCAGGCGGTCATGATTCTGAAAGCATCCACCGTTTCACACCTTCCAGTGACTGCGGTTCTGTGGCCAGCCTCACGGCTCCTGCCTCTGTATGGCAGATACGCCACCGGATCGCTTACTGGCTCATCCCAACCCACGTGGCCTTTGGTAGAGGTCACCACTAGGAGAGGAGGCGCCATGCCCATCATTACTCTTCCCGACGGCAGTCAGCGTTCGTTCGATCACCCGGTATCCGTACTCGAGGTGGCGCAATCCATTGGTGCTGGCCTGGCGAAAGCCACCGTCGCCGGTAAGGTCAACGGTCGTCTGGTAGACGCCTGTGACCTCATCGATGCCGATGCGACCCTGCAGATCATCACGCCCAAGGATGACGAGGGTGTCGAAATCATCCGTCACTCCTGCGCCCACCTGATCGGCCACGCGGTCAAGCAGTTGTATCCGACTGCGCGCATGGTCATCGGCCCGGTGATCGACGATGGCTTCTATTACGACATCGCCTACGAGCGCCCCTTCACGCCCGATGACGTCACCGCCATCGAAGCGCGCATGAAAGAGCTGATCGACAAGGACTACGACGTCATCAAGAAAGTGACGCCGCGCGCCGAAGTCATCGACGTGTTCACCTCGCGCAGCGAAGACTACAAGCTGCGCCTCGTCGAAGACATGCCGAACGAGCAGGCCATGGGCCTTTACTACCACGAAGAGTACGTGGACATGTGCCGCGGCCCGCACGTGCCCAACACCCGCTTCCTCAAGGCATTCAAGCTGACCAAGCTGTCCGGCGCCTACTGGCGTGGCGATGCCAAGAACGAGCAGTTGCAGCGTATCTACGGCACCGCGTGGGCCGACAAGAAGCAGCTGGCTGCCTACATCCAGCGCATCGAAGAAGCCGAGAAGCGCGATCACCGCAAGATCGGCAAGCGCCTGGACCTGTTCCACACCCAGGAAGAAGCGCCGGGCATGGTGTTCTGGCACCCCAACGGCTGGACCATCTACCAGGTGCTCGAGCAGTACATGCGTGGTGTGCAGCGTGAAAACGGCTACCAGGAAGTCCGTACCCCGCAGGTCGTCGACCGTGTGCTGTGGGAGAAGTCCGGGCACTGGGGCAACTACGCCGACAACATGTTCACCACCGAGTCGGAAAGCCGCGACTACGCCATCAAGCCCATGAACTGCCCGTGCCACGTGCAGATCTTCAACCAGGGTCTGAAGAGCTACCGCGAGCTGCCGCTGCGTCTGGCTGAGTTCGGCTCCTGCCACCGCAACGAAGCATCCGGCGCCCTGCACGGCATCATGCGCGTGCGCGGCTTCACCCAGGACGATGCGCACATCTTCTGCACCGAAGAGCAGGTGAAGAAGGAAGCGGCCGACTTCATCAAGCTGACCCTTCAGGTCTATTCGGACTTCGGTTTCAGCGACATCAAGATGAAGCTGTCCACCCGTCCGGCCAAGCGCGTTGGCGACGACGCCTTCTGGGATCGCGCCGAGAAAGCCCTGGCCGACGCCCTGAACGATGCCGGCCTGCCGTGGGAATACCTGCCGGGCGAGGGTGCGTTCTACGGTCCGAAGATCGAATTCACGCTGCTCGACTGCCTTGGCCGTGCCTGGCAGTGCGGCACCCTGCAGTACGACCCGAACATGCCGCAGCGTCTGGAAGCGAGCTACGTTTCCGAAGACAACAGCCGCAAGATTCCGGTCATGCTGCACCGCGCGATTCTCGGTTCCTTCGAGCGTTTCATCGGAATTCTCATCGAGCACTACGAGGGTGCCTTCCCGGCATGGCTGGCGCCAACCCAGGCGGTGGTCATGAATATCACCGACAAACAGGCCGATTTCGCCCTCGAAGTGGAAAAAACGCTCACTCAAAGCGGCTATCGTGCCAAGTCCGACTTGAGGAACGAGAAGATAGGCTTTAAAATCCGCGAGCATACTTTGCTCAAGGTCCCCTATCTGCTCGTCATCGGGGATCGCGAAGTCGAGACGCAAACTGTCGCTGTGCGTACCCGTGAAGGTGCTGATCTGGGCTCGATGCCCATCGCCCAATTCAATGAGTTGCTCGCACAAGCGGTTTCCCGGCGCGGTCGCCAAGATTTGGAGTAATTATTATTAAGCGTGAAATGAGACAAGATAAACGAGCTGCACCGAAGGCCCCGATCAACGAGAATATCTCGGCACGCGAGGTTCGGTTAATTGGCGCTGAAGGCGAGCAGATTGGCATCGTCTCTATTGAAGAAGCGCTTAGAATCGCCGAAGACGCGAAGCTGGATCTGGTGGAGATTTCCGCTGATGCGGTCCCACCAGTGTGTCGGATCATGGACTATGGCAAGCACCTCTTCGAGAAGAAGAAGCAGGCTGCCATCGCCAAGAAGAACCAGCACCAGCAGCAGATCAAAGAAATCAAGTTTCGTCCAGGGACGGAAGATGGGGATTACCAGGTAAAACTTCGCAACCTGGTACGTTTCCTGATGGAAGGGGACAAGGCCAAAATCTCTCTGAGATTCCGTGGTCGTGAGATGGCCCACCAGGAGCTGGGTATGGAACTGTTGAAGCGGGTCGAAGCCGACCTCGCCGAACACGGTACCGTCGAACAGCATCCTAAGATGGAAGGACGCCAACTGATGATGGTCATCGCTCCCAAACGCAAGAAGTAACCTCCAGGGCACGGCAGGCCTTATGGTTATCTATATCAACTGAATGCGGAGTATCCGAACATGCCAAAGATGAAAACCAAAAGCGGTGCGGCTAAGCGTTTCCTGAAAACCGCCACCGGCTTCAAGCACAAACACGCTTTCAAGAGCCACATCCTGACCAAGATGTCGACCAAACGTAAGCGTCACCTGCGCGGTAGCACCATGGTGCATCCGTCTGACGTTGCAAAGGTCGCGCGCATGCTGCGCGTTCGTTAATCTCGGTCAAGATAGAGGAAATAACTCATGGCTCGTGTTAAACGTGGCGTTATCGCTCGTGCTCGTCACAAAAAAATTCTGAAACTCGCTAAAGGCTACTACGGTGCACGTTCGCGCGTATTCCGTGTTGCCAAGCAGGCTGTCATCAAGGCTGGTCAATATGCCTACCGTGACCGTCGTCAGAAAAAACGTCAGTTCCGCGCTCTGTGGATCGCTCGTATCAACGCTGGTGCTCGCGTCAACGGTCTGTCCTACAGCCGCCTGATCGCTGGCCTGAAAAAAGCGTCGATCGAAATCGACCGTAAGGTTCTGGCTGATCTGGCAGTGAACGAAAAAGCGGCGTTTGCTGCGATTGTCGAGAAAGCGAAAGCCGTACTGGCTTAAGTCCCCGACAATCACCGGGTTTCGGCCCGGTGCTAAACGTCACCAATAGGGGAAGAGCCTTCAAGCTCTTCCCCTGTTTCGTATCTGGAGTCTGTAAATGGAAAATCTGGATGTGCTGGTCTCGCAAGCGCTCGAGGCCGTCAGCCACACCGACGATGTGAACGCCCTGGAGCAACTGCGGGTTCACTATCTGGGCAAGAAGGGCGAACTGACCCAGGTGATGAAGACTCTGGGCAACCTGTCTGCCGAAGAACGTCCCAAGGCGGGCGCTCTGATCAACTCGGCCAAGGAGCGCGTCCAGGACGCCCTCAACAGCCGCAAGGACATTCTCGAATCGGCCGCGCTGAGCGCCAAGCTCGCCGCCGAACGTATCGATGTCACCCTGCCGGGCCGTGGCCAGGCATCGGGTGGTCTGCACCCGGTTACCCGTACCCTGGAGCGCGTCGAGCAATTCTTTACGCGCATTGGTTACGGCATCGCCGAAGGCCCCGAAGTGGAGAACGACTACCACAACTTCGAGGCGCTCAACATTCCGGGCCACCACCCGGCGCGTGCCATGCACGACACCTTCTACTTCAACGCCAACATGCTGCTGCGCACCCATACCTCGCCGGTACAGGTACGCACCATGGAGTCCCAGCAGCCGCCGATTCGCATCGTCTGCCCGGGCCGCGTGTACCGTTGCGATTCCGATATCACCCACTCGCCGATGTTCCACCAGGTCGAAGGCCTGTTCGTGGACGAGGGCGTGAGCTTCGCCGACCTCAAGGGCACCATCGAGGAATTCCTCCGGGTGTTCTTCGAGAAGCCCCTGGGCGTGCGTTTCCGTCCCTCCTTCTTCCCGTTCACCGAGCCATCGGCGGAAGTCGACATGCAGTGCGTGATGTGCAGCGGCAAAGGCTGCCGCGTGTGCAAGCAGACTGGCTGGCTGGAAGTGATGGGCTGCGGCATGGTCCACCCGAACGTGCTGCGCATGAGCGGCATCGACCCGGAAAAATACTCCGGCTTCGCCTTCGGCATGGGCGTCGAGCGCCTGGCCATGTTGCGCTACGGGGTGAACGACTTACGGCTGTTCTTCGATAACGATCTGCGGTTCCTGGCGCAATTTCGCTAGCACCTCTCGCAGTTTGTAATCGAATCGGATCAGGAGAACAGACAGTATGAAATTCAGTGAACAGTGGCTGCGTGGCTGGGTAAGCCCGCAGGTTTCCCGTGACGAACTGGTCGCGCGCCTTTCCATGGCCGGCCTCGAAGTCGACAGCGTCAGCCCGGTGGCCGGCGCCTTCAGCGGCGTGATCGTGGGCGAGGTGCTGAGCACCGAGCAGCACCCGGACGCCGACAAGCTGCGCGTGTGCCAGGTCAGCAACGGCAGCGAAACCTTCCAGGTCGTGTGCGGCGCGCCGAACGTGCGCCCCGGCCTGAAGATTCCGTTCGCCATGATCGGCGCCGAACTGCCCGGCGACTTCAAGATCAAGAAGGCCAAGCTGCGCGGCGTCGAGTCCAACGGCATGCTCTGCTCGGCGTCCGAGCTGCAGATCAGCGAAGACAACGACGGCCTGCTCGAGCTGCCGGCCGATGCGCCGGTTGGCCAGGACATCCGCGAGTACTTCGAGCTCAACGACGTCAGCATCGAAGTCGACCTCACCCCCAACCGCGGTGACTGCCTGTCGCTGGCCGGTCTGGCCCGTGAAGTCGGCGCTCTGTACGACGTGCCGGTAACCCGCCCGCAGGTCGCTGCGGTTGCCCCGGCTCTCGACGACGTGCGCCCGGTCGAGGTGCTCGCCACCCAGGCTTGCCCGCGTTACCTGGGCCGCGTGGTGCGCAACGTCGACCTGTCCAAGCCGACCCCGCGCTGGATGGTCGAGCGCCTGCGCCGTGCCGACGTGCGCAGCATCGACGCCGCCGTCGACATCACCAACTACGTGATGCTCGAGCTCGGCCAGCCGATGCACGCCTTCGACCTCGACGTGATCCGGGGCGGCATTCGTGTGCGCATGGCCGAAGAGGGCGAGAAACTGGTACTGCTCGACGGCCAGGAAGTCACCCTGCGTGCCGACACCCTGGTCATCGCCGACC
This sequence comes from Pseudomonas sp. SZ40, assembly GCF_052958135.1. Taxonomy (NCBI): domain Bacteria; kingdom Pseudomonadati; phylum Pseudomonadota; class Gammaproteobacteria; order Pseudomonadales; family Pseudomonadaceae; genus Pseudomonas; species Pseudomonas sp. SZ40. Next base: position 115,482 of record NZ_JBQWIF010000013.1, on the reverse strand, counting down.
ATGAGCGCGCCCTGGCCATCGCCGGCGTGATGGGCGGCGTGCACAGCGGCGTCAGCGACAGCACCCGCGACCTGTTCCTTGAAAGCGCCTTCTTCGACACCATCGCCGTCGCTGGCAAGGCCCGTTCCTACGGCCTGCACACCGACTCCTCGCACCGCTTCGAGCGCGGCGTGGACTGGCAGCTGGCCCGCGAAGCCATGGAGCGCGCCACCTCGCTGCTGCTGGAGATCGTCGGCGGCGAAGCCGGTCCGATCATCGAAGCGGTCGCCGAGGCGCAACTGCCGGCCATCGCACCGATCAGCCTGCGTGCCGAGCGCGTCGAGCAGATGCTCGGCCTCAAGCTCGACGACGACCTGATCGTCAAACTGCTCTCCGCACTGGGCCTGGGTATCGAAGCCCAAGGGGCAGGGCAGTGGCAGGTCAAGGTACCGAGCCACCGCTTCGACATCAGCCTGGAAGTCGATCTGATCGAAGAGCTGGCCCGCCTGTACGGCTACAACCGCCTGCCGGTCCGCTACCCGCAAGCGCGCCTGGCGCCGCAGACCAAGGCCGAAGCCGTGGCTGACCTGCCGGTGCTGCGCCGCCTGCTGGTGGCCCGTGGTTACCAGGAAGCGATCACCTACAGCTTCATCGATCCCAAGCTGTTCGAACTGTTCAGCCCCGGCGTGCAGCCGCTGACCCTGGCCAACCCGATCTCCGCCGACATGGCCGCCATGCGCGCCTCGCTGTGGCCGGGCCTGGTCAAGGCCGTGGAGCACAACCTCAACCGTCAGCAGTCGCGCGTGCGCCTGTTCGAAAGCGGCCTGCGCTTCGTCGGCCAGCTGGACGAACTCAAGCAGGAGCCAATGCTCGCTGGCGTGATCACCGGCAGCCGCCTGCCGGAGAGCTGGGCCCATGGCCGTGACAGCGTCGACTTCTTCGATGCCAAGGCAGACGTCGAAGCCCTCCTGGCTGCAGCTGGCGACATCGGCAGCTTCGCCTTCGTGCCGGGCGAGCACAGTGCCCTGCATCCGGGCCAGACTGCACGCATCGAGCGGGAAGGGCGCCTGGTCGGCTACGTGGGTGCCATCCACCCGGAACTGGCCAAAACCCTCGGCCTCGATCAGCCGCTGTTCCTGTTCGAGCTGGTGCTGAGTGAAATCACCCAGGGCCGCATGCCGGCATTCAGGGAGCTGTCGCGCTTCCCCGAAGTGCGCCGCGACCTCGCCTTGCTGGTCGACCGCGACGTGCCAGCCCAGCATTTGCTGGCCGATATCCGCGCCCAGGCAGGGGAATGGCTCACCGACCTAAGGTTGTTTGATGTTTATCACGGTAAAGGTATTGATCCGCTTAGAAAAAGCCTCGCCGTTGGCTTGACCTGGCAGCATCCATCGCGCACTCTAAATGACGATGAGGTGAGTACCGCAACCCAGAACATCCTCACCTCCCTGGAACAAAGGTTCAACGCCACGTTAAGGAACTAGCGTATGGGGGCACTGACGAAAGCTGAGATGGCCGAACGTCTGTACGATGAACTGGGCCTGAACAAGCGAGAAGCCAAGGAACTGGTGGAGCTCTTCTTCGAAGAAATCCGCCAGGCCCTGGAACTCAATGAGCAGGTGAAACTCTCAGGCTTCGGTAACTTCGATCTGCGCGATAAGCGTCAGCGCCCCGGTCGTAATCCAAAAACAGGGGAGGAAATCCCTATCACGGCCCGCCGTGTAGTGACTTTCCGCCCCGGCCAGAAGCTCAAAGCCAGGGTCGAAGCATATGCTGGAACCAAGTCATAACGACGAATTACCTGTCATACCCGGCAAACGGTATTTCACGATCGGCGAGGTCAGTGAACTCTGTGCGGTGAAACCGCACGTGCTTCGTTACTGGGAGCAGGAGTTTCCGCAGCTGAACCCGGTGAAGCGTCGCGGCAACCGTCGGTATTACCAGCGCCAGGATGTGCTGATGATCCGCCAGATCCGCGCCTTGCTGTACGACCAGGGCTTCACCATCGGTGGCGCACGCCTGCGCCTCACCGGCGAAGAAGCCAAGGACGACACCACCCAGTACAAGCAGCTCATCAAGCAGATGATCGCCGAGCTGGAAGATGTCCTCCTCGTACTGCGCAAATGATTTTCTGAAGAAAAACCTTCCGTAATTCAGATGCTTAGTATATAGTTCCTCCCGCTTTCGGCTAACGCCAAAGGCACCAGCAACACCCGTCGGGGCGTAGCGCAGCCCGGTAGCGCACTTGCATGGGGTGCAAGGGGTCGAGTGTTCGAATCACTCCGTCCCGACCAAATAATCCCAACATCGAAGCTCGATCAGAAATGATCGGGCTTTTTTGTTTGTGCGTTTTATACCGATTCAGCCTCTTTGGCAGCCACTCCTCGTGCATGTATGCGCGAGAGGCTGGGGCTGGCCAGAGGAGAGGTCAGCGGCGCCTCAGGGCGGCGAGGAAATCACGCTCACCGTCCTCGCCCCACCAAGTGGCAGATATCACGCCGCCTAGATCCCGTAGCTGTCGCAGTAGCTCCAGAAACGATTCGATCTCCGCCTGACCCCATTCCGGACCCATTCGATAGTCCAGTACCAGGCCTTCAGCGGATACCCAGACCCCCAAGTCGGGTATCTCCTGTCCAGTCACGCGGATACCACCGAGAACCACGTGAAACGGGTCGGCCTGCTCCGAGGCCACCAGCAAGGCGTCGGCTGCGCCAGAGAACGGCTTTTCACTCTGCGTCGCGCGCATCCAAAGATAGCCGCCATCAATGGTGGCGTTTTGTGCTCCGCATTCGTACAGGAGCTCGAAGGCTTTAGCTGCCAAGGTGGTTGTAGGGTAGTTCGCCTCTATCTCGGGAAGGGAGCCGTCGTTGGTTGAAAAGTACTTCGTCAGGACCATGTAGTTGCAGTCTCGGTTGACATCTTGACTTTGCAGTGCAGGTAGTTGAGCTCTGCAGAGTTGTGTGGGCTTTGAGCTACTGTGAGGCGCCTGGTTTTGTTCATGGCTCTCCTAGGGGCTGGACGTTATAAGAATCTTCATAGCTTGAACCAAGCTCTGCGAGCGGCTGAGTTGGTCGGCATCTGAAATTGAATTGGCAGGCTGCCGCTGCTATGCATTTGATATTTCCGGTGCCTGACAGCGTGATTTTGCAAGGTTGGCGGCGCTGTGCCACTATCCTTGTCCCTGACTTGGATGTAGGGCGATGTTCCCGATTCAAGTTGCCCTTTTGAATGCAGTAGGGATGCTAATGATTGATTACAGTATTGACCCAGCTTACGACAAATGCCGCGCGTTCATTGATAGTTGGCGCTTAAATGGCAGGAGTTGGGAGGAAATCGCCATGCTCGGTCGGCTGGGGGGATCACTTCAAAAGGTCAATGAATGGCTTCTGTCGCAGGAGGAAATGGCCGGCTGGCCTTCGCTGGGTAAGAGTTCCGAGGAGCGGTTTGAATGCTGGGGGGAGATCGTTCGGCGTAAGCAACAGGCCGAACAGCAATCTGTTGCAGCTGCAAGGCCGCTGATTTTTGTGGGGCCGGAAGAGGCCGAGCCCGGCATGGCTGTGCCCCAAGATGCCCGGAGTGCTTGGCAGCTTTACAGAAAGTATTTGATCGCGCAGGGGTGGAAGGGAGCCTCAGTTGATAATATTCAGAAATCTGCTGTGCGCATCCTCCAACACCTTCGGCAGACCACGCAGGGTCGCAAAGCAGTAAAAGGACTGGTAGTAGGGCATGTGCAGTCCGGCAAGACAGCTAATATGGCTGGCCTGATCTCCATGGCGGCAGACTATCGATGGAATCTGTTCGTTGTGTTAACTGGAACACTCGAGAACTTGCGGGTGCAGACAAGCAAGCGTCTGGTCGGCGACCTATTCCAACACGATGGGAATGTCAGCTGGAAGGCGATCGAGCATCCTTCGAGGAACAGCCCATATGGTGCCCGTGCGCAGGATATGCAGTTCGACGCAGGCCGAAGAGATCGTCATCTTGTCGTTTGTCTGAAGAACCCGGCCCGCCTAAGACATCTCATTGCGTGGATCAAGGCACACCCGGTGGGAATGTCGCAGATGCGGCTTGTTGTGATTGATGACGAGGCAGATCAGGCGGGTATCAATTCTAATGACTTTTCAAAGGCTGAGCGTACGGCCATTAATAAACTCATCCTTCAGCTGATCAGTCTTCCGTTGCAGTGCGTTAATTACGTCGCGTTTACTGCTACACCGGCTGCAAACTTTCTCAATGAAGGACCAGGCGATACGCTATACCCATCGGATTTCATCGCGGCGCTGCCGCAAGCGGATGAGCATTTTGGAGCTGTACAGATTTTTGGTTATGATGAAAATGAGAAGGAGCCGCTTGGAATAGTCCGTGAAATCACCAATAGTGATCTGGAGCAGGTTGGTAGCCTTCACAAGGGAGAAACCTTGGTATTGCCTCAGGCGCTGCAACAGAGTCTGATCTGGTACTTATGTTGCGTTGCAGTGATGAGATTATCCGGTGCTGTAAAGCCTGTAAGCATGTTGATCCACACCAGCGCAAGACAGCTTCATCATCGCTATGTAAGCGAAGCTGTGCAGGCAGCGCTAGAAGCTTGGTCGAAGTATGGTGATGATCAATTGGCAGAAAATTTTAGGCCAGTGTGGGACCGCGTTTCTTCAGGGCTTGATGTTGCGCAATTTACTGAGCGTTTTCCTGACTACGGGCGAATCTCTGAACTTCGAGAGTTGCCGCGTTTTGACAGATTTTCTGCAGAAATCCACACACTTCTAGATACGGTTACGGCAATTCAGTTGGATGAGAACGCCAATCGGATGTATCACCGCGGCACCCATGTGTGTGTCGATAACTGCGCTAATAACGGCGTCACCGATGAGAACGAAGTTCGACGGTTGTTCTATCCTGATCCCGATCAAGGCTTGAATTTTTGCACGGCGTTCATAGTTATCGGCGGCGGCACGCTTTCGAGGGGACTAACGATTGAAAATCTGGTCAGTACTTTTTTCCTTCGCGGCTCGGCGCAAGCGGATTCTCTCATGCAAATGGGGCGGTGGTTTGGTTATCGCAGAGGCTACGAATTGCTGCCGCGTATTTGGATGACTGATGATACGAGAAGAAAATACGAGTTCATGACAGTCGCGGAGGAAGAGCTTCGTGATGATCTGCAGCGCTTCATGCATGGCGGCGCTAAACCGGAGGAATTCGGGCCTCGGGTACGTGTGCATGCGCGGCTCGCCTGGATTCGGCCGACAGGTGCAAATAAGATGCAGCGCGCGATCGAAGCAGAATTTGATTTTTCGGGAATCAATCGACAAACAACAGTTTTCCACGACGGCGATGATGCTACCGCATTGCTCAATACTAATTTGTCATTGACTGAGGAGTTTCTTGCAGGTGCAGGCTGCAGACTCCAAGAGTCTGAACTAAAGGGGACCAATAGCCTTGTTTGGCGCGATGTTGAGGTTAGTCATATAGCTCATTACCTAGGCGGCCTGTCGTTTCATCCCGGGAATCAGTTCTTCTCTGACATGAATGCCTTTCTTGAATGGCTCAGTGAGAATTCTGAAAAAGCTGGCTACATGAAATGGAACGTCGTCGTGGCGGGCAGCACACCGAGTCCGCAAAACAGCTGGGAGGTTTCTGGCAAAACTGTTGGTCGGATCAATCGAAGCCGCTTCGCAGATAAACGATCGGATAATGGTGTGTCCATTGGTGCGCTGAGAGATCCGAAAGATCTTCTGGCCGATGCCCAAGGCCTTGATGAGAAGGATATTTCTAAGGCAGGTTTCAGAAGCTCTGAGGTAGCAAACCTTCGTGGTCAAGGTGGTGTTGGAACAGTACCTCAACTGTTGATTTATCTCATCGATCAGAACAGCGTAGCACGTACTCCAAAGGTTGCTGCTGCGGCGCGACGGAAGAGAGAAGCGCTTAATGCCAAAGCACATATAGTCGGTATCAGTCTTTATCTACCAGGTTCGCAAGGCAAACAGAAAAATTATGTAACCCACGTCACGGTTAATATCCCGGATACCTTCACGACATCGGAAGAAGATCTGGAAGAAACGGTAAGCGTGATCTGACTTATGAAATATTACAGCCTCCAACTGCAGCCAATGCAGGAGTCAGGTGCATTTTTGCTTCGCGCGCTGCAGAACGAAGAAACACCATCGCTAGATTTATTAGTTCGAGAGTCCATTCAGAACGCGCTTGACGCAGGGCGCAATGGTAATGAAAGTCAGCCGGTTTCGGTGGATTTTCATTTTCGCGAGCACTCGCTGGACGCGATTGCTTCTACTTTCAGTGATGGACTGAATTTGCAGATCCTCAGGGAGCGGTATCCTCGCACTCCAAGGGTACTTGAAATTCGTGATTCAAATACCGAGGGTTTGACAGGGCCGATGAGTTTCGAAAGCGTCGAGGCTACAGGTCAGCACGGAAATTTTCTGAAGCTAGTGTTCGAAATCGGCAGGACTCACTCGGACGATGGTTCGGGTGGTTCTTGGGGGCTGGGCAAGACCTGCTACTTCCGCATGGGAGCTGGCTTGGTGATCTACTACAGTCGCATCAAGACGGCAATAGGGTATGAGGAGCGACTAGTAGCTTCGCTGGTGGAGGATGAAGGCCGTGCTGACCGCCTGCTGCTTAAGACGCAAACTGGAATTGCTTGGTGGGGGGCTGATGATAGCCTACGAGCCATCACGGCACCGGAGCAGATTCACGAAATTCTGGAGACGTTGGGCACTCAGCCATTTTTAGGTAAATCGACAGGAACAGCAATAATCATTCCATTGCTCAGGGAAAATCTGTTGCCTGTTTTCGATGAGGAAGGTGGGCCTGCACCATGGTGGTACAGCAGTTACGAAAATTACGTGAATGTTGCTATTCAGCGCTGGTTTAGTGCGCGCTTGGATAATCCCCTCTTTGCCACTGGGAGATATTTGAATGCATCCGTGAATGGCAAGGATATAACCAGCGCTGACATGCTGCCGGTATTTCGTGTTAGCCAGTGCTTATATGATCGCGCGATAGGAGCGGCGGCGGAGGAAAAAGACTATCTGGCGATCAGAGGTGTGAAGAGCAACGAGGTACTCTGCAGAGCGATTCAATTGCGCGGTGAGTTCGTTGGCAGTGGTCAGGCGGGTAGATTACTTGCCGTGGCAATGGCTCCAAGCCAGCTACAGATGGATGCACCAGACAACGTACCCAGCCCAGAAACCTGCATCTTCTCCAAGATAGATAGTGGCGCGCCCCGTCGACCGATAGTGACGTTCATGCGCTCTCCAGGGATGAACATCTGTTGGGATGACAGTATCGATTCGCGAGGCTGGGGCGGTGGGTTTACAGGATTTTCTGATGGTCGATATGTTGTCGCGCTCTTTCTACCAGATTCGGAGCAAGAGCTGCTCCCATCCGAAGCCCGGGGCTTGCGCTCGACCATACAGAGTCTTGAAAGTTATCTGAGGAGTTGCGAGCGTGCGGATCATGCCGCTTGGATAGACGTAAACGGCGGGCGAGTGGTTGAAAAGATCCGCGCCCAATGTGGTCGGGCCTTGAAGGATTTTGGTGTGCCGCCTCAGCCCAGCGTTACCGTCAAACCTCTGATGCGGATTTCACGCAAACTTGCCGAACTTGTACTGCCCAGTCGTGGGTTTGGCGGGGATGGGCGATTTGGCAAAGCGTCGCCGCGTGCTGCTATCGGACAACGCCCTCGAGGAGGTTCGGTACATACGCCCGACTTGGAGATAGTGGCGGTCAGGTACGCAGCATCCTCTATCGTCATGGAGTGGTGTTTGAGATGGGGGATGGTGCAGCTAGACGTACCGAGGGAAATCACTGTTTCTGTGGACTCCGAAGCCGGCCCGATCACCTTTGATAAATGGTTCGAAAGCGGGCTCGGAGCATTTCCGTTTCGATTGGAGTCACTCAGCATCAGTAGTGCGGTTGCTTTTATAGAAAGCATGGAAATTGCCGATGGGACTGGCATCAGACTCGCGGCTGCTGCCACGCCTGTACAGCAGGAGTTGGTGCTGGAGGGGGAGCTTCACGTGAGGATGACTGAATCCGGTGGCAAGTTGTTGCGGCCGGTAGTTGGTGTCCGAATTGCGGCTCAAAATGGAGCGGGGGAATGAGTACTCGGCTACCTCTGTATCGAATGCTGAATGCGCCACTCGGCGGCGTAAGCGATCTCGAAGTGAGCTATAAATTTCGGTCACATGGCGGTATTGATCCTGGCGCTATTGCGGTTGGTGATGATCAATTTGCCTTGGGCAAAGACAGTGACTGGAACCCGGCCGAACATTCCTTGGGGGTTCAATGTTTGATCGCGCGGGCTCTACTGCAGGAAGCCATTTTCGGCATTGACGGTGTAGCGAGCCCGGATGCAGAAGTGTTGCTGGCGTTGGAGTGGGTATCTGCTGACTCCTGCTGGCGGACGCTCGGGCACGTTCATGTTCTACGAGGCAAGGATGAAGACGGCACCGTAGTGCTCAGCATAGAGTTGGAGCCCGGTACGGTCAGGGGGAGCGGTTTTCTCTGTATTCAAGCTTTTCTTGGTCAATGCTCGGTAGAGTTCGTACCCGGATTTGCGCATCAGTCAGGTGCGCGTCTGGGCTCTTTGGCGCAACCAATCGAAGTCGTTATTGACGGTGACGGTTCCCTGTTTCCCGTGTTGGAGGAACCTCTGGGTGCGAAGGGGCCTCTGTGGGAATTGAAAGCCTGCTGGAGCGACCCTCAGGGTGAGCCATTCTCCAGCGACTATGTCGCACTTGTACTGAACAACGCTCACCCGCATTTTGAACAGTTGCGTGATCGCAGGGCAGTGAATATCGAGCAGTCGCCTTTGATGCGTCAGGTGTTTGCAGCTTGGCTTGCGTTGGTCATTTCTCAGGTCAAGGCAGAAATGGGGCCGCATTTCGACACATACCTGAGCGCGCCAGACGCCGGTGAAGGTATCGCCAGTATTGCAGACGCGGTGCACTCATTCATTCGCTTGGGTGATCTGAATACAAGCTCCGTTCCGGAGTTGTTTGTATCTACCCAACGCTGGCTTGATCGAAGGGTCCAAGAGCTGGAGAAAGATCAATGAACTTTCCGACATTGAATCTCAAGCTGTCGCAGCGCCATTTTGACGAGATGATCAGAAGCGATGCATTTCTCCCGGAGGTACCCAATCCGGAAATGGAAGAGTTACGCCGACAACTACTTGCCGTTGTGTCGCTCTATGACCCCTTGGCGGGGAGCAATGCTTTAGGGCCTGGCGCCTATGACATGAAAGTTGGTCTTGCCTTGTATCGAACATTGGCGGGGGCTGGCATGGATATTCGTACTGCCGCAGATGATGGCTGGTGGCGCTTTCTGTCTCTTAGGGTACTGCCGGATCTAGTGAAAAGTCGTTGGAACGGCGCACCGCCAGTGCGGTTCTGGAAAGGTCGAAGCCGCATCTGGTTGCGGGCGATGTGGTGGACCGTCCACCTGACATGGCAGGGAACCGAGGAAAACACTCGAAAGATATTGGAGAGCGTTACAACAGATACGGTCGTGCAACTGGTCGAGCGTCCTGGTAAGGGTGGTTTCAGGATTGATTTGACACGGCTGATTTTCAAGATGCGGCGGTTGCGCCAACCCTCCCAAGATCAGTTCAGGGCAATCATGAAACTCAATACAGCGCAAATCGTCTTGAAGGAACCTGTGTTTTGCGAGGGTGGTTTGTTCGGCTACGTCGACGCGCTTTTTGCTGATGTGGGATGTGCCCCTGTAGGGCTGAATAGCGATTATGAGTAATTTGTTGAAAGAGATTCAGGAAGGCTTTGCCAACCTTGATCAGAGTGGCCGGATGCTGCCTATCCAAGCGATGCCATTAAATTGTCCCGCGTGGATCTTCCGTGAAGGCGATAGCTTTGGTGTTGCAGTTGAGTGCTCTAAATCTCAAGAAATCTCAGAAGGATTTGCTGGTGCCAGACTCCGAACAGTAGAGCGTGTTGTTGCGGGGCAGCATCGGCGTTTCCTGCGGCTAGAATCGTCGATTGAATGGCTTCGCAACGAATTCGGGTTGATCTGCGAGCATATGATCAGCATCGAATCTGGCATCGCCGTACGCCACGCGCTGCTGGCTGATCCGCTAGCATGGTGGCAAAGGTGGCGGCATCTGCTTGGCAACGCATTGGTCGACAAGCATGGTTATGAAGTGCTCGCCGAGCTGCTGGCTTTGGAAGCGTTGGTCATTAAAGGGATCGCCTTTGAGTGGAGTGGTCCTTTCGGCGGTGTGGTTGACGTTAATACTCCAGCAACTGATTACGAAATTAAGTCGACGATCAGCCGCTACGGGACTGTGATAAACATATCTGGTCAGTTTCAGCTGGCTGCATCATCCGGTAAGCCGTTACAGCTAGTTCATTGTAGATTTGAGCCGGTTGATGGCGGTCTGTCGATCGATCTTGTTTGCGATCGTCTCGTTGTGCTTGGCGTCGATGCAGCCATGCTCGAAGGGGCTCTGCTGCGTCTTGGTATGGAGGCAGGATGTTCCGCGCGTAAAGAAGGATATAGGTTGCTAGAAGCAAGATCTTATGTTGTTGATGAAAGTTTTCCCAAGATAACACCTGAGAGTTTTATAAATGGGGTCTTGCCGGCAGGAGTTGTTCAGCTCGAATATAGGGTTGATCTCTCGGGTCTGAAGTCAAGTCAGTTGTAATTGCCAGTGATAGTTGTATATTGTCTTTGTTGAGGAGGTTTGCTCATGCCTTGGAGACTATCAATAGTAATTTTTTTGTGTTGCCTTGATGGTTGTGCGATTGCCTCTTTTGCTTGATAGTGCAGGTCTGGAAAGCACAGTGTGCTGTAGCAATACGCTTCACTAACCCTCAAGCTCAGTCTGTCTAATTATGTTGGTTTAATTTTCTTGCAACTAGCGATGATGCAGCAGCCTATTTCATAGAAAAATTGGTTGGATTAGTAAATTGAGCTTAATTTTGAGTTTTAGGCGCCGAAAGAAAGGCGGGCCAAGAGATGTATTTTTCGTTAAAATTTGGTACGGCCTCCAAAAGCCATTTCATTTCTGCTTCTTGCTTGCGGATTCCGCATTCCCAAAGCTCAAAAACCCGCCAACCTTGCCTCAATAGCTCGTTCCTGTTTCTAATGTCACGATTCAAATTCTGCTCAAATTTCAGACGCCAGAAGTCTTCGCGAGAGCCAGGGTTCGTCGCGTACTTGCACCCCGGGTGCCTGTGCCAGAAGCAGCCATGAACGAATATGCAGAGCCGGTAGCGAGGTAAAACCACGTCGGGGCGACCTGGGAGCTCACGTGGGTGCAATCGATACCTGAACCCGTGGCTATGGAGCATTTTTCGAACCTTCATCTCCGGGACCGTATCGCTGCTGCGTATGTTGGCCATCATGCGAGACCTGACTTCTTTACTGACTATGTCCATGTACCCTCTCCCAAAATCCGCTTGTAGAATCATACGACCTTTGAAATCCCTTAATGCGCATTCTAGGCTAATCGGCATTGGCTACCTTTCGCTGGACAAAAGACGATTGTTTTTGGTGTTTCTGGTCGCGAGCATGGCTTGAGGCTCTGTTTTTCCCTCAGCAAGAAGTCTGTTGTTGGGACTGCTGACCCTAGCAAAGCATGCGCCAAGGGCGTTATAGCGGCTGCGAACGATGCTGGAGCTGCGCTGCTGCGCCAATCCTGGTAGAGTACCGAGGCTATGCTACCTAAGCTGTTGCCATTCCTGATTTTTTGAACAACGATGCCAATGATTCAATACCAGAATTTCCTCTTCCCGCCGAAGGCGATCGACGAGCCAGCTGTGGCTCTTGAAGATGCTATCCAAATCGTCGACCTTTTTGCCGGCCCTGGCGGATTGGGTGAGGGTTTTTCATCCTCTGGGGATGGCAAGCATTTCGATATCATCGTTTCTGCCGAAATGGATCCTGTTGCTAGGAGAACGTTAAGGCTGCGTGCTTTTTACCGTTTGCTCAAGCGTGAGTACCCTGAAGGGCTGCAGGATTACTATCGGTACTGTAATGGAGAGGCGGCAGAGCCTAGCACTGCCGAGACAGCTGAGTTCTGGAATCGTGCGGAGCGAGAGGCACGACAAATAACCTTGGGTTCAGAGCAAGGCGATAGGGAGTTGAATGAGCTCATCAACGCCAGATTAAATAAGGAAGGTCGCCCATGGGTACTTATTGGTGGGCCTCCATGCCAAGCGTATTCGATTGTTGGGAGAGCCAGAAACCAAGCCAAGCAGGGTTATGTTCCTGAAGATGATCATCGGCATTTTCTGTACAAAGATTATCTGCGAATCATCAAGGATTATCGGCCGAGTGTTTTCGTCATGGAAAATGTTAAAGGGATTTTGTCTTCCAAAGTTGGTGGTAAAGGGATATTCAAGCAAATTTTGCAGGATTTGGTGGACCCTACCAAGGCATTGGATAATGCCGAGGGCGGTCAGAAATACAAAATTTGTTCTCTCGTTTCCGAGGAGTCATTCAGCTCTTCGGAATCTATAGACAGAGTGAAGCCAAAGTCTTTTATCATCGAAGCAGAAAAATACGGCATTCCACAAGCTCGCCATCGAGTAATTCTTCTAGGAATAGCACTCGATGAGCATGGTAATGTTCCATCACATGAACTCTTGAAACCAGCTGACCCCGTATCGGTTAAACAAGCTATTGGTGGGCTACCTAGGCTAAGAAGTAAGCTGTCACGACGTTTGGACTCCCAAGAGGCTTGGTATAGGGTTGTTTCCGATGAAGTAGATGATTTGTTGCATTACGCGGAACTTGAAAATGGTGAGTTGATTAGACCTCTGCGCGATACCCGACAATCACTTCTCAGTGCGCCGAACAGTCCAGGCAGCGATCGAGTAGTAAAGGAGTTGGGGCAAGGTAGTACTGGCGTGCCATCCCTAGACGCTTGGTATCAGGATCCCAATATTAAGTATTGGATGAGTCATGATGCGCGTGGTCATATGCCGTCTGACCTCAGACGATACGCATTCGCAAGCACCTTCGCTTTGCACAATAAATATTCTCCAAAGGGCCATCAGCAATTCTCACTTCCTGGCCTCGCTCCCGCTCACAAAAATTGGGAAAGCGGCAAGTTTAGTGATCGCTTCAGGGTACAGCTTGAAGGGCTTCCAGCAACTACTATCACTAGCCATATTTCTAAGGATGGGCACTATTTTATCCACTACGATCCAGCCCAATGTCGTAGTCTAACTGTTCGTGAGGCGGCACGGCTTCAAACATTTCCGGATAACTATTATTTCGAAGGAAATCGAACTCAAAAATATCACCAAGTAGGTAATGCAGTGCCGCCTCTTTTGGCAAACAAGATAGCAAAAATTGTATATGACGTTGTATGTCGGCGGATTGTTGAGAAGCAGGATTTTATGAGCAATCAATTATTGCAAAATGAAAAATTTTTGCCGCTGATAGCAGACCTTGATTAGATTCTTCAGTGCCCTCAGCGAGCCGAACTCATCCCTTTCACCGTCCTGCCTGATTAGATGAGACGGAAATCTGCAATATTAGTAACTGAGGAAAGGGGCAGCTGCCGCCAGTATTATTACTAAAACGCGCCAAGTTATCGGGCGCTTTTTTTAGTGCTAGCATTTTTAATGCTCTTTAGCATGATTTGCCAGTATTCGTCTCTGGAGCTTTGGCGGCGAGCATCATCTTCGGCGGCGGATAAAGTGCTTGTGGTAACTCTGTATCTGCGGTCGAATTTGGTCAAGCGTTTCAGGTTCAGTGGTTAGGTGAAGAGGGTGTAGGCGTCAGGGTCTTATGCATGTCGTTGAAGTTTAGCTACTTCATTGGTGAAGCTAAGGGGTTGTTGCCGATAGCATGTATGGTTAAAAGATTCTCTTTTGAAAGTCTTTGGAATTTTTATCAGAAACTTGATGCGTGCAAGATTTGACGCTTGCCTGGTGTGTGATAATGATTTTCCTACCATTTTTGGTGGGCGTTTAATTTAAAAGGATTCTTCTATGTCTAGGGCGCGTCTCATATGGGCCTATGAGTTTCGAAAACTCGGTGTATTTTACCGAGAGAACTGGATTTTTATGGCCGCAGGTGTTTTAGCATTGTCCGTTGTTGCTGTTCATATTTATTTTGTAGGGCAAGGTATTCCTCTAAGTATCATGTCTTCTGATGTGATTGTGGGGCTTCCTGCTTTGTTTGTTCTTGTTTCCTTTTCGGCGATGGCGTTAACTCTGACCTTATCAGCTCCAATTGGAGTTCTATTGGTCGAAAGTAAAGCTTTTCGGAACAGCATAGTGGGCGCTCCTGTAGTAATTAACTCTGGATCGAATTGTAAGGATACCCATCCGGGCACGCTTTTGTTTAATTGGATTTTAGGTCTTTTGTTTGTAATGCTAATTACCATGGCAATGTTGCTTTGGGATTGGCCATACTTAAGTGGAAACTACCTGCTCTTGTCATCTATTGCACTGGCAGTCATGATGTTGACTCAGATATTGGTTGTTTCGCATAGTGATCCTGGTTTTTGGATGTTTCGCGTTAAGGAAAACATTTTTTTTGTGTTTTTTTGTTCTTCGGCTCAAGTAGTGGTTTTAATAGGCGTTGGTGCAATCCTAGAGAGATGGCTTGGGGAAAACAATGCTCAGCTGGTCGTGGCTTGTTTTGTTGCTATGATTGTTCTTGCGTTTTTACAGGTTACGACCGCTGTCGTTCTTTCTAAGTTTTCTCAGGGTGGCGGGATTCTAATTCGTGCAAGCTATGTGGCAGGTTTCGCAATGGTCGTGATTAGTGTTTATTCTCCGATTAATAATTTCTTTGTTGGGTATGTGCTTGGCGTTGGGGCGATGGGCGGGCGAGGTTGTGTTGTTTATACTTGGCGAGATGACGAAGGCGTAGTTAAAGAACTTTCTGATGCTGGTTTCAGAAAAAGTGTTAATTTGCGTGTTCCGGCGTCAAGTACGGATTATTTCTACGCTCGCCCTTGGGATGATGAGTCTAAAAATATCTATGTGATTCCGCGCTCTGATATCTTGAAAATTGAGGATTGTGCACGCAAGTGATGTAGGCGAAAGCTGAACTGTTGTTTATTTTTTTGAGCTATTAAATTCAAGGCACGCCTAAGCGGCCTCGAGTCATTTCATTACAAGAGCCCTAAATAACTCCTTATTTCCTCAAGCTGGTTTTGTAAACAGATTTTCAATCAGTCATGATCGCGGTTGTGGAAAAGCCGTTTAGGAATGTTTACTTCCTTCCTGCGCTTCACAAAGCACCCTTCGATACGGCACCACCATCTCGTCGACCAAGTCCTTCAAATAGCACTGCCACATGTATCTGCATACTGTATAGGGGCTCGTCTTTCTTTCTGATGACCCCGTCGAAAAGGTCCCATAACAGATTGGCACACAGTTCTGCTCCTCGGCATCAGCGCTTCACCCCAGGCGACGCTGCAACCAGCCGTGCAACCAGCGGTGATGGCTGATGTAGAGTTGTTCGAAGGGAGAGACTAGACCATCGTCATACATGTCAGGCTCATTGGGTGGTAATGATAGTTCTTACCATTCTGGTGTCGTGGTATTACGCTCGTACAGTGCTCGCAAAATACATTTTTGGTATTTGACACTTTTGCCATCGTTGGAGCCTGCCCTAGGTGCTATCTTGACGATCAGACAGTACTTATCGACAGCGATTAGCGTTAAAGCCAGATTAGACTGTGGTCGCTCGGACTGTCGCAGTCTCACGATGGTGCCGATCCGCTGCCACTATTGAGCCTGATTTATTCAGCTGGGCTTCAGGGTGTGTCTATGCTACTTCCTGTACTAACAACAACGTGTCGCCTAAGCCTCTGAGCAATCGCAAGTGTGCTGACGAGGCGTGATGGTTCACGAACACGGATTATTATGTTGTAGGAGGTTCCTTGTCACCTCGCTAAGTGCATCCGCAGCATTGCACAGCGTACAGAACTTAATGCTTGGAGGCGTACCTCTGAAATTAAGTCATGCCTCATTTGAATATCGATAAAACGTGCCGCTGGAATTTTTGAAATCAGATAAGCGAATTAATTTGTGCATTGCTCTTAGCCTGGTTTCCCAAACCGAGGCTGGCCCCCATTGGGGTATTGGGGGCACTTGGGCCAACTTAAACCAATACTTTTTAAATGGACGATCTATGAAATCTTCGCTGAAGGTTGCTTTGTGGATAGGGTTTTGCGTCTTGGCCGGATGTAGTGCAACGGGCATTTCCGATGTTGAAATGGCGGGGTTGACGTCGCCTGCTGGTGCGATCGTTCCCGTGACAACACCAAGGCCAGTGAAGACGATGCAAATTTATGGTGGGCAAGCTGGTGGGAGTCGAGAAAGTGAAGTGTGGTCGCTTACTTCCAAGCAGATCCGGGAGCGCCTGACGACTACCGATGTGATTGTCAGCATTGAGCAGTATGACAACAAGGGCTCATTCAGGTATCTGGGAGCTGAGTCGAGCGCGGGAAAGGGGCGCTACAAGGTTATCTTTGACTACGGTGCTTCCAGGATCGAAAACGTGGATGCGGGCGGCAATCGATCTGTTACAGGTCGTATCGGAGTCGGCTTCAGGATAACTGCAGAGCTCAACACCAAGGCGAGCAACCTGGATTTGAGTGGGTTGATGCCGATAGCTTTCGCGGTTCAGAACAACAAAGCTTTTGGAAAGATTCACTTCCAAGCCTATGGCATGAGCCATGACAAGCTGCCGCTGGTAGTTCCGCACAGTGGAGCTATCGACTCTTCGTCCATTCAGAAAGCTTTGGAAGCGGTAGGTGCAGTGAAGACGCTTATAGGTCTGGATGAGACGAAGCTTGAGCCTTACCTCATTGGAATCGTTGAGAATCCATCTTTACAGGTACCCGGTTACTGAGATCATCAGGATAGAAATCACTGGTAGGGTGCTTTCATGGTGCTCTGCCGATGTCCGTTACCGGATATCGCTGCTGGTGAGGCTGAGTCTGGTCAGAGGAGAGGGGCTGCGAGGGGCAGGCAAAGGCTACTAGAGTCGTCCGGCTGTAAGATTGACAGAGGGCGAGTTCGGCAGCGCAAAGCACTGATCGCTGACCGGTTACCTTGAGTCGGAATTGGCGAAACAGCTCTTCAAGTTCCTACAGCGGAGGTCGATAGCCAGTAGTGCCTTTTCAAAAGTCGACCAGTGCCATCCATGACGCGGGTAAGACGCAGCCGACACCGCCAGAGAAAAGTGGTACACGCGCCATCCGGTGCAAGGACGCTTCTTTAGCTCATGCGTGAAAACGCAGAGCTTCTATTTAGGACCTATGGCTTTCAGGCCGGAGCAGGTGCTCCGGCAAGCCGCCGTCCTTCTCGAGATATCCCCCATGTTCGCTAACCTGACCATTCGTATCCGTTTGGCCCTGCTCGTAATCGCCCCCCTTTTGGTCCTCATGGCGGTCATTTTTATCGCCTCGATCAACGCACAACGCATAAATGATAGCTTGGGACACCTTTTCCTCGACAGAATGAAGCCCATCAGCCAGCTGAAGATTGTGTCGGACAGCTATGCCGTCAGCATGGTCGATACCCTTCACAAGTACCGCGCCGGTTTAACCGACGAGGTGCGCTTGAATCAGGAGTTCAATACGGCGCTGCTGCGCGGCAACAAGGCTTGGGAGGAGTACCGGGCTACTCAGCTGACAGAAAGAGAGAGAACGATGGTCAGCGAGGTGGATGGTGCGCTGATGCACGTGCGTGATGTTTCTCAGGCGTTCATCCGAGCCGTCAACGATGGCACCTTACGGACGATGGAAAGTCAGCGTTTCAATACCACTCTTTATGAGGCCTTCGACCCACTAGGAGCCAAGCTTTCCAGCTTGATTGATCTGCAACTGAGTGAGGGCCAGGCGCTCTATGTCGCTTCTGATTTGCAGTACCAGGCAGTGGTAAAAACATTCTTGGTGATCGGAGCCGCATCGTTGGTAGGCCTACTGATCGCGGCGGTGCTAATAAGCCTCTCCATCATTCGCCCACTGTCAGGGCTGCGCAGCGTTATTACAACGGTCCAGCAGACTTCGAACCTCACCCTGCGCGCCAATGGAGTTGGTCGAGATGAGGTGGCTGAAACTGCCCGTGCTTTCAACTCCCTGATCGAGCATCAGCGGGCTTTGATTCTTGATCTGTCTGCAACGGCGACACAGCTCTCCGGTGCTTCCGAGGAAATGAGCGCGATCAGCGCCCAGGTCAGCCAAACTGCAACGCTTCAGGGAGACCAAACACATATGGTTGCTGCCGCTGTGCATGAGATGAGCATGGCGGTCCAAGAGGTGGCTAGTAACGCACTCTCTACTGCAAACAGCGCATCTAATGCTAACCGACAGGCCCAAGAAGGCGGTGTGTTGGTACAGGCGAGTGTTGAGTCTGTACAAGGGGTCTCGGTATCTGTGGCTCAGGCTGGCGAGGTAATCGATAGCCTGCATGCGCAAAGTGGTGAAATCAGCAAAGTGCTGGGTGTGATTCAGAGTATTGCGGCGCAGACCAACTTGCTGGCCCTCAATGCTGCGATTGAAGCTGCGCGGGCCGGCGAAGCGGGGCGCGGCTTTGCGGTCGTAGCGGATGAAGTCCGTGGTTTGGCGAGTAATACCCACACTGCGACCGAGTCGATCAGGAGCATGATTGATGCGCTTCAAAGCGGAGCTCGTGCCGCGGTGGCTGTAATGCAGGAGTCGCGCGAACACGTCCAGCACTGTGTGCAGCGGGCCAGCGATGCGGGTGACGCCCTGATTTCCATCACTAGCGCGGTTGAGGGAATTGCTTCCGGTAACGAGCAGATATCAACCGCAACAGAAGAGCAGACCTCAGTCGCCAACGAGATCAGCAAAAACGTTAATCAGCTCAACAGCAGCATCGCCGAGGTGGTCAACGGCGCCCAGCAAAGTCTCGTTGCCAGCCGCGAACTGGCACAGATGGCAAGCCGTCTGCACCAACAGACCCAGCAGTTCGTGGTGTAGTTAGGACTAAGCGTGGCTGCGCGATTGTCGGCCACGCTGCGGTGCACCGCCGATGCTTGGCGTTCTTCTACCCAGCGAATATCAGCAGCCGCCGGGGCGCTGCACCGCTGTTCTTGGTCATAGAAAGCATCCGGCTGCATTATTTTCGTTGGGCTCAGAAGATCCGAGCCGGGTTCACCGGCTCAGATTTTTCATCGTAGTACCGTTAAAGGTTGCATGTTTGCCATTGTGATTTCAGCGAGCATTGCTCTCGTTAGTCGGGAGTTACCGTGTTGGACTTTTAATTATGTATTTCCCCTCCCGGATCCTCACAAAGCGCCCTTCGATACAACACCACCATCTCTTCAACCAAATCCTTGGCAAACAGCGCGGCCACATGTATCTGCATGCTGTCCTGGGGCTCGTCTTTCTTTTTGATGACCTCGTCGAAAAGGTCGCATACCAAACTGGCACGCAATTCTGCCTCGCCCTGTAGGTCGACGGCTGGGAATGGTTTTTGAGGGATAGGGCTTTGCCGTTTGGGGAAGCGGATTACACGGCAGTGCAGGTTAGTCATGGTGCACCTCCTGGCTGGAGGTGGCGGAGTCTGCCGAACGGGCAGGGTGGTGCTCTGGCGTAAAAGCTGGATAGCGCATTTTCCTTATGCTCCTCGAACTTATTAAGGAGCCGCCACCGCCGTTGTCACGCGGTTATGGTGACGGACCGTACGGGGGTGACAAACCGGCGTCCGAGGGAACCGGCCAGGCCGAAGCCTGCCCCGTACGGACCGCCATAGAAATGCAGTAGCACGGTAATGGATACCGGCTAGGCAATTTGGACGCACCGCGTCTCGAACATTCAGGTTGTCACACCCGGCCACGGGATAGACCGTGACGGACGCACTCTAGCTCGCGGGTTTTGTGATGGCAACCATAGAGGCGTGCCTTGCGCGTCTGTAACGTTCGCTGTGGGAATTTTTCACTAAGGAGTGCGGATGTGAGGCGGGCTTTGTTCGTGATCGGCGGCTTTCTTGTCGCGCTGGCTGTCGAGTTCTGTCTGTACATCGCTTTCGGGTTGCGTGCAGTCAGCTTGGGCTGCCGAAGAATCAGTGCGGATTGCTATATTCCAGCGGCTCAGTTCTCTAAGGATATGCAGGCGCTTGCGGTGATGATGTTTCTGGGCACTGCAATGCTTTCGCTGTTTTATCTGCTTTATCGCGGGCTGAGGCTGCTGCTCAAAAAGTAGCTTTTCACCTGATTCCCCGAGGCCCCGCGGTTGGCTCTGGCTCTACTGGCAAGGTCATGTGCGCCAACTCTTCGCAGGTAGTGGCTCCCAGCATCACGCCGAGGCGAGGCGAAAGCCCGCAGCCGGGCCCCCGCCAGCAACCATCTACAAATCCTTCTTCAGTTCCTTGTCGATGTGTTTATCGGCCTTGTGGCGTTCCTTGCTGTCGTGGTCGATGCCTTTGTCGATTTCTTCATCACTGTGGTGCACGCCTTTTTCGAGTTCCTTGGCGTCGTGTTCGACGCCTTTGTCGAGGTCTCGATTGTCTTCGCGGATGCTTTTCTCGGCGGGGCTTTCCGCCACGGCGGCGGGTATCAGCGTGGCGGACAGGAATAGAGCGGCAGTCAGGCTAAGGGCAAGATGGCGCATAGGGATTCTCCATTTCGCTATGTTCAGCCCCTCATGGGCTGTTCATGTTGAAATCTAGTCAGAGAATCGGACGGGCCCTACGCACTTTGTCGGAATCTCGTGCTGGTGTTCCGGAATGTGCTGGCTAAACTCGAGAAAACCCCGAGAAGGAACTCGATATGACTGCCTTCGCTTCGCCCCCAATTCCCCTCTCCGACATCGCTCGGGATATCGACCTCGACCTGAGCCTGGTCGAGGCCTGGGTGGCGCAAGCCCAACCCTTCTCGGATGGCAGCGGCTACACCGTGCAGTTCAGCCACGAAACGCCAGCCAGGGTCCTGGCGCTGCTGCCGGGTATCGACAAGGCTGGCCGACTGGTCGTGGCATATGAGGACTCGGTCGTGCGTCAGCGGCGGCAGGGTTAGCTCCGCTACCACTCCTCACTGCTTGCCTGCAGCAGCTGCCTCCACGAAGTTCACCAGGTCTTGGTTGAAACGCGCGGCCTCTTCCAGGAAGGGGGCGTGGCCTGATTCTGCGTAGAGCTTCGATTGCGCCTTGGGGTTGAGGGCCTTGGCGCGGTCGATGCTCGGTTGCACTTCAACGAGCTGGTCCCTGGCGCCGTACAACAGCAACAGCGGTACCTTCGCCTTGGGCAGGCCTTCGGTAGCGGCGGAGGTCATCGTGGGAATGCTGCGGGTCATCGGCCAGGACGCCATGGCGGCGTTGGTCAGCAGCAGCTCCATGGTCGCGGCGTCGGGCTGGGTGTGGAAGCACAGGCGCAGAAAGGTGCGAAGCGCATCGAGGTGGGTCTTCAGATCATCGGAGGCCAGGCTGGCATACACCTCGGGGTGCGGGGTGATCAGTTTCTCGTTGAGCTCGATCACCGCGTTGACGTACACGGCGCCGCCGATCTTCGTGTCGCCGTAAGCGGCCAGGTAGTCGGACATCACCAGCCCGCCCAGGGACCAGCCCACCAGCACCGGCCGCTTGGCGCCGGTCGCCTCGAGCACGGCGGCCAGGTCATCGGCGTAGCGGCGCCCGTCGGCATAGGCGGCAGCATCATCGGGTTTGCCCGAGAGGCCGTGGCCGCGCATGTCGTAAGTGATCAGCCGGTAGCCTTGCAGGTCGGGGCTGCTGGTCTGCTGTTCCCAGTTCAGGCGGCTGCCCAGCAGGCCATGGATGAACACGATGGCCGGGCCGTCCGGGTTGCCAGTCTCCTGCACGGCGAGTTTCAGGCCGTCGGGGGCGGTGACGCTGTAGTGCTTTTCTGCCGCCATGGCGGCGGGCGACAGGGCGGCCAGCAGCAGGGCAAGCCAGATGCCGCGCAGGGTGCGGGTGAAAGGGGAGTGGCGCATGGGGGAACTCATTATCGGCGAAGTGGATGGATTGAAGTCTAGGTCGGTGACCTGGGACGAGCTATGGCATAGAGTGCGGATCTGTTGATCCATCGTCCTGATCTGCGAGGAGCCCCGATGAGTGCCAATGACCTGATCAGCGAACTGCTGCTGGGCATGCGCCTGTGCGGTGTGCAATTTCGCAGGATGGAAGTGCCACGCCCGCTGGGTGTCGGCTTCAGCAACGAAGTAGGGCGGGCGCAGTTCCAGTTCGTCGGTCGCGGCCCGGTATGGCTGCGCAGCCCGGCTGGCGAACTGCACCGGCTCGACAGCGGCGATGCGGTGCTGATTCCCCGTGGCGGCCAACATGCGGTGCTGTCCAGGCCAGACACGCTGAGCCGCGATATACGCACCTTCGACCCGGCTGTGCCTGCCGATGACCAGCCCTGGGAGTCGACGGAGGCTGACCAGGCGGCGCTCATCTTCAGTTGCTGCATGACGCTGGAGTTGGGTGGTATGCAGCCTCTGGTCGAGGCCATGCCGGAGGTGATGCGGGTCGACACCATCCTGCACAGCTCGCCGGAGATTCGTCCGTTACTCGATGCCATGGAGCGTGAATCCCTGGTGCTGCTGGCCGGGCATGCGGGCATTCTTGCGCGCCTGGCGGAAGTGATCGCGGCGCTGATCGTGCGCGGCTGGGTGGCCAAAGGCTGTGGGGTGGCCTCCGGCTGGATCGGCGCGATGCAGGACCCACGGCTGAGCAAGGCCCTGGTGATGATGCACAGGCACCCGGGGCGCCCGTGGACGGTGGCCTCGCTGGCCAGCGAAGCCGGGCAGTCGCGCTCGGTGTTCGCGCAACGCTTTCTGCGCGCGACCGGCGTTTCGCCGCTGCGCTACCTGACGGACCTGCGCATGCGCCTGGCCCAGCAGAGCCTCAGTCATGACCACCAGGCGGTCGAAGCCGTAGCCGAGCAACTCGGCTACGGCTCACTGGCCGCTTTCAGCCGCGCCTTCAAGCGCTCGGTCGGTGTGCCGCCCGGTTCGGTGAGGGCTGGCAGGCGGGATGGTGGGTAGGTGAGGGCGGCTGTTTGACTGCTATTAACCGCCCTCGATGCCGCAGTGCCTTTGTAGCCGCTCAGATCCTGTCGCTGGACTGGCGAATCATCATCTGCGTGCTGAGCAGCGCCGGTTTGATCTCGGTGCCGTTTTTCAGGTTGGCGATCAGCGCTTCGGCGCTGAGCAGCCCCATCTCCGTTGCTGGAATCGACAGTGTGGTCAGCGGCGGATCGAGGTAGTCGGCGAATTCCAAGTTGTCGTAACCGGTCACGGAGAGCTGCCGTGGCACGTCGATGCCGAGCTTCTTGCAGGCCGAGAGCACGCCGAAGGCGATCACGTCGCTGTTGCAAACGATGGCCGTTATCTCGGGGTGCTCGAGGCGGATACGGCGCAGGGTCTGTTCGCCGAAGGCGATGGTGTAGCCATCGGTGCTTTCGTAGATGGCGTGGCTGCAGCTATCCGGGTGGTTGGCCAGGGTGTCGATGAACGCCCGTTGGCGGGCCTCCTGGCGATCGTTGCCTTTCATGGGGCCGGTTAGCATCGCCATGTGCCGATGGCCAAGGCCGAGCAGGTAGTCGGTCAGTTGCCGGGTGGACTGGTAGTTGTCGAAGCCGATGAAGGGGAAGGCGCGGTCATCGAAATAGGAGTAGGTGCAGATGACCGGCATCCGGTGTTCCTGCAGGTATTTGGTCAGCGCCGGGTCGCGGATGTCACCGACCACCAGCAGCGCTTCGGCACCGCGCTCGACCAGCAGCTTCACTTTTTCGTAGATGGCGCCGGAGTCGAAGCCGCAACTGAGCACGTAAACCACATAGCCGTACTCGGCGAGCTTGTCCTGGAAGCTCTTCACCATGGTGGCGTAAATCGAGTGGTCCAGGGTGGGGATGATGGCGCCGATGACGTTGGTTTTGCGTAGGCGCAGCGCCTTGGCCGCCGAGTTGGGCGTGTAGCCCATGCGGGCGGCGACTTTCAGGACCTTTTCCCGCACGTCGTCGCGTACGTGATGGGGCAGGTTGAAGCTGCGCGAAACGGTGGCAACGGAGACGCCTGCAGCCTTGGCGACATCCGTGACGTTGCATCGGGTCTGGTTGTTCTTGGCGATGCTCACACGTGCTCCTCTGGTGTCGTGGTGCAGTTGCTGCGTGCGCAGGATTCTGCGGGATTCAATGGGGTGCTGCATCAAAAAACTGCCCGCGTTCGTGCCGCCGGGGCTCGCCCGCTCTGGGCAGAGAGGCGCGTGCAGGGAGACGATCAATCGCTTGCTTCGCGGTATGGGCCAAAGCCCTACGGTTTGCCTGTGAATGATTGTAATCGTTTTCAGTGCACTGTTACCGCTTTTCGCATCGGCTTGGTGCGGTAACAGGTTGCGCGGTGCCAGACGCTGATCCGCCCGATCACGCCAAGCCGCATGAACACTGAGTCGGCAACGCAATTGGCTGGCAATGGCGCGCTTTATGCTTGGGCACTTGTACGTCGAAGCGCAGATTGATTGGGAGCTTGGCCCGGTAGGGTGTGGGTTTCCAAATTTTGCTTCTCTGGTTTGTAAACGATTACAGTGTTTTCCAGCTTTCAATTCGGGTGGACTCATGCGTGACATCAACGGCCGATCTACAGCAAGTACGTACGACTACATCGTCATCGGTTCCGGCTCTGCCGGCAGTGTGCTGGCCGCACGCCTGGCCGAGGACCGGCAGCACTCGGTACTGATGCTGGAGGCCGGCCCGAGCGACAGGAGCCTGTATATCCAGATGCCGGCGGCGCTGGGTTTTCCGCTGATGAATGACCGTTTCAACTGGTACATCCATTCCGAGCCCGAAAAGGAGCTGGGGGATCGCAGCATCTACGAGGCGCGTGGCCGGGTGCTGGGCGGTTCGTCATCGATCAATGGCATGAACTGGGTGCGTGGCAACCCCTGGGATTACGATAACTGGGGCGCCCTTGGGCTGGCCGGCTGGAGTTATGCCGAATGCCTGCCGTACTTCCGCAAGGCGGAGACCTTCGACAAGGGCGGCAACGACTATCGCGGGGTTGGCGGCCCGATGCACATCGAGACGTGCAAGGCGGATAACCCGCTCTATCGCGCCTTCCTGAAGGCGGGCGAGCAGGCCGGTTATGCGCGGGCCGATGACCACAACGGCTACCGCCAGGAGGGTGTGCACATCACCCAGCGCAACGTTCACAAGGGCATTCGCTGGAGCACCTCCCGGGCCTATATCCACCCTAATCGCCATCTCGGCAATCTGCACGTGTGCGACAAGGCTCTTGTCACCCGGATCGAGTTCGAAGGAACGCGGGCGATGCGCGTCCACCTGCTACGCGACGGCGAGCCTCAGGTGATTGGCGTGAGCCGGGAGGTGGTGCTCTGCGCAGGTGCCATTCATTCGCCCCATCTGCTGATGCTCTCCGGGATCGGTGACCGAGAGCATCTGGCCGAGTTCGGCATCGACTGCGTGGCGCATCTGCCGGCCGTGGGGCAGGGCATGAAGGATCACGTTGCTGCGCCCGTGCAATACCGCGCCACGCAGAACGTCTCGATTGCCAAGCAACTGACGGCCCTGGGCAAGCTCAAGCTGGGCTTCATGTGGCGGTTCTTCAAGAAGGGATTGGGAGCCACCAACTTCTTCGAAGTAGGCGCGTTCATCCGCACCCGTGATGACATTCAGGTGCCGAACGTGCAGTTCGAGTTCATCCCGATGCTGGGCGAGTTCCAGCACGGCAGCGTGAAGCTGGAGAACGGCTTCCAGTATTTCTTCAGCCTGATGCGCCCGACCAGCACCGGCCGCGTCTGGCTGGGGTCGGCCGATCCTCGGGACGCACCGCGGTTCGTCTTCAACTTCCTGTCCACTCCAGAGGACCAGCAGGATGCCATCGCGGCCGTGAGGGCGATTCGCAATGTGGTCGCGCAGCCGGCCTGGGATCCCTACCGCGGCGAAGAGGTCACGCCCGGGCCTGCGGTGCAGACCGATGAGCAGATTCTCGAAGCCCTGCGCGGCCTGGCGGGAACCAACTATCACCCGTGCTGCACCTGCCGCATGGGCGTGGACGAGAACAGCGTGGTCGATGCCCGTGGTCGGGTTCATGGCATCGAGAACCTGCGGGTGGTCGACGCTTCGATCATGCCGGAGATCGTCAGCGGCAACCTCAACGCGCCGATCATCATGATGGCCGAGAAGATCGCCGACGACATTCGTGGCCGCAGCCCACTGGCTGGATCCAGCGCGCCGTACTACGTGCCGGAATGATTTCTCGCCGACCGGCTCCGGCGGGTTGGCGGCCCAGGCGCATGCGCCGTCCTTTTGCACTCAGGAAATGCATCATGAAACTGCACGAGAAAGTCGCCCTTATCACCGGTGCTGGCGCCGGCATCGGTGAGGCTACCGCCAGACTCTTCGCCCGCGAAGGGGCCAAGGTGGTGGTGGCTGACCGCAATATCGAACTGGCCCGCCGTGTGGCTGCCGACATCGGCCCCCAGGCTTTCGCCGTCGAGGTGGACGTGGCCGTGGCCGGTCAGGTCGAGGCCATGGTCGCTGCCAGCGTCGGCAAGTTCGGCGGGCTGGACATTCTGGTCAACAACGCCGGCTTCGGCACGCTGGGCAGCGTTGTCACCCTCGAAGAGGAGACCTGGGATCAGGTCGTCGACGTCAACCTGAAGGGCGTATTCCTCTGTTCCAAATACGCGATTCCCGAGATCGTTCGGCGCGGTGGTGGGGCTGTGGTGAACCTGGCCTCGACCATCTCGGTGGTCGGCATCAAGGATCGTGCAGCCTACGTGGCGGCCAAGGGCGGAGTGGCGGCGCTGACGCGAGCCATGGCACTGGATCACGCCCTCGAGGGTGTGCGGGTGAACAGCGTTGCACCCGGTGTGATCGCCTCCAGCTACTACGACAAGATCTTCGAATCGGTGCCCGATCCGGTGGCTTTCAAGAAGGGGCTGGAAGCTCGCTCGCCGCTCAACAAGATGGGCGAACCGGTGGATATCGCCAACATGATCCTGTTCCTGGCCAGCAACGACTCCACCTTCGCCACCGGTGCGATGTTCACCGTCGACGGCGGCTACACCGCCTGGTGAGGATGCCGGAATGATCGATGAACTGCGCGAGTACCAATTCACCGAGCAGGCCTGGGAGCGCTATTGGCAACTGTTCCAGACGTGCTGCCTGCCGATTCGCGGCAATGACTACGGGGCGCTGCTGGGTATGTGGCAGGAGCAGGTGGACAATTGCATCTACTTCAGCCACTTGTGGCGCTATCAGTCATTCGATGAGCGAACGCGGTTGCGGGCCGAACTGGGCAAGGTGAAGGCCTGGCGCGAGGCGTTCCTGCCGCAGGCCGCTCCTCTGGTCAGCAGGCAGTTCCTGCAATTGCTCAACCCGCGTTCGGAAGTCGAGCTGTGCAAGGCGCGCTTTGTGCATTCTTACCGCTGTGCCACGGGTACTGCATCGGCCGTGATCGACCGCATCCACCGTAGCGTCGATGCCTCGGGACAGCCCTGCTGTGGCGTATGGACCACCGAGTTCAGCGACCCCAATCAGGTGCTGGTGATGACGGCTGGTGCACAGACACCGCTGTCGACGCTGGAGGCTGCAGTCAGTATCGAGAGCCGCCGCATCGAGCCACTGATGGCCCGCTGCAGCTAGCCCCTTGCGGTGCAATGTTTAATCTCGAATGTAAACGTATACATACCCTTTTCAGGAGAAACAGCATGTCCACCAGAACCTATGACCACTGGATCGATGGGCGCGAGTACGCACCTTCCAGCCGGCAGCACATCGAGCGCCATTCTCCGGCGCATGGTGGCCTGCTGGCGCGCTTCGCCGAGGGAAGTGCCCAGGATGTCGACATTGCCGTCGAGCGGGCCAAGGCGCTGCACGTCAGCAGCGCCTGGTCCTCGCTACCGGGGTCAGAACGCGCGAAGTTGCTGAGCCGGCTTGCCGATCTGATCGAGCGAGATGCCGAACGCCTGGCAGAAATCGAGGCCGAAGAGGTGGGCAAGCCGATCATCTATGCCAGGGGAGAGGTGTCGTGGGCTGCCGAGCTGACCCGGTTTGCCGCGTCCCTCGCGTGGCAGATCAAGGGCGAGGCCTTTACCCATCTCGGCGACGACAGACTGGGCCTGGTCACCCGCGAGGCGCGGGGCGTGGTCGGCCTGATCGTGCCGTGGAACTTCCCCCTGGTGTGCCTGTTCCAGAAGCTGCCCTACGCACTGGCTGCCGGTTGCCCGGTAGTGATCAAGCCCTCCGAGTTGACCTCCGGTAGCGCACTGGAGGTCGCCCGGCTGGCGGCCGAGGCTGGTTTTCCGGCCGGGCTGATCAATATCGTCACCGGTCGTGGCGAGGTGGTGGGCGAGCGCCTGACGCGCCACCCCGATGTGTCGATGATCTCCTTTACCGGTTCGACCCGGGTTGGCAAGCAGATCGCTGCCAGCGCCGCTGGCGACCTTACCCGGGTAGCGCTGGAGCTGGGTGGCAAGGCCGCCAACGTGGTGTTCGCCGATGCCGATCTTGAGGCCGCGCTGGACGGTGTGCTGTTCGGGGTAATCCTCAATCAGGGCGAGGAGTGCGTGGCGGGAACGCGGCTGCTGATCGAAGAATCGGTGGCCGACGAGTTCGTCGCCAGGCTGGTGGAGCGTGCCTCGCGGGTCGTGGTGGGGCTGCCTCTGGACGACCAGACCCAGATCGGTGCGCTGATTCACGAGCAGCATCTGCACAGCGTGCTGGGTTATATCGAGGTGGGCAGGCAGGAGGGCGCGCGGCTGCTGTGTGGCGGTGAGCGCCTGACTCAGGGCAGCCTGGGCAAAGGCTACTTCGTGGGGCCGACGATCTTTACCGAGGTGCGACCGGAGCACCGTATCTTCCGCGAGGAGATCTTCGGCCCGGTATTGACGGTCACCCGTTTCAAGACGGTCGACGAAGCCATCGAACTGGCCAACGATACGCTCTATGGCCTGGGTAATGGCCTCTGGACCAAGGATCTGGACAAGGCGCTCGCGGTATCGCAGAAACTGCAAAGCGGCACCGTATACGTGAATACCTACCTGGAGAGCGCACCGCAGTTGCCATTCGGTGGCTTCAAGCAGAGTGGCTACGGGCGTGAGAACGGTGTCGACGGCTTGCACGAGTTCCTCGAGGTGAAGGCGACCTTCATCAAGACCGGGCCGCGCACGCCTGTTCTGCCCAATACCCTTGGCTGATGCAGCCGACCCTCGGCACCGCCGTTGCGGCGCCGAGGGATCAGGCACCACTCCCTGAACGAAGGTCTGGTTATGAACTTCAAGCGAATGATCAATGTGGTCAGTGCCCATGCGGCTGGTGAGCGCAATGACGTGATCACCGGCGGCGTACTGGACGTCCCCGGGCAGACCATCTTCGACAAGATGAAGTACCTGGAGACCCAGGGTGACGACCTGCGCAAGCTGCTGCTGCAGGAGCCTCGCGGCAGCGTCACCCAGTGCGTCAACCTGGTATTGCCGTCCGCGCATCCCGAGGCGGATGTGGGGTTCGTCATCATGGAATCCGAGTTCTACCCGCCGATGTCGGGCACCAATACGATCTGTACGGTGACCGTGCTGCTCGAGACCGGCATGCTCCCCATGGCCGAGCCGGTCACGCGCCTGACCCTCGAGGCTCCTGGCGGGCTGGTGCGTGTCGAAGCGGCGTGCCGCAATGGCAAGTGCACCAGCGTGACGTTCTCCAACGTGCCGTGTTTCGTCTTCGCGCTGGACCGCTTCATCGAGGTACCGGGCATTGGCTCGCTGAAGGTCGACGTGTCCTACGGCGGGATGATCTACGTGCTGGCCGATGCCCAGGCCCTGGGCTTTGCCATCACCCCGGACGAGGCCGCCGATATGGTCAGTGTCGGTGAAGTCATCAAGGCCGCTGCCGCCGAGCAGGTGCCTGCGGTGCATCCGGAAAACCCCCAGATCCACACCATCAACCAGACGCTGTTCGCTGGCCCGCTACGGGACGATCCATTGGGCAAGCGTTCGCGCAATGGCGTCATCGTTTCTCCAGGGCGGCTGGATCGCTCACCCTGCGGTACCGGGACCAGCGCCCGGTTGGCGGTGATGCATGCCCGCGGGCAGATTGGCATGGGCGAGAAGTTCGTCCACGAATCCATCCTGGGTACCGAGTTCGTGGGCGAGATCGTCGAGACCATGAGTATCGGGGGCCGCCCGTGCATCCGCCCGACCATTTCCGGGCAGGCCTGGCTGACGGGGTTTCATCAGTACGTGCTCGATCCCAGCGATCCGTTCCCCACCGGCTACACCCTCAGCGATACCTGGCGCAGGAGCGGCTGACGCCCGTCCCGCAGCAGAGACGCTCGAAGACAATCCGCCAGCGGGTTGTCCGCCTGGATTTGTAAACGATTACGGGCTTGCGGCTGGCAAGCCGAGGCATGAGGAGCATGCAGATGTGCAAAGCAATTCACGCTGCTCGGAAAGGGAGTAGAGCGCCATGAGCGCAGCGATCAACATCGTGGAAAAGGGGCAGGGCGATGCTGTCGTGCTGATTTCCGGCCTGGGTGGGCTGGCGTCCTTCTGGGAGCCCAGCGTGGCGGCGCTGAGCCAGTCCTGGCGAGTGATCACCTTCGATCATCCCGGCGTCGGTGGCAGCGAGATCGA
The DNA here is from genome assembly GCF_052958135.1 of Pseudomonas sp. SZ40. Lineage (NCBI taxonomy): Bacteria > Pseudomonadati > Pseudomonadota > Gammaproteobacteria > Pseudomonadales > Pseudomonadaceae > Pseudomonas > Pseudomonas sp. SZ40. The sequence goes on along the minus strand of NZ_JBQWIF010000013.1, from coordinate 84,926 downwards.
CGGCTTGCCGAACATCCCCGGTATCGTCGCCGCCGCGCTCAGGGTGTTCGACGAGCTGGAGCTCGACCGGGCGCACGTGGTGGGGCACTCCACCGGCTCGCTGGTCGCCCAGGCGCTGGCACTCGACCATGGGCCGCGGGTTCGCAGCCTGGTGCTGAGCAGTGGCTGGGCGCGCCCGGACAAGCGCTTCGAGGACTTCTTCGCCTACCGCAAGTATGTGCTGGCCTGGTTGGGAGGTACCGCCTACAACGCGCTGACGCGCTTCGCCGGCTATCCCTCGGCCTGGTACGGCGAGCAGTTCGCCATCGACGGCGCCGTGAACTTCGACGAACCGTCACCTCTGGATGTCGGCATGACCCAGGCGCGCATGGACATGTTGCTGGGGTACAGCCGCCGCGACGAACTGGGGGCCGTCCAGGCGCCCACCCTGGTAGTCGGTGCACCTGACGATTACATCATTCCTTTCCATCACAGCGAGGAGCTGGCCAGCCTGATCCCCAGGGCCAGGCTGCTGGCGCTCAACGGTGGCCACTTCGCGCCGCTCACTCGCACTGACCTGTACACGGCGATCTTGGCCGAATTCTGGGAGTCCTTAGCATGAGTGAACCAACAATCAGGCGAGTCGGCATCATCGGCCTGGGGGCAATCGGCAGGCGCGTGCTCGAAGCCCTGCAGACCCAGCACCTGCCATCGGCCTCCTATGCGGTCGTGGATCGCATGCAGCACCCCGAGGCTTTCACCGAGTCTCGTCACCTGACGCTGTTCAGTGACGTTCGGTCGCTCATCGACTGGCAACCCGATCTGGTCATCGAGTGTGCTGGCCATGGCGCGGTCGTGGATGCCGTTCCGGCCTGCCTGCGGGCGGGTATCGATGTGGTGATCGCCTCCATCGGAGCGCTGGCCGACAGGGCCCTCAGGGAAGATCTGGAGCAGGCTGCCAATGCCGGCAAGGCACGCCTGATTCTGGTCTCGGGGGCGATTGGCGGGCTCGATGCCATACGTTCGGCCCGTGCGGCTGGGCTGGACGAAGTCATCTACATCGGTCGCAAACCACCTCAGGCCTGGGGCGGAACGCCTGCCGACGATGTATTCGACCTGGCCAGCATCGACGAACCGACCACCATCTTTCGCGGTTCGGCCGCCCAGGCGTCGGTGCTGTTCCCGAAGAACGCCAACGTGACCGCCGCGGTGGCGCTCTCCGGCGTCGGTTTCGAGCTGACTCAGGTCCAGTTGATCGCCGACCCTGGCGTGCACAAGAACGTCCATGAGGTTCAGGCACGAGGCGCCTTTGGCGAACTGTCGATCCGCCTGATCAACAACCCCTTGCCGGACAACGTCAAGACATCCTGGCTGGCTGCGCTGAGCATCGAAGAGGCGGTCGCCAAGCAGTTACAGGCGCTGGTGTTCTGATGGCCGGGCGGCTTGGCGCAGGAGCCGGATGGGGAAGGGGCGGGCACTGCGCGGGCCGCGCCATGACGATTTTGAATACGTTGATTTGTAATCGATTACGGGCTTTAGTCTGACTACGGCCTGGAATGCCAACCCTGGGTGCTCACCTAGCACCCAGTCACGCAACCAATGTTCAGCGAGATCCAGCCATGAGCATCGTCAGTGATCTGAAATATTCACGTTACGCAACGACATCGATCTTTTTCGTCAATGGCCTGGTGTTGGGGATATGGGCCACCAACATTCCGGCCATCAGCAGGGCGCTCGGTCTGAGCGATGGGCAGCTGGGGGCCGCCCTGAGCATGTTCGCGGCGGGTACCATGCTGATGATCTTCCTGGCTGGCAGCGTCGCCAACAAACTGGGCAGCCGTGCGTCGATAGTCATCGGCGGGATATTGCTGTCGATCTCTCTGCCACTGCTGGTGATATCGCCGTCCTACGAGGTGTTCTTCGTCATTCTGCTGTTCTTCGGGATGTGCAACAGCGTCATCGACATTTCGATGAATACCCATGCCTCGATCATCGAGGAGAAGCTGAACAAACCACTGATGTCCTGGTTCCATGCCGCGTTCAGTTTCGGTGGCATGGCTGGCGCCGGGTTGGTGTCGGTACTGGATGCCTATGCACTGAGCGCGCTGACCAATCTGGGCGTGGCCGCAGTGCTGATGCTGCTGACCACCCTGCTGTGTGCCAGGCCGCTGCGTCACCTGCGTCCGACTCTGGCCACGGTTGCCGAGAAGAAGAAGGTGGTGATCAGGCCCAACGGCACCCTGTTGATCATCGCGATGCTGACGGTCATGTCGCTTTTCACCGAGAACTCGATGATCAACTGGAGCGCCAAGTACCTGACCGACGTGGCCAGCACCAGCACCGGTATCGCTGCATTCGCTTTCGGTGGCTTCAGCTTCGCCATGGCGATCGGGCGCCTGATCGGCAACCCGCTGATTCGCCGTTATGGCCGTGACCGGGTGCTGGTCTGTTCGGGGCTGCTGGGCGTTGTCGGCTTCGCCCTGGCCATCAGTGCACCTGCGCCGCTGACTGCCATCGTCGGCTTCATGCTGGTCGGCCTCGGGCTGGCCAACATGACACCGATTCTCTACAGCAAGGCTGCTCAGGCGTACCCGCAGGCGCCCAGCCTGGGGCTGGCGCTGAACGGCACCATTGGCTATCTGGGCTTTCTGATCTGCCCGCCAATCATCGGCGCTACGTCGGATCACATCGGCCTGCAGTTCAGCATGTCGCTGCCGCTGTTGGCCATGTTCATCGTCAGTCTGGTCGCCTGGAAAGGGCAACTGGAAGTGCGCCAGCGAGCGACCACGAGTCCGCTCGCTGACTGACCGTCATGGCCGTGAAAGCCCTGCCGAGCAATTGGCGTGCAGCGCTTCACGGCCCTTTGCCGATCCTGTCGAAGAGACGCAGTAGCCTTTTCAGGCGCGGCTGCGGGTGCCACTTCGACGGTAAGGCCACTTTTCTAGAGGGCAATACGATGTCGATGATCGAGAAAGGCAACAATGCTGATCTGGGCGATATTCTGGTACTCGGGCCAGACGACGGAAAGGACTACTGGCAGCCCGTGCCGGCCAATGGCTTCATTTCCGTGCGTATCGATCCCGAAGAGCTGGAAATTCAGAGCCCGTTCAGCCTGGGCACGCAGACGCTGCCGCCGGCCAGCTACGTGAGGGAGCACTACCACCCGATACATGACGAAGTGCTGCATTTCATCCGCGGGGAGGGCAAGGCGCGCATCGATGGCAAGGAATATATCGTCAAGCCGGGCGTGACCATCTTCGTCGGCCGCGGCCGCCGGCACATGTTCATCAACGACAGCGACAGCGAGCTGCACTGGCTGTGGTTCATCCAGCCAAACGGCCTGGAGATATTCTTCAAGGACATTGGTATCGACAAGCAGCCTGGGCAACCCGAGCCCGAGCCGTTCCCACGGCCAGCCAACGTTCTGGAGATCGAGAAGACCACGGCGTTCGGCCCGCCGCTCGAGGATGCCTACGTCCCGCGGTTCGACTGATCGGATTCCACGCCGCAAGCACGGGCGATGCTTCAGCAAACAGCTCTGAACGCTCGCCCGTATCGCTTCACCCTCCGCCCGCCCGTGCCAAGGCCGATCTCCTGTCCATCCGCTCGGGCAAGGGCTGTATTGCCGATACCCGCGCCCCAGAGCGCCGCATTCAATTTCCAGCCAATCGCGATTTAGGTTGAACCAAGCCGCGCGCCACTGCGTCTGTGCAATATCAAAGTGATATCGTTCGCTTCGGCGGACCCCACAGCATCGTCATTTCGATGGGTGAATCATCGCGACACCGGCTGGGATGCCGTCTCAGAACCGCGCTTGGAGTGCGGGCTGGCTCAACAAGAATAAGTCTCCAGTTTCCTCATCACATGAATTTGCAGTTGGAGCGATCCATGAATACGTGGTTTGGCAATATCAGCGTCACCATGAAACTGGCTTTGGGGTTCGGCCTCGTACTGGCGCTGACCATGGCCCTGGCCGCCGTCAGCTGGACCAGCCTGGACAGCGTGGTGCAGCGCAGCGAGCGCATGACCGACGTCAATGACCTCACGCATACCCTCACCGATCTGCGTGTGGCGCGCTTGCAGTACCTGCTCTCCAATGGCGGTGCGGCGGAAGCCGACAAGGTGCAGCAGCAGATTCGTGTGCTGGCTCAACGGCAGCAGGAAATGTTGCCGCACTTCCAGAACCCGGAGAACGTACGGCTGATCAAGCAGCAGATCGAGTTGATCGAGCAGTATCAGAAGGCCTACGACAAGACCAACGTGACCTACACCACCGCCAACAAGACCCGCACCGAGATGGTCGACATGGCGGATCGCGCCGGTGAGTTGATCGACCGTGTCAGGGACGAAGTGGCCCGCACTGCCGTGGGCGACGAAGCGGGCTTCGCGCGTTACCAGGCCATCGCCCGGCTCAAGGACGACGTGCAGACCCTGCGTTACCGCGTGCTCACCTACACCGCTGATGTGAACGAGCGCACCGAGCAGGCACTGAACCAGCAGATCGAGCGCGTCGATCAGGGGCTCGATGGCCTGGCGACCGTGTTCGCCGGCGACTATCGCGACCAGATCCAGCAGCTCGAGAGCTCGGTCACCGCCTACCGCAGCCTGCTGGGTACCTATCGCACGGCAACCGCCGAGCGCTTGCAGTTGCGCGACGCCATGACCGATCAGGTGCAGGAGATCGTCAAGGGCAGCGACGCGCTGCTGGCCATGCAGGTCAAGCTGCGTGACAGCGACACCGGCTTCGCCACCCGCATGATGATCGGCGCCACGTTGCTGGCCCTGCTGGTGGGCATACTCGCCGCCTGGCTGATCACCCGGCAGATCACCCGTCCGCTGCAGGAAACCCTCGAAGCGGTGGAGCGCATCACCAGCGGTGACCTCACCCAGACTCTGCAGGTCAGCCGTCGCGACGAGCTCGGTGTGGTGCAGCAGGGTATCCAGCGCATGGGCAGCACCCTGCGTGAGCTGATTGGTGGCATCCGTGATGGCGTCACGCAGATCGCCAGCGCCGCCGAGGAGCTGTCGGCCGTCACCGAGCAGACCAGCGCCGGGGTCAACAGCCAGAAGGTGGAGACCGATCAGGTGGCTACGGCCATGCAGGAAATGTCGGCTACCGTGCAGGAGGTGGCGCGCAGTGCTGCCGAGGCCTCCCAGGCCGCGTCCGATGCGGACCACGAGGCCAGCCAGGGTGATCGGGTGGTGGCGGAAGCCATCGCGCAGATCGATCGCCTGGCCGCCGAAGTGACCCGTTCCACCGATGCCATGAGCGAGCTGCAAAGCGAGAGCAAAAAGATCGGCGGCGTGATGGACGTGATCAAGGCGGTGGCCGAGCAGACCAACCTGCTGGCCCTCAATGCCGCCATCGAGGCCGCGCGTGCCGGTGAAGCGGGGCGCGGGTTCGCCGTGGTGGCCGACGAGGTGCGCGGGCTGGCTCAGCGCACGCAGAAATCCACCGAAGAGATCGAAGGCCTGGTCGCTGGTCTGCAGCAGGGCACCCAGCAGGTGGCAGCCATCATGCACGGCAGCCGCGAGCTGACCGACAGCACCGTGGCTCTGACCCGCAAGGCCGGTGAGGCGCTGGGGATGATCACCCGCAAGGTGTCCAACATCCAGGCGATGAACCAGCAGATCGCCGCCGCCGCCGAGCAGCAGGGCGCGGTCGCCGAGGAAATCAGCCGCAGCGTGGTCAACGTGCGCGACATCTCCGAGCAGACCGCAGAAGCCAGTGAGGAGACCGCCGCATCGAGCATCGAACTGGCGCGTCTGGGCAACCAGCTGCAGATGATGGTCAGCCACTTCCGCGTGTGACGCCCAGGCGGAATGCCCACGACACCGTAGGAGCCGGCTTGCCGGCGAATGGTGGGCATGCCGCGATTTCGCTGGATGGCCGCTATTGATTCGCCCGCAAGCGGGCGCTGGTACCCACACAATCGCGTAGGAGCCGGCTTGCCGGCGAATGGTGGCCATACCGCGATTTTGTTGAATGGCCGCTATCGCTTCGCCCGCAAGCGGGCTCCTACATGGGCTCGGGTATCCACACGGTCGTGCCGGCTTGCGGCGATTGGTGGGCATGCCGCGATTTTGTTGAATGGCCGCTATCGCTTCGCCCGCAAGCGGGCTCCTACGTGGGCGCTGGTATGCACACGGTCGCGTAGGAGCCGGCTTGCCGGCGATTGGTGGGCATGCCGCGATTTTGCTGGATGGCCGCTATCGCTTCGCCCGCAAGCGGGCTCCTACGTGGGCGCTGGTATCCACACGGTCGTGCCGGCTTGCCGGCGAATGGTGGCCGTTCCGCGATTTTGTTGAATGGCCGCTATCGCTTCGCCCGCAAGCGGGCTCCTACGTGGGCGCTGGTATGCACACGGTCGTGCCGGCTTGCCGGCGATGGGTGGGCATACCGCGATTTCGCTGGATGGCCGCCATCGCTTCGCCCGCAAGCGGGCTCTGGTATCCACACTATCGCGTAGGAGCTGGCTTGCCGGCGATTGGTGGGCATGCCGTGATTTTGCTGGATGGCTGCAATCGCTTCGCCCGCAAGCGGGCTCCTACATGGCGCTGGTATGCACAGGGTCGCGTAGGAGCCGGCTTGCCGGCGATTGGTGGGCATGCCGTGATTTTGCTGGATGGCCGCTATCGCTTCGCCCGCAAGCGGGCTCCTACATGGCTCTGGTATCCACAGGGTCGTGTAGGAGCCGGCTTGCCGGCGAATGGTGGCCATACCGCGATTTCGCTGAATGGCCGCTATCGCTTCGCCCACGAGCCGCGGCCGATCGGCGCTTCGCTTATCACTTTCGGGCTCTATCGCGTAATAAGCATTGTCTATCGGGGCGCTGGGTTTTCCCAATTTAGACCAGCGGATGACCTCTCGTAGCCTTGGGAAAGCGCATGACGCGCTTGGAACCATAAGAAAACGAGGATTCATCCATGAAACCCAAAAATTCATGGGCACCTGCCCTTGGCTTGATGACGGCGACCTTGTCCGCTTCTCTGTTCAGCTTTTCCGCCCACGCTGCGCCTCTGACCCGCGACAACGGCGCCCCGGTCGGCGATAACCAGAACTCACAGACTGCAGGCAGCACCGGCCCCACGCTGCTGCAGGACGTGCAGTTGATCCAGAAGCTGCAGCGCTTCGACCGCGAGCGCATCCCCGAGCGGGTGGTGCATGCGCGGGGTACCGGCGCCCACGGCGAGTTCACGGCAAGTGCCGACATCTCCGACCTGAGTCGCGCCAAGGTCTTCACCAAGGGCACCACCACACCGGTGTTCGTGCGCTTCTCCAGCGTGGTGCACGGCAACCATTCCCCGGAAACCCTGCGTGACCCGCGCGGCTTCGCCACCAAGTTCTACACCAGCGAAGGCAACTGGGATCTGGTCGGCAACAACTTCCCGACCTTCTTCATCCGCGATGCCATCAAGTTCCCGGACATGGTGCATGCCTTCAAGCCCGACCCGAACACCAACTACGGCAGCAACCGCACCCAGTTCGATTTTTTCAGCCACGTGCCCGAAGCCACCCGCACCCTGACGCTGCTGTATTCCAACGAAGGGACGCCGGCCAATTACCGGCAGATGAACGGCAACGGCGTGCACGCCTACAAGCTGGTCAACGACAAGAACGAGTACCGCTACGTCAAGTTCCAGTGGCGCAGCCTGCAGGGGGTCAAGAACAACGACCCGCAGCAGACCGAGCAGATCCAGGGCAAGGACTTCAACCACATGAGCCGCGACCTGATCACCACGATCAACGCCGGCGACTACCCGAAGTGGGATCTGTACATTCAGGTGCTCGAACCCGCTGACCTGGCCAAGTACGACTTCGATCCGCTGGATGCCACCAAGATCTGGCCGGACGTGCCCTACAAGAAAATTGGCCAGATGGTCCTGAACAAGAACCCGGATAACGTGTTCCAAGAAACCGAGCAGGTGGCCATGGCGCCGTCCAACCTGGTGCCGGGCATCGAGCCCTCCGAGGATCGCCTGCTGCAGGGCCGGCTGTTCTCCTATGCCGACACGCAGATGTATCGCCTGGGCGCCAACCACGCGTTCCTGCCGATCAACCAGGCCAAGGTGGCGGTCAACAACGGCAATCAGGATGGCGCGGCGAACATCGGCCACACCACCACCGAAGTGAACTACGAGCCCAGTCGCATCAACCCACGGCCTGCCAGCGAGCATGCGCGTTACAGCAACCTGCCACTGAGCGGCAGCACCGAGCAGAAGAAGATCCAGCGCGAGCAGAACTTCCTGCAGGCCGGTGAGCTGTACCGTTCCTACGACAAGAAGATGCAGGGCGATCTGATCGCCAGCCTGGGCGGTGCCCTGGCCGAGGCTGAAGACGAGAGCAAGCACATCATGCTGTCGTTCTTCTACAAGGCCGATGTGCAGTACGGCGAGGGGCTGACCCAGGTAGCCAAGGGCGATCTGGCACGGGTCAAGGCACTGGCCGCCAAGCTGCAGGACTGACCTTGCGACCGGCCCACGCCGGTCACTCCGTGGCGCACCGCCCCCGAGCGGGCCGTGCGCCACGGGTTCCCCAACCCGGGAGCGGCCGCTGGCCGTTCGGGAGGTTCCCATGTTGCGTACCCTCTGCTTTGCGCTGACGCTGACCGGCGCGACTTCGCTGCTGGCCGATACTCCGCCCGCCGGCGATGCCGAGCACATCCAGGCGCAATTGCGCACTTACTACTTCGATGCGGCGCGGGCGGGCAATACCGCGATGCTCGACGAATTCATCCAGGCCGGTTACGACCTCGATACGGCTGACGAGAAGGGCTACACGGCGCTGATCCTGTCGGCCTACCACGGCCACCGCGAGGCGGTGGAGCGCCTGCTGAGCGCTGGTGCCGATGCCTGCGCCCAGGACCAGCGCGGCAACACCGCCCTGATGGGGGCGATCTTCAAGGGTGAGGTGCGCATCGCCAAGCGGCTGCTCGACGCCGACTGCAGCCCTGATCAACGCAATGGCAGTGGCCAGACGGCCGCCATGTACGCGGCCCTGTTCCAGCGCAAGGACATGCTCGATGCCCTGGCCAACAAGGGCGCCGACATGAGTGCCGAGGATGCCTTCGGCAACAACCCTCAGCGCCTGGAACAAGGCGACATTCGTACACGCTGGTCGCAGGAGCCGCCTTGAGGACGACGATGGTGCCGTCACTGCTGCGGCGCGTCGGATTCATAGCCGCTAACGCTCCAGCCCAGGTGCGCTAGGCGGCTGGCGCTTCGTATCGGGCCCGGGAGCCTCTAGTTGGCCATTCTCTGGCCACCATGCCATTCGTCAGAAGCTGCCGCTGGTCGCGCATCGAACGGCCCTGGCTGGGCTACAACTGCCTGTCTGGAGGTAATTCCCATTCAGCGTGGCCCGTTGGGCGGGCCATCTCCGGCTTGGCCTGGATGATCACCCCTGGCGAGCGAACGGCGAACCCGCGATATGAAGGTGCGAGTCGGGTCGGAGGACATCCCGAGGCTTGCCGATTGGCGTGACCGTCGAAACAGCAGAGAAGGACGCGACCACAATGCCCGATTTTCAGAAGGCCGACCCGCAGGTCGTGCCGCGCATCGTCAACGAAATGGAGAGCCAGGGATATTCCGTCATCGAGGGTTTCCTCTCCGAGGAGCAGTTGCAGGCGGCCCGCACCCACGTCAATTACGAAGTGGAGCGGCACCACCACGAGTACTTCGCCATGCAGGGCCAGGATGCCGTGAGGGGCAGCATCTTCGAAGAGATGAGCGTGTCGCCCCAGGTGATGGACCTGTTCAGGCACATCTACAAGACCGGCACCGGCCAACCACCGCGCTCACCCGACATCTTCCCGGCGCTGCGCTGCCTGCAGGGCAAGACCGGCAAGCGCGAGTCCTATTACTTCCACTACGACGCCGCAGCGCTGACCGCGCTCATTCCGCTGGTGACGCCCAGCGAAGGCCGCGACTGCGGGGATTTCATCTTCTTCCCCAACCTGCGCAACATCCGCAGCAACCTGTACGTCAACATTCTGGAAAAGGCGCTGATGCAGAACACCCTGACCCAGAAGCTGGTGACCTTCGCCGTCAAGCGCAGCTGGCTGAAACCGGCGAAGATCAAGATCGTGCCCGGCAACGCCTATTTCTTCTGGGGCTATCGTTCGCTGCACGCCAACGAACCCTGCGACCCCAACGCGCTGCGCTCCACCGTGCTGCTGCATTACGGTGAGCCGCACAGCCGAGAAAACCTCGCCTCGAAGCTGCTGCTCGGTTGGAATTTCCGCCGTGCCCGGGTGATCAACGAGCGCACCCGGCGCAAGGACGTGGGCTAGGCGCGTCCTGCGGGGAGGCAGGCGGCAAAGTGGATTGGCCGGGAGCAGATGCCGCATACTTCGCCGTCGATTAAGCCAGCGGGATACACCATGGAAAAGGCCAAGACCGGTACGCGAGCTGCCCAGGCGGATCGCAGTCGGGCGGCAATCCTCAAGGCGGCGGTTAAGGTGTTCAGCCGTCAGGGTTATGCCGGGGCGCGCACCGAGCAGATTGCCAGCCAGGCCAAGTGCAACGAGCGGATGATCTATTACTACTTCGGCAGCAAGGATGAGTTATTCGTCAATGTGCTGGAGCACATCTACGCCCAGTTCAACCGGGCCGAGGCCCGGCAGGTGTTCGATCTGGCAGACCCCGAGCAGGCGATCCGCGATCTGGTCGCCTTTACCTGGACCTACTACCTCAAGCACCCTGAGTTCATCACCATCCTCGGCACGGAAAACCTGCTGCAAGGCGTGCACGCCCGCAAGTCGGGCAACCTGCGGGCGCTCTCCGGCACCGCAGTGGGCGTGTTGCAGCCGATCGTCGCCGCCGGTCAGGCGCAGGGGCTTTTCCGCGAGGATATCGACATCCGGCACCTGTACCTGATGATCGCCTCGCTCTGCTACTTCTATAACTCCAACCTGCACACGCTGAGCTGTTTTCTCGATGACGAACTGGTCAGCGTCAGCGAGAAGGCGCGCTGGCTGGCGTTCATCAGCGACGTGGTACTGCGCGGTCTGCGCCGCGCGGCGTCGTGATGGGGCTCAGTGGGTGCCGGGGTTGGCGCGCACGTGCGCGACTTTCTGGGTCAGGTCGAGCCACGCCGGCTGCTCGCTGGCGAAGCGGTGGCGCAGATAGGCGACCAGTTCGGCGACCTGGCGGTCGTTGAAGCTGTCCTTGAAGGCCGGCATGTAGCCGAGTTCAGGAGTCGCCGGCGTGTCGATGCCATGCAGGATGACCTTCAACAGGTTGTCCGGCATGCGGCTGTGCACGTTGCTGTTGACCGCCATCGATGGGCTCACGCCAAACAATTGCGGGCCCAGGCCATCGCTGTGACAAGCCTGGCAGGCGCTTTCGAAGGTGCGCTGGCCACGGGCGAGCGCTGCCGGGTCGGGGGCCGTGCTGCTGGCGACAGTCTGCGCTGGCGCTGGCGCGTCCAGAGAGATCAGGTAATTGGCGATGGCCTGCACATCGCTTTTCGGCAGCATCGCCAGCTCACTCACCACCGGGCCCATTGGGCCGGCAGCCACGCCGTGGCGCTCGGAGAACCCGCTGCTCAGGTAGTCGGTCAGTTCCGCCTCCGTCCAGGGCGTAGCGCTGCTGCGCAGGCCGCTGAGTGGCGGTGCCTCCCAGCCGTCGACCATCCCCCCGGCAAGAAACGACTGGCCGCCTTTTTCCGCGCCGAGCAGGTTGCGCGGCGAGTGGCAGGCGGCGCAGTGGCCCAGGCCGTTGACCAGGTAGGCGCCACGGTTCCATTGCTCGCTGCGGGCCAGGTCGGCCTGGTATTCGCCGCGCCCGAGAAACAGCGCGTTCCAGCCAGCCATCAGCGGGCGGATGTTGAACGGAAAGCTCATCTGGTTGGCCTGGGCAGGCTGCTTCACGGCGGGCTGCGACATCAGGTAGGCATACAGCGCCTGCATGTCGGCATCGTTGATGTTGCGAAACGCCGTGTAGGGAAATGCGGGGTACAGGTGGCGGCCATCGCGGCTGATGCCTTCACGCATGGCGCGCTCGAATGCGCCGAACGACCAGCTACCGATGCCGGTTTCACGATCCGGGGTGATGTTGGTGCTGTACAGCGTACCGAACGGGGTGTCCATGGCCAGGCCGCCGGCATTGCTGGCACCGCCAGGCGCGGTATGACAGACCGCGCAGTCGCCAGCGGCTGCCAGCAAGCGGCCTCGCTCCAGGGTGGCGGCGGACCAGGTGCCGGAACCCGCTGGTGCCACGGGGGCGATCTCCGCGCGCCAGGGCAGGGCGGTGGTGAGCAGGCCCAGGGTCGCGCCCAGCACGCCAGCCAGGCCACCAAGCCACCACTTGCTGCGTTTGCCCGTGGCGGGAGCCGCTGGCGCTGCGCTGTCGGCCCCGCCGTCAGCAGCGAGCGCGGCACGAACCCGTTCGGCGGTGATCGGCAACTCGCGAAAGCGCAGGCCTGTGGCGTCGAAGATGGCGTTGGCAATGGCGGCCGCACTGGGTACGGAGGCCGATTCGCCGCTGCCCATGGGCGGTTCGGTCTGCCGAGGCATCATCATCACGTCGATGGCAGGCACTTCGGGAAAGGTCAGGATTGGGTAGGTGCCCCATTCGGTGCTGGCGACTCGCGAATCCTCGAACTGCACCTGCTCCTTGAGTACCCGGCTGGTGGACTGCACCACGTTGCCGTGGATCTGGTGACGCACGCCCTCGGGGTTGATCATCATGCCGGCGTCGTGGCCGATCACCACGCGGGTAACGGCCACTTCGCCGGTGCGCTTGTCCACCGCCACATCGGCGACCCAGGCAGCCCAGGCCGCGCCGAAACCGGGGAACTTGCTGTGAATGTAGCGGGCATAGGCGAAGCCCCGGCCGCGTAGCACGTCACCCTCGGCGGGCGTTTGCTGCGGTTGGGTGCGCGGCTGCCAGTCGGCGCGCTGGGCGGTGGCCTGGATCAGATCCCTGGCGCGTGGATCGTCCAGGTGGCGCAGGCGGTATTCGACGGGGTCCACCCCGGCGGCGAATGCCAGTTCGTCGATGTACGACTCGTGGGCAAAGCTGTTCGGCATGGCAGAAACGCCGCGCATCCAGGACGCGCGCACCAGCGGGGCCATGTCGTTGATGGTGACGCGCATGTGCTCGTAGTCGTAGGGCGGTATCGAGGTGCGGTCGCCCATCTCGAACATCATCGGCAATGGCTCGACGCGGCCGGTGAGCAGCAGCGCCAGGGTCGGCGCGCCGTTGGACGGGTAGCTGGTCTGGAAATCGTAGGCGCTGATGCTGCCATCGGCATTCAGGCCGCCGTCGACCTCCATCAATTGAGCGGTGCCCTTGGGTTCCCACACGTGTTCCTGTTCGCGGGTGAGTTGAACCCGTACCGGTTTGCCCACCGCCCTGGACAGCAGCAGGGCATCGGCGCATACGTCATCCGCGCAGTTGCGCCCGTAGCAGCCGGCGGCCTCCATGCGAATCACCTCGATGCGATTCTCGTCGCACTCCAGTAACCAGGCCAGGTCGGCACGCAGCAAGTGAGGGTTCTGGGTGCCCGACCAGACTTTCGACTGCTGCTCGCTGTAGTCGGCCAGTGCGCATGAAGGGCCGATCGACGCGTGCAACTGGTAGGGCCAGAGGTAGCTGCGGGTCAGTCGCTGGTCGGCGTTGGCCAGGGCCTGCTCGACGTCACCCTTGTCGAGAACCGTGCGGGCGATGCGCGGGTTGTCGCGGATGGCCTGGGCGATATCGCGCATGTCGGGCAGTTTCTGTGTCCAGGGTTTCCATTCGATTTCCAGTTGCTGGGCGGCGCGAGCTGCCTGCTCCTCGCGCTCGGCGACCACGCCGACGAAGTCGCGTATCACCACCACGGCGACGATGCCCGGGATATCGGCGATGGAGCTTTCGTTGACCGAGAGCAGGCTGTTGCCGACGAATTCGCCACTGTCGTAGCCGGCGTAGGGCGGACGTACCACGCGGCCATGCAGCATGCCCGGCAGGCGCATGTCGTGGACGTAGGTCAGCTCGCCCGTGGCCTTGCCGGGAATGTCCACGCGCTGCGCGGCCTGGCCCACCAGGCGGTATTCGCTTGCCGGTTTGAGTGGCGCGTCGCCGCTGATGGACAGACGAATGTGCTGGCCGGCGATCAGTTCGGCGAAGCTCAGCTCGCGGCCGTCCGGGTGATGGAAGCGGCCGCGCTGCAGCCTGAGCTGCTCGACATCCGTCTGCCAGCGCTCACTGGCCAGCCGGCCCAGGTGGCGTCGCGCTTCCGCAGCGGCATTGCGCAGAGGAATCGCGCTGATCTGGATGGTCGCGCTGGCGATGGTTGCGCCCTGATTCGGCGCTCGCTCGGTGTCGCCCAGGACCATCTCGACCTGATCCATGTCCAGGTTCAGCTCTTCGGCGACGATCTGCGCCAGCGAGGTGCGGATACCCGTGCCCAGGTCGACATGACCGTTGAAGGCATGAACTCGGTCACCGGCGATGGCGAGAAACAGCCCGAGTTCGCGAGGTTTCAAGGTGGCGCTCTGGCCTTTGGGCATGGGGCCGGAGGGGGGCTGGATGGTATCGATCACCAGCAGCGCATCGGGCTGTTCGAGCCATTGGTCGCGGGTCAGGTGCATGGGGTTTCTCCGTGCGGGGCAGCGGGACGGCCGGCGGCACGCAGGGCCGCGCGCATGATCTCGACGTGGGTGCCGCAGCGGCACAGGTTCGCCGACAGCTCGTTGCGCAGTTCTTCGTCGCTGGGGTGTGGGTTGCGATCGAGCAGGGCCTTGATGGTCATGATCATGCCGTTGAGGCAGTAACCGCACTGCGCCGCCTGTTCGCTGATAAAGGCCTGCTGCACCGGATGGGGGCGTTCGCGACAACCCAGGCCTTCCAGGGTGGTAACGCTGCGGCCTACGGCACCGCCAACGGGAAATACGCACGAGCGGGTGGCGCGGCCATCGACGATTACCGTACAGGCGCCGCACTCACCCAGGCCGCAGCCGTACTTGGGACCATTGAGGGCCAAATCGTTGCGCAGGATGTAGAGCAAGGGGGTCTGCGGCTCAGCATTGAGCTGCACCGCCTGCCCATTCACTTGCAGGATCAGGTTCTTTTCCATGGATGCCTTGCTGCCTTGTCTGCCCGATCCCGGCGTTACCGCATTACCCAGGAAGGAGGCTTTTAGTTCGTTAAGTGCTTACTTCATGAAATATGCTTTTGGGTAGGCAAGGAATGGGCCAGGGCGAGTGGCTTGGGCAATTCAGGAGGAGGGGGGCAGCTGTCTGCCGGTAGCTGTCGTGGCAGATTTGCAGGCAGTGGCTGCACGGTGGCGTAGCAGTGACGAACCTGCTTCGCGAGCGTGCGCCATGCGTATCAATCGCGGGCGTGGCCCGCTCCCACGGGGGATTGCTGGGAGGCTACCTGCACCTTGCTCGAGGCAGTTGTCGGCAGAGTCGTGGACGATCTGCGGCCTACTCGCCGCTGTCGTTCATCTTGCGCAGCAGGTAGAGAATGGCGATGCGCTCGCCGGGATTGAGGCTGCCCATGGTCAGCTCGCTGATTTCCTGGGCACAGGGAATCATCTCGGTCAGCAGTGCCTGGCCCGCGCTGGTCAGTTCGACGATGACCTTGCGACGGTCGTCGGGGTCGGGCGACAGGGCGACCAGGCTGCGCGCCTTCAGGCGTTCGACGATGCCGCGAATGGTGGCTTGGTCGACGGCCGTGGCCTTGATCAGCTCGGCCTGGGAGCTCGGGCCATGGTCACGCAGGGCGCACAGTGTGACGAACTGGATGGAGGTCAGCTGAGCGTCGCAGACGTTCTGCTGGAAGATCGCCGTATGGCGCTGATAGGCCTTACGCAGCAGGTGGCCGATCTGTTCGGTTACCTGGTAGGTGTTTTCTGGGCAGTTGTCGGTCGACATGGGGGCATTCGGTTCGAGGCGCAGGTGGCCGAGTATAGCGGTGCAGGGCGGTCGCGTGTCTGCCTGCAGTATTTTCCGGCTGGCGCTGGAGCGTTGCGCGGCCGCCACGGGCTGCGGGCTGTACATGGCGACGAACAGTGCCGTAGCCCTTGTTGCCCGACGCCTGCGGCCGCGCCCGTGGTGCCGTGTCAGCCAGCCTTCGAGGCTTCGGGATAGACCACGTCGCCAGCCAGCACCACGGCCTGATCGTCCAGATAGATATCGCAGTTGCGCAGTGGAATATCCAGATGGCAGGGCGTCTTGCGTGTGCCGCCGACCTCGGTGTTCGGCCCGGTGGAGAACAGGAAGTTGCCGTAGAACGCACGCGCGTCCATGCACATGCCGTCGTTGCGGTCGTGCAGGCCCATGGCTGTCCACTGCGCGCGGGGTTGCAGCCCCCAGCCGATATGGGAGATGCCGTACACCTCCGGGTCTTTGAAGTACTTGAGGTAGTCGCGCAGGTACTCGGCTTCGAAACCGCCGTGGATGGCGGTGATGAAGCCCTTGTCGATTTCCAGGGTGATGCGCTCGCGGCAGTAGTTCTTGAACGGCAGCAGGATGTCGCCGACGTCCAGCACGAGGGTGCCTTGCGCGCTTTCCTCGTTCGGCCAGCTGAACAGGAAACCGCTGGGCCAGTGATCCCAGCGGCCTGGCTCGTCGGCGAAGCCGTACTCGGTGACCGCCGGGTACTGCCCCAGAGCGGCATGGAAGTCGCTGCCTGCAGCGGACTTCACGTGCAGGCTGCGCGCCTGCTTGAGCAGCGCCTCGCTCGCCAGGACGCGGCGTTTGTCGTCCTCGGTCGGCAGCATGCGCGCCAGTACTTCGGGTGGCTCCACGGCGAGCAGGATTCGGGTTCCGGTCTTCAGGATCTGCTCCTGCTCCGGAGAGTGCAGCAGCATCATGGTGTCGACGACCAGGTCGGCAGCTTCCAGTGCACGCTGTGCGGCGAGGTTGCCGGTCAACGCGGTGTCGCCGCAGTAGGCCGTCATGTCGTTGCCCATCGCCCTCGGGTGGTTGAACGACGGCAGTTCCACGGCATACACCTTGGCGTTTAGTCGCTGCGCGGCATCCATGGCGGCGCGCATGGTTCTCGGGTTCGAGTAATGGCTCTTGAGAATGGCGACGCTCTGGGTCGCATCGACCCTGGACAGGGTCAGCACCTGTTCGAACATCTGGGTTAGTTCGCTATCGCTTACCGGCATGACGTGTCTCCTGAAAAGTCGTGAGGAGGGTGCACCGAGCTGGTGCCTTGCTGCTGTCTGATGGTGCGTTTTTATAGAGTGTGCACTCTAATTGTTTAAATAAAACACCAGCCTGAAGATCTTGGCAAGGTTTCGCTTGCAGCGTTACCTATCTACACAATTGCTGTTTTGTGAGCTTTTTATTGATGATTGGTAGCAGTTTTCGCGGCGCGCGGTTTTTTTGAGGAAGGCTCTTCACTTTTTAAAAATATAGTGCATACACTGTAATTGTTCGGTGGGGAAACCCGCTTCGTCGTATCCAAGAGAGGAGGTGCGCCCATGGGGGCTCAGCAAAGAATTGCCATCGTTGGTGCGGGGCTGGGGGGCGCCGCTGCCGCTACCCTGTTGCAACAGGCAGGGTTCGAGGTCACGGTCTACGAGCAATCGCCGGAGTTCTCCCGGCTGGGGGCCGGTATTCATGTCGGGCCGAACGTAATGAAGATCTTCCGGCGCATGGGGCTGGAGAAGCCGCTCGAGGACATGGGCTCGCACCCTGACTTCTGGCATAGCCGCGATGGCGAGTCGGGGGAGTATCTGGCACGCATTCCGCTGGGTGAGTTCGCCCGGCGCGAGTACGGGGCGTCCTACATCACCGTTCACCGTGGTGACATGCACGTGTTGCAGATGCACAGCATCGCGCCCGGCACGGTGCGGTTCGGCAAGAGGCTGGAGCGCATCGTCGATGAAGGCGACCAGGTACGCCTGAGCTTTACCGATGGCTCAGAGGCCACTGCCGATATCGTCATCGGTGCCGATGGCATTCATTCCAAGATTCGCGAGGAGCTGCTGGGCGCCGAATCGCCTATCTACAGCGGCTGGGTCGCGCACCGTGCGCTGATTCGCGGCGAAAGTCTGGTGCGGCACGCCGATCTGTTCGAGCCCTGCGTGAAATGGTGGACGGATGATCGTCATCTGATGGTCTATCACACCACCAGCAAGCGCGATGAGTACTACTTCGTCTCGGGCGTGCCGCATGAGGCCTGGGATTTCCAGGGCAACTACGTGGACAGCAGCCAGGAGGAAATGCTGGCCGCGTTCGAGGGCTACCACTCCACGGTGCAGAAGCTGATCCGCAGCACCGAAGACATCACCAAGTGGCCGTTGCGCAACCGCAACCCGCTGCCGCTTTGGAGTCGTGGGCGCCTGGTGCTGCTGGGCGATGCCTGCCACCCGATGAAGCCGCACATGGCCCAGGGCGCCGGGATGGCGATCGAGGATGCGGCGATGCTGACCCGCTGCCTGCAGGAAACCGGGTTGTCGGATTTCCGCACGGCTTTCGAGCTCTACGAGGCCAATCGCAAGGAGCGTGCGTCGCGCGTACAGGCCGTCTCCAACGCCAATACCTTCCTGCGTACGCAGGAGGATCCTGCCTGGGTCTACGGTTATGACGTCTATGCCCAGCCGCTGAAAAGCGGGGTGGCGGCATGAGCACCCTGATTGGTGGCGGCAACGTGCAGGCCAACGGCATTCGCCAGCACTACCTGCGCTACGGCGGCCAGGGGCCGGTACTGCTGCTGGTGCCCGGCATCACCAGCCCGGCGATCACCTGGGGGTTCGTCGGCGAGGTGCTGGGGCGTCAGTTCGATACCTACATTCTCGACGTGCGTGGGCGCGGTCTGTCCTCCAGTGGTGCGGAGCTGGCCTATGACACCGATACCTGTGCCGCCGACATCATCGCCTTCGCCGCTGCCCTGGGGTTCGAGCGCTACAGCCTGCTCGGCCACTCGATGGGCGCGCGCTTCGCCATTCGCGCCGCGGCGCTGGGCGCCAAGGGGTTGGAGCGCCTGGTGCTGATCGATCCGCCTGTGTCCGGGCCGGGCCGGCGCGACTATCCGAGCAAGCTGCCCTGGTACGTCGACTCCATCCGTCAGGCCGAGCAGGGCATGGATGCCGAGGCGATGAAGGCGTTCTGCCCGACCTGGAGCCAGGAGCAATTGCAGCTGCGTGCCGAGTGGCTGCACACCTGTTACGAGCCGGCCATCGTGCAGGCTTTCGAGGAGTTCCATCAGGTCGATATCCATCAGTATCTGCCTGCCGTGAAACAGCCTGCGCTACTGATGGTGGCAGGGCGCGGCGGGGTCATCGAGCCGGTCGACGAAGCCGAGCTGCGCGCGCTGAAGAGCGATTTGCAGGTCGTTCGCGTCACGGACGCCGGGCACATGATCCCCTGGGACGATCTCGACGGTTTCTTCGCCGCCTTCGGCGACTTTCTCGGCCAGCCCATTCACCACGAGGTTCTGCCATGAACACGCTCTATCGCATCGGCCAGATCGTGCCGAGCTCCAACACCACCATGGAAACCGAGATCCCGGCGATGCTCACCGCGCGCCAGGCGATTCGCCCGGAGCGCTTCACCTTTCATTCGGCGCGCATGCGCATGAAACAGGTGAAGAAGGAGGAGCTGGCAGCCATGGATGCCGAGTCGGATCGTTGCGCGCTGGAGCTGTCCGACGCCAAGGTCGACGTGCTCGGCTATGCCTGCCTGGTGGCGATCATGGCCATGGGGCTTGGCTACCATCGCCAGTCCGAAAAACGTCTGCGCCAGGTGACCGCCGACAACGACGCCAATTCGCCGGTGATCACCAGCGCGGGTGCGCTGGTCGAGGCGCTCAAGGTCATGAAGGCCAAGCGCATCGCCATCGTCGCTCCCTACATGAAGCCGCTCACCGAGTTGGTGGTCGACTACATCCGTGAAGAGGGTTTCGAGGTGGTCGACTGGCGTGCCCTGGAAATCCCCGACAATCTGCAGGTCGCGCGCCATGACCCGGCCAACCTGCCGGATATCGTCGCGGGCATGAACCTGGAGGGTGTCGATGTGGTGGTGCTGTCTGCGTGCGTGCAAATGCAGTCGCTGCCGGCGGTGGCCAAGGTCGAGGCGCTGACCGGCAAACCGGTGGTCACGGCGGCCATCGCCACCACCTATTGCATGCTCAAGGCGCTGGATCTGGAACCAATCGTGCCTGGCGCCGGCGCGCTGCTGTCCGGCGCCTACTGAGGAGGTGGTGATGAGCGCGCAGAGTCTTAGCGACAACTATCAGGGCGTCTGGGGGCAGCGTATCGGCTTCGGTACGCGGCCGGCGCTGCTGATGATCGATTTCATGCAGGGCTACACCACGCCGGGCGCGCCGCTGTATGCACCGGGTGTGGTCAGCGCGGTGGAGCAATCGGTGGCCTTGCTCGACGTGGCGCGCCGGCTGGGTATCACGCTGGTGCACAGCAACATCCGCTATCACGCCGCCGATTTCGCCGACGGCGGCATGTGGGTACGCAAGGCGCCGGTGATGAAGGACATGGTCGACGGCAACCCGCTGGCCGAGTTCTGCCCGCAGGTGGCGCCCCAGCCAGGCGAGCAGGTGCTCACCAAGCAATACGCCAGTGTGTTCTTCGGCACGAGTCTGGCTTCTCAGTTGCACGCCCGAGGTATCGACACGCTGTTGCTGGCCGGCTGCTCGACCAGTGGCTGCATTCGCGCCAGTGCGGTGGATGGTGTGCAGCACGGTTTCCGCACCATCGTCGTGCGTGACTGCGTGGGGGATCGGCACCAGGCGCCCCATGAGGCGAATCTGTTCGACATCGACAGCAAATACGGCGATGTGGTCAGCCTCGAGGAGGCGTTGGCGTACCTCGACCGACTGTCTGCGTGAACACTCAATAAGGAATCTGCGGTACGCCGCTCTTTCCACGGGTCGCCCTGATGCGGGTGGCCGCCGTGCCTCGGGTACGGCCCTGACGCTGCCTTGGAAGGTCATCGGTTGATGACGCTTGCGGGCGTCGACGACTGCTGGCTTCAACAAAAATCACAAGTCACCGCCAGGAGACACGCAATGCCTTACGTACCCACCACCAGCACCGCCGTGGGCAGTGCACCCGACAGTACCCGCGAGCTATACCGGAAAGTGACCTGGAGGCTGATCCCTTTCCTGTGTTTCTGTTACCTCGCCGCCTATCTGGATCGCATCAACGTCGGCTTCGCCAAACTGCAGATGCTCACCGATCTGCAATTCAGCGAGGCGGCCTACGGGCTTGGCGCCGGTCTGTTCTTCGTCGGTTACATCCTGTTCGAGGTGCCCAGCAATCTGGTGCTCGAGAGGGTCGGGGCCAAGGTCTGGATCGCGCGGATAATGATCACCTGGGGCCTGTTGTCGGCCTGCACCATGTTCGTCACCACCACCACCGAGTTCTACATCATCCGCTTTCTGCTGGGGGCTGCCGAGGCGGGCTTCCTGCCAGGCGTGCTGTATTACCTGACCACCTGGTACCCGACGTACCGACGCGGACGAATAATTGCCCTGTTCATGATCGGCCTGCCCCTTTCCAGTGTGATTGGTGGCCCGATTTCCGGCTGGATCATGAATCACTTCGACGAGGTGAACGGGCTGCGGGGCTGGCAGTGGCTGTTCCTGCTGGAGGCGATTCCCAGCGTGTTGCTCGGTATCCTGACCTTCTGGGCATTGCCCAATCACTTCAATCAGGCCAAGTGGCTCGATGCCGATGAAAAGGCGCAACTGGCCCGCGATCTGGCGGCCGATGACGCAGAAGGCAAAGGCAGCAAGCACAGCTTTCGTGACGGCTTCTTCAACCTCAAGGTGTGGATGCTCGGCGGCATCGACTTCTCGATCCTGCTCAGTGCCTACGCCATGGGCTTCTGGATGCCGACCTTCATCCGCAATACGGGGGTGACCGATACCTTCCATATCGGCTTGCTGACCTCCTTGCCGAGCCTCGCGGCGCTGGCGGGCATGCTGCTGATCGGCGCCAGTTCGGACCGTCACCGTGAGCGTCGCTGGCACATCATCGTGCCGTTCATCATCGGCGCCATCGCCATGGCCAGCAGCACTTTCTTCAGTGACAACCTGATCATGACCGTCACGCTGTTCGCCATCGCCTCGGCGGCCATCATCGGTGCCGTGCCGGTGTTCTTCAGCCTGCCGGCCACGTTCCTCAAGGGCACGGCGGCTGCCACTGGCTTCGCCCTGGCCTGCTCGGTGGCGAATATCGCCGGCCTGGTGAGCAACTCGCTGATGGGCCTGGTCACCGACCTGACCGGCACCAGCCACGCCGCGCTCTGGTTCTTCGCCGGTTGCCTGCTGCTCAGCTGCTTCCTGGTGATCGCGCTGCCCGCGAAACTGGTCAACCGCTAAGGCGAGCGCTCCTGGTGTTGCCGGAGCGTGCTGTCGCGCGTTCCGGATTTTAAACCCTTCCCATCTTTTTCATTCTCACGCCATTTTTTCCAAGGCGTGCGTTTGCGTTCGTCTTTTTGGAGTGTCGATCATGACTTGCATGCGTCGTGTTGTCGGGGGCTGTCTGGTCGCAGGGCTGGGTCTGTCCGCTCAGGCCGAGGAGGGCGGATTCATGGAGGACTCCCAAGCTGACCTGCAACTGCGCAATTATTTTTTCAGCCGCGATTATTCCGGGATCGTCGGTAGCAGCACGCAATCGAGAACCCAGGAGTGGGCCCAAGGGTTCATCTTCGATTTCCGTTCGGGGTACACCCGTGGCCCGGTTGGCTTTGGTGTGGATGTGCTGGGGCTCTATGGCATCAAGCTCGATAGCGGTCGCGGGCGTACCAGCAGTGGTCTGCTGCCGGTGCACGACGGTCGGGGAGCCCATGAATATGGGCGCATGGGTGCAGCCCTGAAGGTGAAGTTGTCGCGTACCGAACTCAAGGTCGGTGAATTGCGGCCCCATCTTCCCGTGCTGTTTCACAGTGATCTGCGTTTGCTACCGCCGACCTATCAGGGGGCTGCGCTGGTATCCAACGAGATCGAGGGGCTGACGCTGCAGGCTGGGCAGATGCGTTCTACCAGCCTGCGCGACTCGACGGATCGCCAGGAGATGCACGGGCTGATCAACGACCCCGTCAACCCGGCACGTATCGCCCGCTTCACCAGTGACCGCTTCAACTACGCCGGTGCGGATTACAGTTTCAACGCCAAACGCACCAGCGTCGGCATCTGGCAGGCGCAATTGCAGGACATCTATCAGCAGCGGTTCTACAGTTTCAAGCATGCCGAGCCTCTTGGCGACTGGACGCTGGGGGTGAGCGCCGGGTACTTCGATAGCCGTGACGAAGGGCGCAGCATCGCCGGCAAGCTCGACAACCAGGCAGCCTTCGCGCTGTTCTCGGCCAGGCATGGTGGTCACACCGTCTATGCAGGGCATCAGCGGATCGACGGTGATGACGGCTTCATTCAGGTAGGCGCCAATACCAACCCGATGGGCAACACCTTGCCCACCTACGAATTCGCCGCGCCCGGTGAGCGCTCCTGGCAGGTGCGCCATGACTACGATTTCTCCGTGCTTGGCATCCCTGGCTTGACCAGTACCTTGCGTTACGTCACGGGTGGCAATGTGCGTACCGGGCAGGGCTATGAAGGCGAGGACTGGGAACGCGATCTGGATCTGGCGTATGTGGTGCAGAGTGGCCCGTTAGCGGGGCTGGGGCTGCGCTGGCGCAATGTTACGGCGCGCTCCAACTACCGCACCGACATCGACGAGAACCGGCTGATCGTCAGCTACACGCTTGGCCTGTTCTAGGTCACGGCAGGCGGGTAGCGGACGTTTCGGCGGTTGCCGCTGACCTGGCATTGGTTGCGAACAAGAGGGACTGTCGTACCGCTGAGTCAGCGCGTATTCCTGGCATGCCCGGGCCCCAGGCCATTGCTGCTCTCTGCGCTGATACCGCATGAAGCCCCGACCCTCCCCCCGGATGGTCGGGGCTTTGTGCTTGGGGCCACGCGAGAGTGCAGGCATGGATAGGGAATCCGCTGTGCGGCTGATATGGCCGCTGTGCCTTCGCCAGCCAATCAATTGCCTCTTTGCGTCACACTCTGGCGCCTCGCTCTGTCATCATTCACCGTCTGATTCTGCACATTCGGGAACCCCATCCATGTCGGCGCTGAACCCCGGTCTGATCGTCATCCATGGCAACCGCCTCGAGGAGCTGCGCGCCCTGGCGGTGGAGTGGATGCGTCGGTACCCGCTGCGCCCGCTGGAGAACGAGGTACTGCTGGTGCAGAGCAACGGCATCGCCCAGTGGCTCAAGCTGGCGCTGGCCGAGCAGGAGGGCTGTGGTATCGCCGCGGCCACGGATGTGAGCCTGCCAGCACGCTTTCTCTGGCAGGCCTACCGCAGCGTGCTGGGCAGCGAGGCGATTCCCCAGCAGTCGCCGCTGGACAAGGCGCCGCTGACCTGGCGGTTGATGCGCCTGCTGCCGAGCCTGTTGAGCGAGCCCTGTTTCGCACCGCTGCGGCGCTTTCTGGCGGACGATGCCGACCTGCGCAAGCGCCACCAGTTGGCCGAGCGCCTGGCCGATCTGTTCGACCAGTACCAGGTGTACCGCGCTGACTGGCTGGCGGACTGGGCCGAAGGGCGCGATCAGTTGCGCACCGCCCGTGGCGGCGTGCACGAGATGGACGAAAGCGCGCTGTGGCAACCCCTGCTGTGGCGCACGTTGCTGGCCGATGTTGGCGATGAGCACCTGGCCCAGAGCCGGGCGGGCGTGCACCCGCGCTTCGTCGCCAGGCTGGCGGAGCTGGATGCGCCGCCCCGTGGCCTGCCACGCCGGGTCACGGTGTTCGGTATCTCTTCACTGCCGGCGCAGATGCTCGAGGCGCTGGCGGCCATGGCGCGCTTCAGCCAGGTGATGCTCTACGTGCAGAATCCGTCGCAGCACCACTGGGGCGATATCGTCGAAGACAAGGACCTGCTGCGCCACGAGTATCGCCGACACAAGCGCAAGTCGGGCGGGCAGGCTGGGCAAGTCGGTCAACTGGGGCTGTTCGACGCCGTGGAGCTGCATCAGCACGGCCAGCCGCTGCTGGCCTCCTGGGGCAAGCAGGGGCGCGATTACATCAACCTGCTGGATCAGTACGACGAGCCGCAGCGCTACCGTGAGCATTTCGAGCGCATCGACCTGTTCAGCACGATGAACGAGGGCACGCTGCTCGGCCAACTGCAGAACGACATTCTCGACCTGCGCCCGGTGGAAGAGAGCCGCACGCATTGGCCCGCTGTCGACCCCGAGCAGGATCGGTCTCTGCGCTTCCATGTCGCCCACAGCGCCCAGCGCGAGGTGGAGGTGCTGCACGATCATCTGCTGGCGGCGTTCAGCGCGGACCCGACGCTGCGCCCGCGGGACATCATCGTCATGGTGCCCGACGTGAACAGCTACGCGGCGCAGATTCGCGCGGTGTTCGGCCAGTTCGCCAGCGACGATCCGCGTTTCATTCCCTTCACCCTGGCGGACCAGGGGCTGCGCGGCAAGGAGCCCCTGGTGATCGCCCTGGAGCATCTGCTGCGCCTGCCCGACAGCCGCTTCAGCGTCAGCGAGATTCTCGACCTGCTGGACGTGGCCGCGGTGCGAGCCCGCTTCGCCATTCCCGAAGACCAGCTTTCGGTGCTGCGCCGCTGGCTGGAGGGCGCTGGCGTGCGTTGGGGGCTGGATGCCGAGCAGCGCGAAGGCCTTGGCCTGGGCGCCGGGCTGGAGCAGAACAGCTGGCGCTTCGGCCTGCGGCGCATGCTGCTCGGCTACGCCGTGGGTGGTGCCGGTGCGCGTGCGGGCATCGAGCCCTTCGATGAGATCGGCGGCCTGGATGCCGCGCTGATCGGCCCGCTGACACGCCTGCTGGACGTGCTGGAAACGCATTGCGGCAGCCTTGCCGAGACGCTGCTGCCGGTGACCTGGGGCGAGCGTCTGCGAGCGTTGCTGGACGACTTCTTCCTGCCCCAGGACGAGCGCGACGAGGTACTGCGCAACCAGGCCCAGGATGCGCTGGAGAGCTGGCTGGAACTCTGCGAAGCGGCCACGCTGGAAGAGGCCCTGCCGCTGGCCGTGGTCCGTGAGGCCTGGTTGGGCGGGCTCGACCAGGGTGGCCTCAGCCAGCGCTTCCTGGCGGGCGCGGTGAACGTCTGCACGCTGATGCCGATGCGCGCCATCCCGTTTCGTCACCTCTGCCTGCTGGGCATGAACGATGGCGATTACCCGCGCAGCCAGGCGCCGCTGGACTTCGACCTGATGGGCGGCGACTACCGCCCCGGCGATCGCTCGCGCCGTGAGGACGATCGCTACCTGCTGCTCGAGGCGCTGCTGGCGGTGCGCGAGCGCCTGTACATCAGTTGGGTCGGGCGCAGCATTCGCGACAACACCGAGCGACCGCCTTCGGTACTGGTCGGCCAGTTGCGCGACCACCTGGCCAGCGCCTGGCGCCTGGTGGGCAACGGCGATCTGCTCCACGCCCTGACCACCGAACACCCGCTGCAACCCTTCAGCCGCCGTTACTTTTCCGGTAGCGGGCCGCTGTTCAGCTACGTGCACGAATGGGCCGCATCGCACCGTGCACCGGTGGCCCAGCCGCTCGAGCAGCCACTGGGTGCCTATCTGGCGGATGCCGCGCTCAATCTGGAAAAACTGCAGCGCTTTCTGCGCGACCCGGTGAAGCACTTCTTCACCGTGCGCCTCAAGGTGCACCTGGACGAAACCGAGCAGGCCGAGCTGGATAGCGAACCCTTCGCCTTGGATGGCTTGCAGCGTCACCAGATCCAGCAGGCGCTGCTGCAGGCTGCAGCCTTGGCGCTGCAAGAGAACCAGGGTGTCGACGCGGCGCTGACGCGGGCCGCGCGGCGTATCCAGCGCAGCGGTCTGCTGCCGGTGGCGGGCTTCGGCGATCGTCTGCGCGCGCAACTGCTCGAGCCGATGCCGGAGCAACTGCGTGGTTACGAAGCCCTGCTGGCGCGCTGGCCCGAGCCTCTGCCGTCGCCGATTCGCCTGAGCTTCGCCCATGCCGGCCTGGAGCTCGAAGACTGGCTCGGCGAACTGCGCACTGCCGGCGATACCCTGGCGCGCCTGGAGCTGCAAGCGGGTGGCCTGAAGCGCAAGGATCGCTCGCTGAAGTGGCACCGCCTGCTCAGGCCCTGGGTCAGCCATGTGGTGGCCGCGGCCTGCGGGCACCCACTTACCACCCTGCTGGTCGCCGAAGACGTGCGCCTGGCCTTCGAGCCGCTGGCTCGGGCCGAGGGCGAGCGTATCCTGCGCCAGTGGCTGGAAGCCTATGCCGAGGGCATGCAGGCACCGCTGCCGGTGGCGATCAGAACGGTAGCGGCCTGGTTCGCCCAGCTCGACAAGGACGAGGATGAGGACAAGGCGATAGACGCCGCGCGCAAGGTCTACGAAGGCGGCCACCTGGTCACCGGGGAAGTGCAGCAGAGCGCCAGCCTGGCTCGCCAGTACCCGGGCTTCGACGCCCTGCTGCAAAACGGTCAGTTCGCCCACTGGGGGGCCGTGCTCTACAAATCATTGCTCGATGCAGACATTGCCGAACTCAAGGACCACCAGCCATGAGCCAGTCAACACGCCCCCTGGCGCTGCGTTTTCCGCTGCATGGCAGCCGCCTGATCGAGGCCAGCGCCGGTACCGGCAAGACCTACACCATCTCGGCGCTGTACCTGCGCCTGATCCTCCAGCATGGCGGTGAAGCCGCCTTCCGCGCGCCACTGCTGCCGCCGCAGATTCTCGTGGTGACCTTCACCGACGCCGCCACCCGTGAATTGCGTGACCGCATCCGGGCGCGCCTGGTAGAGGCGGCCACGGTGTTTCGCGGTGATGCCGAGGGTGACGCCTTGCTGGCGACCCTGAAGGCCGACTTCGCCTGCGCCGAATGGCCGGAGTGCGCCCGGCGCCTGGAGCTGGCCGCGCAATGGATGGACGAGGCGGCGGTGTCGACCATTCACGGCTGGTGCCAGCGCATGCTGCGTGAACACGCCTTCGACAGCGGCAGCCTGTTCAGCCAGACCCTGGAAACCGACCACAGCGAGCTGCTCGCCGAGGTGGTGCGCGACTACTGGCGCCAGCACTGCTACCCGCTGCAGGGCCTGGCCCTCGAATGGGTGGCGGAGAACTGGGGCGCGCCGGACGAGCTGGGCATGCGCATTCGCCCGCTGCTCGGCGAGGACGACGATGGCGCCGCCCTGGCGCTGGGCGATCTGCTGGATGGAACCTTGCAGGCGCGGCAGCGCGCGCTGATCGCACTCAAGCAACCCTGGGCAGCCTGGGCCGACGAGTTGCAGGGCCTGCTCGACCAGGCGGCGGCCGGAAAGCAGGTCGATGCCAGAAAGCTGCAGGCGCGTTTCTACGTGCCCTGGTTCGACAAGCTGCGCGCCTGGGCCTTGGGCGATGATGAAGTGCTGGATA
This sequence comes from Pseudomonas sp. SZ40, assembly GCF_052958135.1. Lineage (NCBI taxonomy): Bacteria > Pseudomonadati > Pseudomonadota > Gammaproteobacteria > Pseudomonadales > Pseudomonadaceae > Pseudomonas > Pseudomonas sp. SZ40. Next base: position 56,613 of record NZ_JBQWIF010000013.1, on the reverse strand, counting down.
TCGGCACCGGCTTCATGCGGCTGACCCCGCACGGCCTGGCCGAGGCCTGGAAGGTGGGGGCGCCGCCTGCGCATCCGGCACTGGATGCCATGGCCACGCTCAAGGCGCAGCTCGATGGGCTGCCCGCACCGGGCGATGCCGCGCTGCGCCACGCCGCCGCCTGGATCCGCCAGCGCTTCGACCGCGAGAAACGCCAGCGCGCCGAGATGGGCTTCGATGACATGCTCACCCGCCTGGACGACGCCCTGCAGAGCGACAGCGGCCCGCGCCTGGCCGAGGTGATACGTCAGCAGTTCCCGGTGGCACTGATCGACGAATTTCAGGATACCGACCCGCTGCAATACCGCATCTTCGACACCCTCTATCAGGTGGAGGCGAATCGCGACGATTGCGGCCTGTTCATGATCGGCGACCCCAAGCAGGCCATCTATTCCTTCCGCGGCGCGGACATCCACACCTACCTGCGTGCACGCCGTGCCACCGCCGGGCGGCACTACAACCTGGACACCAACTTCCGCTCCAGCGAGCACATGGTCGAGGCGGTCAACGGGCTGTTCCAACTGGCCGAGTCACGCGAGGACGGGCAGGGTGCCTTTCTGCTGCGTGACGACCTGCCGTTCATTGCGGTCGGCGCTCAGGGGCGCAAGGAAGTCTGGACGGTCGAGAGCGAGGCGCAGCCATCGCTCAACCTCTGGCAACTGCCCAGCGACGAGGCGGTCGCCAAGGGACGTTATCTGGACGCCCTGGCCGCCAGCGCGGCGAGCGAGATCGTCCGCCTGCTGGTGCTTGGCCAGCAGCAACGTGCTGGTTTCATCAAAGGCGACACGCTGACCGCCCTGCAGCCCAGCGATATCGCCGTGCTGGTGCGCGATTTCAAGGAAGCCCAGGCGATTCGTGGCGAGCTGGCCATGCGTGGCGTACGCAGCGTGTACCTGTCGGACAAGGATTCGGTGTTCGACACCGTGGAAGCCCATGACCTGTTGCTGTGGCTGCGCGCCTGCGCCGAGCCCGATCAGGATCGCCCGCTGCGCGCGGCACTGGCCAGTTCGACCCTGGGCCTGAGCCTCACCGAGCTGGAACAGCTGAACCTCGACGAGCGCTTCTGGGAGGCGCGGGTCATGCAATTCCGTGGTTATCGCCAGCGCTGGCAGCGCCAGGGCGTGCTGCCGATGTTGCGCCAGTTGCTACAGGATTTCGGCCTGCCACAGCGACTGATGAGCCGTCCTGACGGCGAACGGGTGCTGACCAATCTGCTGCACCTGGCCGAGTTGCTGCAGCTGGCCGCCGCCGAACTGGACGGCGAACTGGCGCTGATCCGTCATCTTGGCGAGTCCCTGGCCGGGCGCGGTCAGGCTGCCGAGGAGCAGGTGCTGCGCCTGGAAAGCGACGATGCGCTGGTGCGCGTGGTGACCATCCACAAATCCAAGGGCCTGGAATACCCGCTGGTGTTCCTGCCCTTCATCTGTTCCTTCCGCCCGCTGGACGACAAGAAACCGGTGCAGGTCCACGACGGCGAGCGCCGCCGCCTGCTGCTCAAACCCGACGAGGCCAGCCTGGCTCAGGCCGAGCAGGAGCGTCTGGGCGAGGACCTGCGCCTGCTCTACGTGGCATTGACCCGCGCCCAGCACGCCTGCTGGCTGGGTATCGCTGACCTGAAGATCGGTACCGCCAAGACCTCGCGGCTGCACCAGTGCGCGCTCGGTTATCTGCTCGGCGGCGGGCAGCCCCTGGCGCAGAGCGCGCAACTGAGCGACTGGCTGAGCCCGCTGGCCGATCCACCCCGTTGCGTGGTGCTGCCCGCACCGGTTGCCAGTGAGCAGCAGTACCGTGCGCAGGATGCCAACGCGTTCGAGCCGCAGTGGCGCACGCCATCACGGCGTGCTGCCGAGCATTGGTGGATCGCCTCCTACAGTGCCTTGCGCATGCAGGAGGGCGAGGCCAGTACGGTCGATCGCCACGACGACGTTTCACCGGACAGCTCGGCCGTGCAGATCGCCAGTGACGACGAGCGCCCGGCACTGGCGCTGGAGCAGATTCCGGTCTCCGCCCAGGGGCTGCACCGTTTTCCACGCGGGCCGAACCCCGGCACCTTCCTCCATGGCCTGCTGGAAATCGCTGCGGCGCAAGGCTTCGCGGAGATGGCGGCAGCGCCGGACGTGCTGCGCGAACACCTGGCGCGGCGTTGTCAGCGACGCGGCCTGGCAAGCTGGATCGAGCCGCTGTGGCTGTGGCTGCAGGGCCTGCTGGTGCAGCCCATGGCGCTGGGTAATGGCCAGTCAGTGAGCCTGGCGACCCTGGGCGAGTACCAGGCGGAGCTGGAGTTCTGGTTCGAGGCCCGGCGGGTCGACGTGCTGCGTCTGGATGCGCTGGTGCAACGCGCTGAAATGCCCGGCGTGGCGCGCCCGCAACTGAGCCCGGATACCTTGAATGGCATGTTCAAGGGGTTTATCGACCTGGTGTTCGAGCATGAGGGCCGCTACTACGTGGTCGACTACAAGTCCAACTGGCTGGGCGCCGACGAGCAGGCCTATACCGCTGAGGCCATGAGCGCTGCCGTGGCCAGCCATCGCTACGATCTGCAGTACGTGCTGTACGTGCTGGCGCTGCATCGCCACTTGCGGCTGCGCCTGGCCGATTACGACTACGATCGGCACATGGGCGGGGCGCTGTACCTGTTCCTCCGTGCGCCGGGGGCCGGGCAATATTTGGCGCGGCCGGAGCGGGCGCTGATCGAAAAACTGGACGCGCTGTTTCTCGGCGAGCCCGTGGAGGTACTGGCATGACGCCGATGCTCGACAACCGTGACGGTCTGTTCGCCCTGCTGGCCGCCTGGAGCGAGCGCGGCTGGCTGCGCGAGCTGGATCGTACCCTGGCGCATTTCTTCGCCGAGCTCGACCCCGAGGCATCGCCCTTGCTGCTGCTGGCAGCGGCGCTGGCCAGCCATCAACTGGGCCAGGGGCATGTGTGCCTCGACCTGCAGACCACCCTGGCCGATCCGGATTCGGCGCTGTCGCTGCCGCCGGAAGGCGAGGACGCCGAGGGCGTCAGCCTGCTGCCTTCCGAGGTGCTTGCCGGTCTGAGCGCAGATGCCTGGCTGGCGGCCTGCGCGAACAGCGCGCTGCTGCACGATGCCGAGGATGAGGTCGCGCCGCTGGTGCTACGCGGCACCTGCCTGTATCTGCGCCGCTACTGGGATTACGAGCGCAGCGTCGCTGCTGATATCGGCGAGCGCTTGCAGGCCCCGGCGGATGCGCCGGCCGATCTCGCTCAGCGCCTGGCGGTGCTGTTTCCCGAGCCCCTGGAGCTGGGCGGTCAGCGCCTCACCGACTGGCAGAAACTGGCCTGCGCCCTGGCGGCACGGGGGCGTTTCACGCTGATCACCGGCGGCCCCGGCACGGGCAAGACCACCACAGTGGTACGCCTGCTGGCGCTGCTGCAGGCGGCCGCGCTGGATCAGGGCGCGCCGTTGCGCCTGAGCCTGGCGGCGCCTACCGGCAAGGCGGCGGCGCGGCTGACCGAGTCCATCGGTGCGCAAGTGGCGACGCTGCCCGTCAGCGAAACGGTGCGCGAGCAGATCCCCAAGACGGTCACCACCCTGCACCGTCTGTTGGGCAGTCGGCCGGACAGTCGGCATTTCCGTCATCACGCCGCCAACCCGCTGCCGCTGGATGTGCTGGTGGTCGACGAGGCCTCGATGATCGACCTGGAAATGATGGCCAATCTGCTCGATGCGCTGCCGACCCATGCGCGGCTGATCCTGCTCGGCGACAAGGACCAGCTGGCGTCGGTGGAGGCGGGCGCGGTGCTCGGCGATTTGTGCCGTGATGCCGAGGCGGGCGGTTACAGTCACGCCACCGGCGAGTGGCTGGCGCGGCAGACTGGCGAGCGGATTGACGACGCACAGTTGCAGGTTGGAGAGCGGGCGCTGTCGCAGCACATCGTCATGCTCCGTCACTCCCGGCGCTTCGCCGGGGGCTCCGGCATCGGGCGTCTGGCTTTGGCGGTGAATCGCGGTGCGGCCATGGAGGCTCGCGAGGTGCTGGCTGCCGGTGGCGCGGATCTGCACCAGTTGCGCCTGACGGGCGAGCAGGATCGCGCCTTCGAACGCTTGCTGCTCGATGGTTTGCCAGGCGGTGAGCAACGCCCGGTGGGCTATGCCGACTACCTGAGCATTCTCCGTGAGCAGCGCCCCGGGCTGTCCGACGGTGAGGAGCGCTGGGATGCCTGGGCCGCCAGAGTGCTGGCGGCGTTCGATCGTTTTCAACTGCTGTGTGCGGTGCGCAAGGGCCCCTGGGGCGTCGAGGCGCTCAATGGGCGCATCGCCCACGCGCTGCTGCAGCGCGGGCTGATCGAGCAGGAGCACGGCTGGTACGAAGGCCGGCCGGTGCTGGTCACGCGCAACGACTACGGGTTGGGGTTGATGAATGGCGATATCGGCATCGCCTTGCGATTGCCCGAGCCGGCGCTGGAGGAGGGCGGCCCGTTGCGCTCGGCCTTGCGCGTGGTATTCCCGCGCAACGACGGCTCGGGCGGCCTGCGCTCGATCCTGCCCAGTCGCCTCGGCGCCGTGGAAACCGTGTTCGCCATGACCGTGCACAAATCCCAGGGCTCGGAGTTCGCCCATTGCGCCCTGGTGCTGCCGGATAACCTCAACCCGGTGCTGACCAAGGAGCTGGTCTACACCGGGATCACCCGCGCCCGGGATTGCTTCAGCCTCATCGAAAGCCGCGCCGGCGTATTCGAAACCGCCATCGGGCGCCGCGTCGAGCGCCGCAGCGGGCTGTGGGAGCGGTTGAGTACATAACCCACCAACAGCGAGTAGGGTGGGGCTTCAGCCCACCACCAACAACACCCACAGCCCGAAGCTCCGAATCGCATGCTCTGAGCCACCAGCCACCGTCGGTGTTGAACGGTTTTGGTGGGCTAAAGCGCCACCCTACGGTTCATGCCCCTGGAAAGTAGGGTGGGCTTCAGCCCACCACCGACAACACCCACAGCCCAAAGCTCCGAGCCGCATGCTCTGAATAGCCAGCCACCATCGGTGTTGGACGGCTTTGGTGGGCTAAAGCACCACCCTACGGTTCATGCTCCTTGGAAGTAGGGTGGGCTTCAGCCCACCACCGACAACGCGCACAGCCCGAAGCTCCGAGCCGCATGCTTTGAGCCACCAGCCACCATCGGTGTTGAATGGCTTTGGTGGGCTAAAGCGCCACCCTACGGTTCATGCCCCTGGGAAGTAGGGTGGGCTTCAGCCCGTAGGGTGGATCGGGGCGCGTGGCCGGCGCTCTTTTCATCCACCATTGCGATCCCCGCTCGGAGCGCAGTTCAAGGGCGTATCGATGTCGCCAGCCACCATCGGTATTGAATGGCCTGGTGGGTCGATAGAGCGTGACCCACCCCACAGGATTTCACGATTGCGGTTTTGTCGTTAGCCAATCACCTTGCGCAGGCGCAGCGGAGTAGGGTGGGCTTCAGCCCACCACCGACAGCGCGCACAGCCCGAAGCTCCGAGCCGCATGCTTTGAGCCACCAGCCACCATCGGGTTGATGGCTTTGGTGGGCTAAAGCACCACCCTACGGTTCATGCCCCTTGGAAGTAGGGTGGGCTTCAGCCCACCACCGACAACGCCCACAGCCCGAAGCTCCGAATCGCATGCTCTGAGCCACCAGCCACCGTCGGTGTTGAATGGCTTTGGTGGGCTAAAGCGCCACCCTACGGTTCATGCCCCTTGGAAGTAGGGTGGGCTTCAGCCCACCACCGACAACACCCACAGCCCAAAGCTCCGAGCCGCATGCTCTGAATAGCCAGCCACCATCGGTGTTGGACGGCTTTGGTGGGCTAAAGCACCACCCTACGGTTCATGCCCCTGGAAAGTAGGGTGGGCTTCAGCCCACCACCGACAACGCCCACAGCCCAAAGCCCCGAACCGCATGCTTTAAACAGCCAGCCACCATCGGTGTTGAATGGCTTTGGTGGGCTAAAGCGCCACCCTACGGTTCATGCCCCTGGGAAGTAGGGTGGGCTTCAGCCCGTAGGGTGGATCGGGGCGCGTAGCCGGCGCTCTTTTCATCCACCATTGCGATCCTCGCTCGGAGCGCAGTTCAAAGGCGTATCGATGTTCGCCAGCCACCATCGGCATTGAATGGCCTGGTGTGTCGATAGAGCGTGACCCACCCTACAGGATTTCACGATTGCGGTTTTTGTCGTTAGCCAATCACCCTGCGCAGGCGCAGCCCGGCGATCAGGCCGATGAAGCAGAACACGGCGAACAGCCAGCCGGAGGCGGCGCCGGCCATGATGCCGGAGAGCAGGGTGCCGACGGTGCAGCCGAGTGCGAGCATGCCGCCCAGACCGAGCAGTATGCCCCCGACCACGTTGCGCAGCGCTTCCCGGGCGCCTGGCCAGCGCGGTGTGCAATCGCCGGCGAGCAGGGCGCTGGCCCAGGCGGCGAGGACCAGCCCGAGAATGAACAGGCCATTGTTCGACAGCAGGGTTTCTTTCACCACCGTGGCGCAGCCGGAAAAACCGTCCAGGCCTTCCAGGCGTTCGGGCAGCCAGCCCAGGCCATTGGCGGCGGTGCGCGACAGGCTGCCGAGTTCGGCGGTGACGCCCAGCGGACCGACGCGCAGGTAGGCCGCCAGCGCCAGTGTGCCGATGAGGATGCCGCCAACCCAGGTTGGCCAGCGTGCGCCGAATAGCAATTCACGAAGACCGACGTGCGCTTGTCGGGGTTCTTCATCCTTGCGGTAGCGCAGCAGCAGATGCGCCAGGCCGCCAAGCAACGCCAGTTGCAGCAGCAACGAGCCGCCATAACCGAGTTGAGCTGGCAGCCAGATCACCGGGGCCTCCTGAATGCTCGCCAGGTACAGGGTGTTCCAGCTCAGAAAGCCTAAAAAGAAGCCCACCAGTGCACCGAGCAGTGCCAGCACCGAAGCCAGGACGCCTTCGCCCAGTCGATAGAGGTGTGCGCTGATGCACGACCCGGAAATCGCCATGCCCAAGCCGAACAGAGTGGCACCCAACGCCAGCACCCAGCTCAGTGGGCCGATATGGGCATCCGGCGGCAAGCGGCCGCTGGCAGGGTCGGGGAGGAAAGCGCCGAAGGCCGCGTGGTAGCCCAGGGTGCCGACCGCCAGGGCGGCGAGAATGCCGAGCAGCCCGCTCGGGTCGCGGCGCTCGATGAAATCGCGGCTGACGCAGAAGAAGCAGAAGCGCGAACGTTGCAGCAGCACGCCGAACAGGCCGCCTGCCAGCAGCGAAAAGCTCAGCGCCCGCCCCTCGTTGCTCGGCGTGGCCAGCAACCAGGCGGCTGTGGCCAGGGCGAACAGAATCAGGGTGGCGCTGCCAGTACGCAAGGTGGGCATGTGAGGTCGCTCCATTGACGGTTGTCCGTTGGGTGGAATCGGGCAGGTAATGACCGGGGCTGATCCCGGGTATCGCTTCGCTCGACACCGGGCTACGGGACCCGTCGAGGACGCCCATGAAAAATCGGCGGGAGCGATTTTTAACGTCGCTTGCGACGGCCCGTAGGGTGGTCGCCATGGATGGCAGGCCATGAAAAAGGAGCGGACGCCATGCCTGGCGCGTCCGCCCCGTCAAAGGGTGTTCTGCCGAGGGTTACTTGCCGCCCCAGACCGTGCCGGCGACGTTGACCACGGGTACGCCGACGGCATTGCCGTATTCTGTCCAGGAGCCGTCGTAGTTGCGCACGTCGTAGCCGAGGATTTTCTTCAGGGCGAACCAGGTGTGGCTGGAGCGCTCGCCGATACGGCAGTAGGTGATGATCGGCTTGCTGCCGTCGATGCCCACGGCGGCGTAGACTTTCTTCAGCTCTTCAGCGGACTTGAAGGTGCCGTCGGCAGCGACTGCCTGGCCCCATGGAACGTTGACGGCGCCCGGCACGTGGCCGGCGCGCACGGCCAGTTCCTGAACGCCCTGCGGGGCGAAGACCTTGCCGTTGTATTCGTCGGCGGAACGGATATCCACCAGTTGCGCGTCGCTGCGTTTTTCCGCGGAGGCCAGTACGTCCGGCAGGAAGGCGCGCAGCTCCTTGTTGGCAGCCTTGAGGGTGACGTTGCCGTTGCCCGGGCTGCTGGCGCGGTTGCTCAGGGTGCGTTTTTCCGCTTCCCATTTGACTCGCCCGCCATCGAGCAGCTTCACGTTCTCCACGCCGTAGACATCGAACACCCAGGCGCCCCAGGCGGCGAACCAGTTGTTGTTGTCGCCGTAGAGAATGGTGGTGGTGTCGTTCGAAACACCGGATTTGCGCAGCAGGCTCTGCAGGGCTTCCTGGCTGGCGATGTCACGTTTCACCGGATCGACGAGGTCGCTGTGCCAGGCCAGGTTGACCGCGCCGGGAATATGGCCGCGCTCATACACGCCAGGCACCACGCTGACTTCGATGATGCGTACTTTAGGATTGTCGAGGTTCTTCTCCAGCCAGTCGGTGCTGACCAGAAACTCGCTGGCCGCCCAGGTGGGCGCTGAAAGCAGGCTGGCGACGGCGATCACGCCGGCGCCGAACAGGGAACGAATGTGCATGTGAGGCTCCTTTTCATCTGATGCGATAGGCGTTGTTGGGGCTGTGTCGTGGCAGTTCTTATTGATCGTCCTGGCCCTCCCTGCGATGCGCCCTGCTGTCAGCGCTTCTCTGGTGCCCAGGTGGCGACGTCCACGGCATCCACTGGCGCGGGCAGCAGGCCTTCCTTGTAGAAGGCGTCGGCGATCTTCTGCTGCTCGTTGAGGCTGCCCGGCAGCACGGCGCGAACCTGATAGCTGCGGCGTGCGTTGGCTTTCTCGACGATGGCCGGGTCCAGGTTGCCCCACAGCGGGCCGAGCAGCTCGGCGGCTTCACGAGGGTTGCTGCGTACCCAGTCGCCGGTCTTTTCCAGCTCGGCGAATACGATTTCCAGCACCTTGGGGTTGGCTTTGGCGAAGCGGGTGCTGGTCAGGTAATAGCGCTGGTAGTCCGCCAGGCCCTCGCCATCGGCCAGGGTGCGGGTCGGCAGTTGTTGCTGGGCGCCGCTGAGGAAGGGCTCCCAGGTCACCCAGGCATCCACGCGCTTGTTCTCGAAGGCGGCGCGGCCGTCGGCGGGTGTCAGGTAGGCGGGCTGGATATCGCTGAACTTGAGGCCGGCCTTGGCCAGTGCGGCGATCAGCAGGTAATGGCTACCGGCGGCTTTGGTGACGGCAATTCGCTTGCCCTTGAGGTCGGCCAGGGTCTTGATCGGCGAGTCTTCGCGCACGATCACCGCCTGGGCACCCGGCGAGGGGGCTTCCTGGGCGAAGTAGGTGAGCTCGGCGCCGGCTGCCTGGGCGAATACCGGTACGGTATCGGCGACGTCGGCGGACAGGTCGATATTGCCGACGTTCAGGGATTCCAGCAGCGGCTGGCCACTGGGGAATTCGTGCCAGCTGATGGTCACGTCCTGGTCGGCCAGGGCCTTCTCCAGCGTGCCCTGGCTTTTCAGGATGCTGATCAGGGTCGAAGACTTCTGGTAGCCGATACGCAGGTTTTCAGCGTGGGCCTGGGGCAGGGCGAGCAGCAGGCTGGCGGCGATCAGCATGGGGCGCAGCAGGGACATGATAAGCCTCATCTATGGCGTGGCCAGCCACGGATGAGGCGGGTCACGGGACGGTCTGGGTTCAGCAGGGTGTCCGGTGATCCGGTAGAGGCAAACTAGGCGATCTAAAAAATACGAGGCCAATAATTTAAAGGAATTAGCTTAGATGGAATTGCAGGCAGGCCGATGCTTCAGCATTCACGCCGCCCTGAAAGCCTTGAGCTGGCGCAATGCCGGTATCCGAGTGGGGGCGTGAAGACGGCGTAGCCTGGCGTTTCAGTAGTTGTAAGAAAGCATTTCAGGGTACCTGTACGCCGGCGACGTCGAGCATCTCGACCAGGCGGATCAGGGGCAGGCCGATCAGGCTGTTGACGTCGGCACCCTCGGTGCTGCGGAACAGGCTGATGCCCAGGCCTTCGGCCTTGAAGCTGCCAGCGCAGTCGTAAGGTTCTTCTGCTTTCAGATAGCGCTCTATCTGCTCTGCGCTCAGGGTGCGAAAATGCACCGTATAAGGAACGCAATCGACCTGGCAGGAACCGTCGCGGCTGTCGAGCAGCGCGAGGCCGGTAAGAAAGCTGACGCTCCTGCCGCTTGCCGCACTGAGTTGTGCGTGGGCGCGCTGGTAATCGTGGGGTTTGCCGAGTATCCGCCCATCGAGCACGGCGACCTGGTCGGAGCCGATGATCAGGTGCGAAGCGAAACGCCCGGCCAGCGCCTGGGCTTTTTCCCTGGCCAGACGACGCACCAGCGCCTCGGCGGACTCGTCAGGCCGGCGCGATTCATCGATGCTTGGCGCAGCCCACTCGAAGGGTTGGCGCAGACGGTTCAGCAGCTCGCGGCGGTAGGGGGAGCTGGAGGCGAGAACCAGAGATGACATCGGCGTTGACCTCGTGTGCAATGGGCAGAGAATTCTAGCTGTCGGCAAAGGGGCTGGACAGGCGGAATTTCCTTTGACAGCGCACGGTTGCATCCATAGAATGCGGCGCCTATGTCAAATGGCCCGATTCCACCTCACGTTGATCCACGCAAACTCGCCGATCGTGGTGCCACCCTTCAGGGTGAGTTACTGCTGGCCGATTTGTCGCGGCTCTGCGACCCTCTTGCCGATAATGGCGGCAACGTGCGCGCGAAGTTCGTCTTCGAGCGTGACGAGCGCCATGCTGTGGTCATACACAGCCAGCTGGAGGTCGAAGTCAAGATGGTTTGCCAGCGTTGTCTGGATCAGGTCACCTTACCGATCCTCAGCGAGTGTGATTACGCTGTGGTGAAGGAAGGCGCGAATACCCAGTCCGTGCCGCAAGGCTATGACGTACTGGAAATGGGTGAAGATCCTCTGGATCTGCTGGCATTGGTCGAGGATGAGCTGTTGCTCGCCTTGCCCATCGTGCCGGTTCATGACCCGAAAGATTGCCAGCAGCCGGCGGGCCTTGATGAGCCCGAATCGAGCGAGGACGGGGTGACGCGGTCCAACCCGTTCAGTGTATTGGCACAGTTAAAGCGTGACCCAAACGTTTAGGAGTTTACTAGTATGGCTGTTCAGCAGAACAAAAAATCCCGTTCCGCCCGTGACATGCGTCGTTCGCATGACGCGCTCGAGGGTAACGCTCTGTCCGTAGAGAAGAGCACCGGTGAAGTTCACCTGCGTCACCACGTATCGCCGGAAGGCGTTTACCGTGGTCGCAAAGTGATCGACAAGGGCGCTGACGAGTAAATCTTGTCCGCTCCGATCATCGCGATTGATGCAATGGGTGGGGACTTCGGTCCCCACTGCATTGTTCCAGCCAGCATCGCCTGTCTGGCCGAGTTCCCCTCGCTGCACCTGGTCCTCGTTGGCCAAGCCCCCCTTATCGAAACCCTGATCGCTGGAATTCCCGGTGTCGATCACTCGCGCCTGCGCATCGAGCATGCTGCCGAGTCAATCGATATGGGCGAGCGTCCAGGCCAGGCCCTGCGCGGCAAGCCGGACTCGTCCATGCGCGTGGCCCTCGAAATGGTGCGTGACGGGCGGGCGCATGCCTGCGTGAGTGCGGGCAATACCGGTGCGCTGATGGCTCTGTCGCGGCATGTGCTCAAGACCCTGCCGGGCATTGACCGGCCGGCGATGATCGCGGCCATTCCGAGTCGCAATGGCGTTTGCCATCTGCTCGACCTGGGCGCCAACGTCGACTGCACGGCCGAGCATCTTTGTCAGTTCGCGATCATGGGGTCGGTGGCTGCCGAGGTACAGGGCATGGCGTCGCCGCGGGTGGGTCTGCTCAATGTCGGCAGCGAGGAAACCAAGGGCAATCAGCAGGTCAAGCAGGCCGCTGCGCTGCTCGAAGGCATCGAGGGGCTCAACTATGTCGGCTTCGTCGAGGGCGACGGGTTGTATCGCGGCGATGCCGATGTGCTGGTGTGCGACGGTTTCGTCGGCAATGTGCTGCTCAAGTCCAGCGAAGGGCTGGTGACCATGATGGTGTCGCGGTTCGAGGCGCTGTTTCGCAGCACGCTGCTGGGGCGCGTGGCGGGCCTGCTGGCGTTGCCGCTGCTGCGTCGTTTGCGTGGCGAGCTGGCGCCTGCGCGGCACAATGGTGCGAGTTTTCTCGGCTTGCAGGGCATCGTGGTGAAGAGTCACGGCAGTGCCGGGCCGGATGGTATAAAGAGCGCCATTCGCCGGGCAATGACCGATGTACGGGAGAATTTGCCGCAGCGACTGAGTGGTCGGATTGAGCACTTGATCCGTAATATGTGACCACTTGCGATGGGCAGCCATCCAAAATTTCAGTTTTCGAGCGCTTGCCGAAGGGTGAGCGTTAATTTTCGACGAGAAGATCACTAAGGGAACCGTTCCATGTCTGCATCCCTCGCATTCGTCTTTCCCGGTCAGGGCTCGCAAGCGCTGACCATGTTGGCCGGACACGGCGCAGAGCACGCGCTGATCCTCGATACCTTCGGCGAAGCTTCGAGCGCCCTGGGCTATGACCTGTGGGCACTGACTCAGCAGGGCCCGGAAGAGCAGCTCAATCAGACCGACAAGACCCAGCCGGCGATCCTGGCTGCTTCCATCGCCTTGTGGCGTCTGTGGCTGGCGGAAGGAGGCGCGCGCCCCGCGTTCGTCGCCGGGCACAGCCTGGGTGAGTACAGCGCGCTGGTCGCTGCCGGTTCCATCGGCTTCGCCGAAGCGGTGAAACTGGTCGAACTGCGTGGTCAGCTGATGCAACAGGCCGTACCGGCCGGGCAGGGCGGTATGGCAGCCATCCTCGGTCTGGAAGATGGCGACGTGCAGGCTGCCTGCGCTGAAGCTGCACAGGGAGAAGTGGTCAGCGCGGTGAACTACAACGCGCCTGGTCAGGTGGTCATCGCCGGTTCCGCGGCCGCCGTGGCTCGCGCCGTCGAGGCCTGCAAGGCCCGTGGCGCCAAGCGTGCGCTGCCGCTGCCGGTCAGCGTGCCGTCGCACTGCGAGCTGATGCGTCCGGCTGCCGAGCGCTTCGCCGAATCCGTCGCCGCCATCGCCTGGCAGGCGCCGCAGATCCCGCTGGTGCAGAACGTCAGTGCCGATGTGGTGGCCGATCTGGACACCCTCAAGCGCGACCTGCTGGCTCAGCTGTACAGCCCGGTACGCTGGGTCGAGTCGATGGTTCGCCTTGGCGAGCACGGTGTCACCGATCTGGTCGAATGCGGCCCGGGCAAAGTGCTCTCGGGTCTGAACAAGCGCTGTGTCAAGGGCGTCAACACGCACAACCTCGACACCCCCGAGGCCTTTGCCGCTGCGCGCGCCGCACTGGCCTGAACTAGGAGAATGCTATGAGTCTGCAAGGTAAGGTTGCACTGGTCACTGGCGCAAGCCGCGGCATTGGCCAGGCGATCGCCCTGGAGCTGGGTCGTCAGGGTGCCGTGGTCATCGGTACCGCTACGTCCGAAGCCGGTGCCGAGCGCATCGCCGCTACCCTCAAGGAAAACGGCATCGAAGGCACTGGCCTGATGCTCAACGTGAGCAACGACGAATCCGTCGCGGCCACCCTGGAAAAGATCCAGAAGGATTTCGGTCAGGTTCTGGTGCTGGTCAACAATGCCGGCATCACCCGCGACAACCTGATGCTGCGCATGAAAGACGACGAGTGGTATGACGTCATCGATACCAACCTCAACAGCCTCTATCGTTTGTCGAAGGCTGTGCTGCGCGGCATGACCAAGGCGCGTTTCGGGCGTATCATCAACATCGGTTCGGTGGTGGGTGCCATGGGCAACGCCGGCCAGGTGAATTACGCAGCGGCCAAGGCTGGCCTCGAAGGTTTCGGTCGTGCGCTGGCCCGTGAGGTTGGTTCGCGTTCGATTACCGTCAATGCGGTGGCACCGGGTTTCATCGACACCGATATGACCCGTGAATTGCCGGAAGCGCAGCGCGAAGCGCTGCTGACACAGATTCCGCTGGGCCGTTTGGGGCAGGCGCAAGAGATCGCTAACGTGGTTTCTTTCCTCGCTTCCGATGGTGCAGCTTACGTCACAGGGGCTACTATCCCTGTGAACGGCGGGATGTACATGAGCTGAATACGGGCGATGCCATCGGCGAACGTCTTCGATCCGATACAAACTTGGTAGCAAAATTGCTGGTTTGCATGAAGGGTCGTCGAGGTATTTCCGTGGCCGCCATCGGCTTTCAGCTTGAAAAGCCGAAAACCCTTTCTATACACTTGCCGGCACAACCAGCTGGCTGGATTTGTCCAATAGGAGTGACAACACGTGAGCACCATCGAAGAACGCGTCAAGAAAATCGTTGCCGAGCAACTGGGCGTGAAGGAAGAAGAAGTAACCAACAGCGCTTCCTTCGTTGAAGACCTGGGTGCCGACTCTCTTGACACCGTTGAGCTGGTGATGGCTCTCGAAGAAGAATTCGAGACCGAGATCCCGGACGAACAAGCCGAGAAGATCACCACTGTTCAGGAAGCAATCGACTACGTTACTGCTCACGCTCAGTAAGCAGTTCGTCGCTTCCCGAATTGGAAAAGCCGCACGTCTGTAAAGGCGTGCGGCTTTTCTTTGACGGCTCGCTGTAGATTCAAGAGAAACGCCAGCGGCGTTTTTTCGCTCGAGTGAAACTGCACGCCGAGCCAATCGCCAGATGATCAATGCCTGGGCAAAGGCTTGCCAGGTGCATCGAGGCGTCGAAAAACCTGATAAGAGGAGATTGCTGTGTCGCGTAGACGCGTCGTGGTTACCGGTATGGGCATGTTGTCGCCGCTGGGTAACGATGTGCCGAGCAGCTGGCAGGGCATTCTGGCCGGCCGCAGTGGCATCGGCCTGATCGAACACACGGATCTTTCCGCCTTTTCCACCCGCTTTGGTGGTTCGGTAAAGAATTTCGATGTCGAGCCGTATCTGTCCGCCAAAGAGGCGCGCAAGCTCGACCTATTCATTCAGTACGGTCTGGCGGCCAGCTTTCAGGCGGCGCGCGATGCCGGCCTGGAAATCACCGACGCCAATCGTGATCGTATCGGTGTGGCCATGGGCTCCGGCATCGGCGGCCTGACCAACATCGAGAACAACTGCAAGTCGTTGCAGGAGCAAGGGCCGCGGCGTATTTCGCCGTTCTTCGTGCCTGGCTCGATCATCAACATGATTTCCGGTTTCCTGTCGATCCACCTGGGTCTGCAGGGCCCCAACTACGCCATCGCCACCGCCTGTACCACGGGTACCCACTGCATCGGCATGGCGGCGCGCAACATCGCTTATGGCGAGGCCGACGTGATGATCGCCGGCGGTGCCGAAATGGCTGCCTGTGGTCTGGGCATGGGCGGCTTCGGAGCGGCTCGCGCACTGTCCACCCGCAACGACGAGCCGACCAAGGCGAGCCGCCCGTGGGACAAGGGACGTGATGGCTTCGTGCTGTCCGACGGCGCCGGAGCACTGGTGCTCGAGGAGCTCGAACACGCCAAGGCCCGTGGCGCGACCATCTACGCCGAGCTGATCGGTTTCGGCATGAGCGGCGACGCCTTCCACATGACCTCGCCACCCGAAGACGGTGCCGGTGCGGCGCGCTGCATGGCCAACGCTCTGCGCGATGCGGGTATTCAGCCGTCGGACGTGCAATACATCAACGCCCACGGCACCTCGACCTCGGCTGGCGACAAGGCCGAAGTGGCGGCGATCAAGTCGGTGTTCGGCGATCATGCTCACGCCCTGGCCGTCAGCTCGACCAAATCGATGACCGGTCACCTGCTGGGTGCAGCGGGGGCGGTGGAGGCGATCTTCAGTGTGCTGGCGCTGCGTGATCAGGTAGCACCGCCAACCATCAATCTGGATGAGCCGGACGAGGGCTGTGACCTGGACTTCGTGCCGCACGAAGCACGCAAGATGCCGATCGAGGTGGCGCTGTCCAACTCCTTCGGGTTCGGTGGTACCAATGGCTCGCTGGTATTCCGCCGGTACGCTGATTGATGCTCACCTGGGTCGATGGCCGGCTGGCCACGTCGCTGCCCCTCGTGGACCGCGGCCTGGCCTACGGTGACGGCCTGTTCGAGACCATGGCCGTGCAGGGCGGTCGCCCGGTACTGCTGGAGCGCCACCTGGCACGGGTTACGGCAGGCTGTGCACGGCTGCGCATCGATCTGGATGCCGCGCGCCTGCGCAGCGAGCTGTCGGCCTTCTGTGCCGAGCTGGGGCAGGGCGTTGCCAAGCTGATCGTCACCCGCGGTGATGGCCAGCGGGGGTACGCTCCATCTGCCGGATCACCACGACACATCCTTCAGGCTGGCGCCATGCCGGCTTACCCGCCGCAGCACGGCGACAACGGTATTCGCCTGTTTCCCTGTGAAACCCGCCTCGCCGAGCAGCCGCTGCTGGCCGGCCTCAAGCACCTCAATCGCCTGGAGCAGGTACTGGCCCGCGCCGAGTGGCAGGACGCCGAGCACGCTGAAGGATTGATGCGCGATGTGTCGGGGCGGGTGGTCGAGGCGGTGTTCAGCAATCTGTTCCTGGTGCGTGATGGCGTGCTCTCGACTCCCGAGTTGAGCCGCTGCGGCGTGGCCGGGGTGATGCGTGCCGAGCTGCTGGAGCAGGCGCAGGCCCTGGGTGTCAGCTGCCAGGTGGGCGATGTGCAGATGGACGAACTGCTGGCCGCGGATGAAGTCTTTCTCTGCAACAGCCTGTACGGCGTGTGGCCGGTCCGCGAGTTGCAAGGCCGTCACTGGCCGGTCGGGCCGCTCACCCGTAAACTGCAGGGCATTGCTCGTCATCTACTGGACTGCTGATTCGTGATTCGCAAATTACTGTTGCTGCTGGAAATTGCCGTGGCGCTGGCCGGTCTCACCCTGGGCTTCGTGGCCTGGCAACAGCACCGCGCCCTAGAGCAGCCTCTGGCGCTCGGTGAGGAGCGCCTGATCGAAGTGCCTGTCGGTGCCACGCCTGGTGGCGTGCTCAATCGCCTGGAAGCGGACGGTGTGATCGACGGTGCACTGTGGTTGCGCCTGTACTGGCGCTTCAACCTGCAGGGCCAGCCGCTGCACAGCGGTGAATACCGCCTGACCCCCGACCTGCGCGCGCGTGATCTGCTCGACCTGTGGCGCCGCGGTGAAGTGGTGCAGTACAGCCTGACCCTGGTGGAGGGCTGGAGCTTTCGTCAGGTGCGTGCAGCGCTGGCGCGTCAGGACAAGCTGGAACTGACCCTCAGTGAGCTGAGCGATGCCGAGCTGATGGCCAAGCTTGGCCTGCCGGGCCTCAACCCCGAGGGGCGCTTCTTCCCCGATACCTACCGCTATGTACGCGGTATGAGCGATGTGGATCTGCTCAAGCAGGCTCACAAGCGTCTGCAGGTGGTACTCGACGAAGAGTGGGCGAACCGCGCCGATTCTCTGCCTTACAAGGATCCCTACGAGGCGCTGATCATGGCCTCGATGATCGAGAAGGAAACCGGCGTGCCCGAGGAGCGTGGTGAAATCGCCGGGGTGTTCGTAAGGCGCCTGGCCACCGGTATGCGCCTGCAGACCGACCCGACGGTTATCTTCGGCCTCGGTGAGCGCTACCAGGGGCGCATCACGCGTGCCCATCTGCGTGAGCCAACGCCCTACAACACCTATACCATCGACGGCATGCCGCCGACGCCCATTGCCCTGGTCGGCCGTGAGGCGATCAATGCGGCGCTGCACCCCGTGCCGGGCAAGACCCTGTACTTCGTCGCCCGTGGCGACGGCAGCCACGTCTTTTCGGAAACCCTCGACGCGCATAACCGTGCCGTCCGTGAATATCAGTTGAAGCGCCGTGCGGACTACCGTTCCAGCCCTGCGCCAACTCCCCAGAACAGCGATAAGGACAACCAGTGAGCGGCTTGTTTATCACCCTGGAAGGCCCCGAGGGCGCCGGCAAGAGCACCAATCGGGAGTACCTGGCGGCGCTGTTGCGCGAGCAGGGCGTCGATGTGCTGCTGACCCGCGAACCCGGCGGCACCCCGCTGGCCGAGCGAGTACGCGAGCTGCTGCTGGCGCCCAGTGACGAACGCATGGCCAGCGATACCGAGCTGCTGCTGGTGTTCGCGGCACGCGCTCAGCATCTGGCCCAGGTGATCGTGCCGGCTCTGCAGCGTGGTGCGGTGGTGCTGTGTGACCGCTTCACCGATGCGACCTACGCCTATCAGGGCGGGGGCCGTGGCCTGGATGTGCAGCGCATCGCCCAACTGGAGAATTTCGTTCAGGGTGCGCTGCGCCCAGATCTGACTCTGGTGTTCGATCTGCCGGTCGAGGTCGGCCTGGCACGGGCGGCAGCCCGTGGTCGTCTGGACCGCTTCGAGCAGGAAGGTCGCGATTTCTTCGAAGCTGTGCGCAGTACCTACCTGCAGCGGGCCAGGGCCGAGCCGGCGCGCTATCGCATTCTCGATGCCGCCCAATCGCTCGAGGCCGTGCAACGTGACCTCGATGCGCTGCTGCCGCAATTGCTGGAGCTGCAGCGTGGCTGATGTCTATCCCTGGCAGGCGGAGCTCTGGCAGCAACTCGCCGGGCGCGCGCAACATGCCCACGCCTACCTGCTGCATGGCCCCGCTGGCATCGGCAAGCGGGCGCTGGCCGAGCGCCTGATGGCGCTGTTGCTGTGCAAGTCGCCGGTGGCGCAGCAGGCCTGCGGGCAGTGCAAGTCGTGCCATCTGCTGGCTGCCGGCAGCCACCCGGACAACTACGTGCTCGAGCCGGAAGAGGCCGACAAACCGATCAAGGTCGATCAGGTGCGTGCGTTGGTCAATTTCGTGGTGCAGACGGCGCAGCTCGGGGGGCGCAAGGTGATTCTCATCGAGCCTGCCGAGGCGATGAACCTGAACGCCGCCAACGCTCTGCTCAAGAGCCTGGAGGAGCCTTCGGGCGACACCGTGCTGCTGTTGATCAGTCACCAGCCGAGCCGTCTGCTGCCGACCATCAAGAGCCGTTGCGTACAGCAGGCCTGCCCGCTGCCCAGCGAAGCGGTGAGCTTGCAGTGGTTGAGCGAGGCGCTGCCGGGCACTTCCGAGCATGAAATTCGCGAGCTGCTGTACCTGGCTGCAGGTTCCCCGCTGGCAGCGGTCAGGCTGCAGGCACAAGGCGTGCGTGAGCAGCGTGCGCTGGTCGCCGAGGGCGTGAAGAAGCTGCACAAGCAGCAGATTTCCGCCAGCCAGCTGGCCGAGAGCTGGAACGCCGTGCCCCTGCCGCTGCTGTTCGACTGGTTCTGTGACTGGGCTCATCTGATCCTGCGCTACCAGCTCACCCAGGACGAACAGGGGCTAGGCCCGACGGACATGAGCAAGGTCGTGCAGTACCTGGCGCAGAAAGCGCCCCAGGGCAAAGTGTTGAATATTCAGGAGTGGTTGCTGCAGCAGCGGCAGAAAGTGCTGGGCAAGGCCAACCTCAACCGTGTTCTGCTTCTCGAAGCCTTGCTGGTGCAGTGGGCAAGCCTGCCTGGACCGGGCTAGAATCGAGACCACGTTTCGACATCAGGAATCACGCATGAGCTTGCCACCCAATCTGGGGCCCCGTAACGGCATCCTGTCCCTGACCATCAAGGACAAATCCGTGCTCTATGCCGCCTACATGCCCTTCATCAAGAATGGCGGCCTGTTCATTCCCACGAACAAGAGCTACAAGCTCGGCGATGAAGTGTTCATGCTGCTCAACCTGATGGACGAGCCGGAAAAGATCCCGGTCGCCGGCAAGGTGGTGTGGATCACTCCGAAGGGCGCCCAGGGCAACCGCGCTGCAGGCGTGGGCGTACAGTTCAACGAGGGCGACAACACCGCTCGCAACAAGATCGAGACCTACCTGGCAGGCGCCCTCAAGTCCGATCGCCCCACCCATACGATGTAACGACGGCAAGCAGGTGGTCACGGATGATCGGCAGGCCTCGCCGTCTGCCTGATCCCGTGCGTCGCCACGCTTGCCGCTCGAGGCTCTGATTTATGCTCATAGATTCCCACTGCCACCTCGATCGTCTCGACCTGGCCGCCCGCGGCGGTTCGCTGGACGAAGCACTGGCAGCCGCCCGCGCTCGTGGTGTCGGCCACTTCCTGTGCATTGGCGTGAGTGCCGATAACGCTGCCACCGTGCGCGAATTGGCGCAGCGCTACGCCGACGTCGACTGCTCCGTCGGCATCCATCCGCTCGATCTCGAGCCAGGCAGCGCACCGGCGCTGGACTGGCTGCTCACCGAGCTGGACCACCCAGGGGTGGTCGCCATCGGTGAAACCGGCCTGGACTATCACTACGAACCGGAAGCGGCTGAGCTGCAACAGGAGGCTTTCCGCCTGCACCTGCAAGCCGCTCAGATCACCGGCAAACCGGTGATCGTGCATACCCGCGAGGCCCGTGCCGACACCCTGACGCTGCTGCGCGAGGCGGCGCTGCCCCAGGGCGGCGTGCTGCACTGTTTTACCGAGGACTGGGAGATGGCCAGGGCGGCCCTGGATATCGGCTTCTACATTTCGCTGTCCGGTATCGTCACCTTCCGCAATGCCGATGCATTGCGCGAAGTCGCCCGTCAGGTGCCCGCCGATCGCCTGCTTGTGGAGACCGATTCCCCTTATCTGGCGCCCATTCCCCATCGTGGCAAGCCAAACCTGCCGGAGTACGTGCGTGATGTCGCCGAGTACCTGGCGGTGTTGCGTGGTGTCAGTTACGAAGAGCTGGCGCGGCAGACGGGGGAGAACTTCAAGCGCCTGTTCCCGCTGGCCCGGGTGGCCTGAGTCGTCGCCACCGGGATCGCGCGCAAAAAAAACCCGGTTTCGCGCAGAAGCCGGGTCAAGACCTTTAGGAGTCAAGCGAAGTGCGCGGTCCTCGGCACTCCGGCCGCTGCGACACTTGGGGGGGTATGTCGCACCGGTATCTGAAGTATTGGCCATGTGCGGCAGACGTCCATCCCCGCCTTTAAACGGATTTGGAATACTTTTCCCGCTGCTGAGTGCTTATTCGCTGGCAAGCTGACGCAGCAGCTTCAGGGTGTGCTCGATGATCCGCGGCTCGGTGTAGAAGTGCGGCGACAAGCGGATACCCCCACCGCGCTGAGCGCAGATGATCTGTTCGCGCTTGAGACGTTCGTGCAGCGCGCGATTGTCCCAGCCATCCATGGCGAAGGTCAGGATGCCGGCGCGCTTTTCGCGCTCGACGATGCTGCGCATCTGCACCCCCGGGATGTCCCGCAGGCCGTCGAGCAGCCACTGCACGCGCTCGTGCACCGCCTGCTCGACGTGTGCCATGCCGACCTCCTCGAGCAGCGAAAGGCTCGCTTCCAGCGCCATGGCGCCGAGCATGTTGGGGCTGCCGCATTCGAAGCGTCTGGCGCTGCGGGCCGGCTGCCAGTCGTCACGGTCGTAGTCGCCAGCGTGCTCGAGCATGTGCCAGCCGTATTCGTGCAGGGTCAACTGCTCGCGCAGGTCCTGACGGCAATAGAACACGCCCAGGCCTTCAGGGCCGAGCAACCACTTGTGGCCGTCGGCCATGGCAAAGGCGCAGCCACTGCTTTGCACATCCATGCTCATGGCACCCAGCTGCTGGATGGCATCGACGCAGAGCAGAACGCCGCGCTGCCTGCAGCCGGCTCCCAGGCGATCGAGGTCCAGGCGCAACCCGCTGGCGTATTGCACCGCACTGATGGCCATCAGGCGGGTGCGCGGCGTACAGGCGGCGAGCAGGGCGCTTTCGGCATCGCCGTCCTGCAGGTCGACCTGGACGACTTCAACGCCCTGCGGGCGCAGCGCTTCCCAGACGATGCGGTTGGATGGGAACTCCTCGGTGCTGATGATGACCTGGTCACCGTCGCGCCAGTCCAGGCCGAAGGCCACGAACGACAGGGCTTCCGAGGTGTTCTTGAGCAGCGCGATGTCGGCTCGCGAGGGGGCGTTTAGCAGGCGCGCCAGGCGCTCGCGCAGGCGCCGTTCTGTTTCCAGCCATTGCGGATAATCACGGGCGCCGGTGGTGATGTTCTCCCGGGCGAAGCGTTCTACGGCCCGTGCGGTGCGTGCCGGCCAGGGGGCGACCGCAGCGTGGTTCAGGTAGTAGAGATCGTCCGGTTGGGGAAACTCGTCGATGATGGCATTCATGAGCGCGTGATCCGTGCAATTTGGCGTTAGTTAGGCATAATACCGGACTTGAATTACGACCTTGTCATTTCCTTATGCAGAAAGAACCCCGCAAGATCCGTGAGTTTCGCCGCCGCGAGCAGGAGATTCTCGACATCGCTCTGAAACTCTTCCTCGAGCAGGGCGAGGACAGCGTGACCGTGGAGATGATTGCCGACGCTGTGGGTATCGGCAAAGGCACCATCTACAAGCATTTCAAGTCGAAGGCGGAGATCTACCTGCGGCTGATGCTCGACTACGAGCGTGATCTGAACGAGTTGCTGCATTCGTCCGATATCGACCGTGACAAGGAAGCGCTGTCGCGGGCCTATTTCGAATTCCGCATGCGCGACCCGCAACGCTACCGGCTGTTCGATCGCCTGGAAGAGAAGGTGGTCAAGGGCAATCAGGTACCTGAGCTGGTGGAGCAGCTGCACAGCATCCGCGCCTCCAACTTCGAGCGCCTCACCCAGTTGATCAAGGGGCGTATCGCCGAGGGCAAGCTCGAAGACGTACCCCCGTACTTCCACTATTGCGCTGCCTGGGCACTGGTGCATGGGGCCGTGGCGCTCTATCACTCGCCGTTCTGGAGCAATGTGCTGGAAGATCAGGAAGGCTTCTTCCAGTTCCTGATGGATATCGGCGTGCGCATGGGCAACAAGCGCAAGCGAGACAGCGAGACGCCTCCCGCCTGACCCCTCCGGCCGATTCGGGCGACGAGTGAGCCGACTGGCGCGAAACCTGCTTGGAGCAGTCATTCGCCGGTTTTCCGTCGCCGGTCTCGGGAGAGTTCACATGCGTAATCTTTTCGCCCTGGCCCTATTGCTGAGCCTTACTGGCTGCATGAATGTCAGCGACATGGCCGATGGCGCCACCTACCACCTGCGTGACGCGGGCGTGCTGGATCACAGCAAGGTGCGGCGCTCGGCGTCCTGGCGGCTGCAGGGTGACTCGTTCATCTACATCGCTCAGGGCCACTTCGCGCCAAGTGGCAAGCACGCCTATCCGCGGCCCAACGTGGTGGCCGAGGAAGCGTTCCGCGGTTTCGTCGAATACTTTCCCATGGTACGTCGCGCCAAGGCGCCTGTCGGCCTGGATGAGGCGCTGGGCGAAGCCCGCGCCGCCGGTGCCCACTATCTGCTCTACACCCGTTTCGCCTATGCCGATGACCGCATCGGCACCATGGAGGAGTGGGAAGATCAGGAGGCCTTCGATCGTCTCGGTACCGACCGCAGCGTGCTGCAGTTGATGCTGATCGAAACCAACACCCGCTATCTGGTGGACACCGCGCGAATTCACAGTCGTGGCGGATTCCTGACGTTCTACGACGCCAGGCCCGAAGACCTGATCCGGGCGCCGCTCGAGGATTATGCGCGTACACTGCTCGGATTCAGTCGTTGAGGGCACTGCCGCCTGGTGCTCCTCGGAGCGTGAGGAAGGGTAATGAGTGAACGCGACAAGGCCGGCGATCTGCTGGCGCAGATTCCGCCAGCAGGCAGCAAGGGCATGCCGCCGGTGCATCTGTGGAATCCCGATTTCTGCGGCGATATCGATATGCGTATCGCCCGCGACGGCTCATGGTTCTACATGGGTACGCCCATCGGTCGGCCAGCCATGGTGCGGCTGTTCTCGACGATCATTCGCCGTGATGGCGACGACTACTTTCTGGTCACGCCGGTAGAGAAGGTCGGCATCAAGGTCGATGACGCGCCTTTCGTGGCAATCTCCGTGCAGGTGACGGGGCAGGGTGAAGGGCAGGTGCTGCGCTTCGTCAGCAATGTCGGCGACGAGGTCGAGGCGGGTGATGAGCATCCGTTGCGGGTCGAGCTGGACGCGCAGACTCAGGAACCATCGCCCTACGTGCACGTGCGCGCCAACCTGGACGCGCTGATCCATCGCAACGTTTTCTACCAGTTGGTCGAGTTGGCGCAAGCCCGTGAAATCGACGGCCAGCCATGGCTGGGCGTGTGGAGTGGTGGCGTGTTCTTTCCCATCGGGCCGCTGGACTAGGGCCCATGAAAAAGGCTCCCGTGGGAGCCTTTCAATAGCCAAGATTTGTGCACGATCTAGCGAGCTAGAGCCCTGCAAGGCAAAAACAGGCGAGGAAGCGGAGTTTACGAGTTGTAAATGAGCATTCCGAGCCTGTTTTAAACGCTGCAGGGCCGACGCGCAGCAGATTGTGCGCAGATCCTTACATGTTGGGGTAGTTAGGCCCACCCGTCCCTTCCGGCGCCACCCAGGTGATGTTCTGGGCCGGGTCCTTGATGTCGCAGGTCTTGCAGTGCACGCAGTTCTGCGCGTTGATCTGGAAGCGCTTGCTGCCATCGTCGTTGGCGACCACTTCGTACACGCCGGCCGGGCAGTAGCGCTGCGCCGGTTCGTCGTACAGCGGCAGGTTCTTGTCGATCGGAATGCTCGGGTCGGCCAGCTTGAGGTGGCAGGGCTGCTCCTCTTCGTGGTTGGTGTTGGACAGAAACACCGAGCTCAGTTTGTCGAAGCTGAGCTTGCCGTCCGGTTTCGGGTAGTCGATCTTCTTGCTCTGGGCCGCAGGCTTGAGGCAGGCGTAGTCCGGCTTGTCGTCGTGCAGGGTGAAGGGCAGCTTGCCGCCGAACAGGTTCTGGTCGACCCAGTTGATGCCGCCACCGACCACGGCGCCGTACTTGTGGATCGCCGCGCCGAAGTTGCGGCTGCGGAACAGTTCGTCGTACAGCCAACTGGCCTTGAAGGCGTCGACGTAGTTGCCCAGCTCGTCGCCACCCTGACGGCCAGCGGCCAGGGCCTCGGCGATGGCCTCGGCAGCCAGCATGCCGGATTTCATGGCGGTGTGGCTGCCCTTGATCTTGGCGAAGTTGAGGGTGCCGAGATCGCAGCCGATCAGGGCGCCACCTGGGAATACCATCTTCGGCAGCGAGTTCAGGCCGCCCTTGGCAATGGCGCGGGCGCCGTAGGCGACACGCTTGCCGCCTTCCAGGTATTGCTTGAATACCGGGTGGTGCTTGAGGCGCTGGAACTCGTCGAACGGCGACAGGTGCGGGTTCGCGTAGCACAGGTCGATGATCAGGCCGACCACCACCTGGTTGTTTTCCAGGTGATAGAGGAAGGAGCCGCCGGTGTTCTCGGTGCCCATGATGTCCATCGGCCAACCGGCGGTGTGCACCACCAGGCCTTGCTGGTGCTTGCTCGGGTCGATGTCCCAGATTTCCTTGATGCCGATGCCGTAGTGCTGGGCGTCGGCTTCGCTGTCGAGGTTGTATTTCTTGATCAGTTGCTTGCCAAGGTGGCCACGGCAGCCTTCGGCGAACAGCGTGTACTTGGCGCGCAGTTCCATGCCGGGGGTGTAATAGCCTTCCTTGGGGTTGCCTTCGCGGTCGACGCCCAGGTCGCCGGTGACGATGCCGCGAACCACACCGCTTTCATCGATCAGCGCTTCCTGAGCGGCGAAACCCGGGTAGATTTCCACGCCGAGATTCTCCGCCTGCTGGGCCAGCCAGCGGCACAGATTGCCGAGGGAGATGATATAGTTGCCTTCGTTGTGCATGGTCTTGGGCACGAAGAAGCCCGGAACCTTGACGGAGCTGTCGGCATCTTTCAGCACGTAGATGTCGTCGCCTTTGACCGGCGTATTCAGCGGCGCGCCCAGTTCCTTCCAGTCGGGGAACAGTTCGTCCAGGGCGCGTGGCTCGAAGACCGCGCCGGAAAGGATGTGGGCACCCACTTCGGAGCCTTTCTCGACCACGCAGACGCTGATTTCCTGGCCAGCCTCGGCGGCCTTCTGCTTCAGACGGCAAGCGGCGGACAGGCCGGCAGGGCCAGCGCCGACGATGACGACGTCGAACTCCATAAATTCGCGTTCCACGGGCTATCTCCTCATCAAGGCTCTCTAATTTTTCATGGCGAGCCAGCAACCTTCCCAAGGCACGCTCGCGCAGTATATAGCCAGCCTCGATTAGGGCCAATACAAACGTTTGTTTGAATTTTCTGTAGGCCTGCTAGAATCGAGCTACAACACGAATGGCTCGCAGCCAGGGCGTATTGACCGAGCCAGGTGTGACGGTCAAGATACGGGCGGTTTTGCGCTCGCCGCCTGAGCTATGGTGTCTGCTTGTCTGCATCACCCGCATGCTCGCTTCTGGCGACATTCCTATTCACCGGAGAGTAACGAGGAATCCATGAAGGTTCTTGTAGCTGTCAAACGAGTGGTCGATTACAACGTCAAGGTTCGCGTCAAACCGGACAACAGTGGCGTCGATCTTGCCAACGTCAAGATGTCGATGAACCCTTTCTGCGAAATCGCCGTTGAAGAGGCCGTGCGCCTGAAAGAGAAGGGCGTCGCCAGTGAAATCGTGGTCGTCTCCATCGGCCCTGCCCAGGCGCAGGAACAACTGCGTACCGCACTGGCACTGGGCGCCGATCGCGCCGTGCTGGTCGAGTCGGCCGAAGAGCTGAACTCCCTGGCGGTCGCCAAGCTGCTCAAGGCAGTGGTCGACAAGGAGCAGCCGCAGCTTGTCATCCTCGGCAAGCAGGCCATCGACAGCGACAACAACCAGACCGGCCAGATGCTGGCTGCGCTGACCGGCTACGCCCAGGGTACCTTCGCCTCCAAGGTGGAAGTCAGCGGCGACAAGGTCAACGTCACCCGTGAGATCGACGGCGGTCTGCAAACCGTTGCGCTGAACCTGCCGGCCATCGTCACCACCGACCTGCGCCTGAACGAGCCGCGTTACGCCTCGCTGCCGAACATCATGAAGGCCAAGAAAAAGCCGCTGGAAACCCTGACCCCTGACGCGCTGGGCGTTTCCACTGCCTCCACCGTCAAGACCATCAAGGTCGAAGCGCCAGCTGCACGCGGTGCGGGTATCAAGGTCAAGTCGGTTGCCGAACTGGTCGAGAAACTGAAAACCGAAGCGAAGGTGATCTAAATGACTATCCTGGTTATCGCTGAACACACCAATTCCGCGCTGGCACCAGCGACCCTCAACACCGTCGCTGCCGCACAGGCCATCGGTGGCGACATCCACGTACTGGTCGCCGGCCAGGGTGTTGGCGCTGCCGCTGAAGCGGCTGCCAAGATCGCTGGCGTCGCCAAGGTGCTGGTTGCCGACAATGCCGCATTCGCTCATCAGTTGCCGGAAAACGTCGCGCCGCTGGTTGCCGAGCTCGGCAAGGCCTACAGCCACGTCCTGGCTGCCGCCACCAGCAACGGCAAGAACATCCTGCCGCGCGTCGCTGCACAGCTGGACGTCGACCAGATCTCCGAGATCGTCTCCGTGGAGAGCCCGGACACCTTCAAGCGTCCGATCTACGCCGGTAACGCCATCGCTACCGTGCAATCCTCCGCAGCCGTGAAAGTGATCACCGTGCGTGCCACCGGTTTCGACGCCGTGGCGGCCGAAGGCGGTTCCGCTGCCATCGAGAACGTTTCGGCAGGCGGCGATGCCGGCAAGTCGGCGTTCGTCGGTGAGGAGCTGGCCAAGTCCGATCGTCCGGAACTGACCGCTGCCAAGATCGTGGTCTCCGGTGGCCGCGGCATGCAGAACGGCGACAACTTCAAACACCTGTACACCCTGGCCGACAAGCTCGGTGCAGCGGTCGGTGCTTCCCGTGCCGCGGTCGACGCCGGTTTCGTGCCGAACGACATGCAGGTCGGCCAGACCGGCAAGATCGTCGCTCCGCAGCTGTACATCGCGGTCGGCATCAGCGGTGCCATCCAGCACCTGGCTGGCATGAAGGACTCCAAGGTGATCGTCGCGATCAACAAGGACGAAGAAGCACCGATCTTCCAGGTTGCCGACTATGGCCTGGTCGCCGATCTGTTCGAAGCCGTCCCGGAGCTGGAAAAGCTGGTCTGATCCAGCTGTTTCAGCACCCAGAGAACCCGCTCATTCGAGCGGGTTTTTTATTGCCTGCCAGCCCTCGGGCAAGGGCGGCTTCGGCGGTGACGCCAAGGTGCAGGAGCAGGCTGCGCATGGGCGGGGACAGCGCCTGCCAGGAACCGAAGCAGAGGCACAACTGACGGCGTGCCCAGTCATCGCTCAGGGATACCGTCCGCAATCCGTGGCGGCGCCGGTAGCGGCTGGCGGTGGTCAGTGGGACGATGCCCAGGCCGACACCATGGGCGACCATCTGGCACAGGCCCTCGAAGGTTTTCAGGCGAATGCGCAGGGTCAGCTCACCGCCAGCCGAGCGGGCGTGATCGAGGATGTGGTCCTGCAAGGCATTACCTGCTGCCAGGCCGACGAAGGGCTCGTCGAGCACATCGGCCAGTTGCAGCGTGGTCTGGTCTGCCAGGCGGTGCTCGGTAGGCATGATCAGAACCAGATGATCCTTCGCCACAGGCTGCATGTGCAGGCCCTGGGCCTCGACGGCGTCGGACACGATACCGGCTTCGGCCAGGCCGCTGCCGATGAGCCCGACGATCTCGGCGCTGGTGCGCTCCTTGAGTTCGAGGTGCAGCCCTGGGCGCTGGGCCAACCAGGGAGCGAGTCGGGGAGGGAGGAAGTCGGTCAGCGCCGCGGTATTGGCATACAGATGCAGTGTGCCCCGCGCGCCGTTGGCGAAGTCACGCAACTCGTCCTGAAGCAGCGACTGCTGGTCGAGGATCAGGCGGCCATGGTGCGCCAGGGCTTCACCTGCTTCGGTCGGCGCTACGCCCCGCGGCAGGCGCAGTAGCAGCGCCACACCAGCATCGCGCTCGAGGTTGCGCAGCCGCTCGCTGGCCGAGGCCAGGGCAAGGTTCGCCAGGGTTGCACCGCGGGTGATGCTGCCCGCCTCCAGCACGCACAAGAAGAGGCGCAGGTCGGCCAGATCCGGTCGCATGTCAGCGCTCCTCAGCCTTCGGAAAAACCAGAGGATACGATGAAAGATCCTGATTGTGCGAAAGCGCTCTGACAGGCCAAATGGGCGCATGAACGAATCCTTGTTCCTGTTGCTACCGCTGATGTTGATCTTCCTCGTGGCCGGAGTGGTCAAGGGCGTGACGGGCATGGGCCTGCCCACGGTTGCCATGGGCCTGATGGTGACCTTCATGTCGCCAGCGGCGGCTGCGGCCCTGCTGGTCATCCCCTCGCTGGTCAGCAACCTCTGGCAGAGCCTGGCGGGCCCGGCGACGGTGAGTCTGTTGCGCCGCCTGTGGCCGATGGCGCTGGGTATCCTGCTGGGCACCCTGAGCAGTACGGCACTGCTGGTGCGGGTCGATCCATCCTGGTCTGCCTTCGGGCTGGGGTGCGCGCTGCTGGCCTACGCCAGCTATGCCCTGGTGTCTCCGGCCGTCTCGGTACCCGCGCGATGGGAGCGAACGCTGTCGCCGCTGGTGGGGATCGTCACTGGGCTGATCACCGGGGGCACCGGGGTTTTCGTGATGCCCGCGGTTCCCTATCTGCAGGCGCTGCGCCTGAGCAAGGACGAACTGGTGCAGGCGCTAGGCCTGTCCTTCACGGTGTCGACCCTGGCGCTGGCGGGCGGTTTGCTGTTGCAGGGAGCCTTTCGCGTCGACCAGTTGGGTGTGTCTTCGCTGGCGGTCATCCCGGCGCTGCTGGGGATGTGGCTGGGGCAGTCGATTCGTGCGCGCCTGAGTCCAAGGCATTTCCGTCTGTGCTTCCTGTGGTTTCTGCTGATTCTGGGGCTCGAGCTGATCTCGCGGCCTTTCTTCTGACGGCAGGAGACGATCCATTCGCTGTCTCGCCGGAACAGGCTGGTTACGCGTCCGGCTACTGTTTCGTGGCCGTGGCCTGTGCCCCATGGGTACCGACGAATTGCAGGTACTGGGCCGCGGTTTCTTCGGGGCGCTCGAGCATCGGCGCGTGACCGCAGCCCTTCATGATCACTACGCTCGGGTCTGCCAGCAGCGGCTTCATCACCTCGATGCTGGATACGTCCAGAATGCGATCCTGATCGCCCCAGAGCAGCAGCGTGGGGGCGCTGATTCGTGGCAGTTCGGGCTCGAGGGGCAGGTAGCGTTGGCGCAGGTGGTCGAAAACCACGCGCTGATGGGCGCTGTCGTCGACGGCACGTTGCGCCAGGTACTGATGGATGCGCTCCGGCAACTGGGGCGGGGCGACGAACAGCCAGTCGAGGAGCTGATCGAACTGCAGCGTGCTTTCCACCACAAGGGGGTTGTCGCCGCGCTCCTCCAGACCTCGAAAGAAGTCGCTACGCCGTGGCGCATCGATGCCGGCATTGGCCATCAGGGCCAGGCTGGTGACCTGCTCCGGGTAGCGGGCCGCATAGAGCGCTGCGATATGCCCGCCCATGGAGTGGCCAACCAGATGCAGGCGTCTTATCGACAGTGCATCGACAAAGGCTGCCAGGCGCTCGGCCTGGGTGCCGACATCGTAGCTGCCGTGCGGCCGGCCACTGTCGCCGAAGCCGGGCAGGTCCACGGCAATCACGTGATAGCGCTCGGTTAGATCCCGGGCGAACCACAGCCAGGTGCTCTTGTCGGCACCGAAACCGTGAACCAGCAGCACGGTCTCGGCACCTTGCGGGCCACCTTCGTAATAACTGACGTTCAGGTCGTTGACGCTGACGCTGCGCTCGTGCAGCCCGGCGCGCCACTGCTCGATGGATTGATAGGCCGTCAATTGCGCCGCGGGCGACAGGTAGAGCACCGCGCCTGCGGCGAGGGCGATGACGACGAATACGGCGAGAATCATTTTCTTCATGCGGCGTTTATCGCTGAATATCGAAGGAGTATGAGCTAGCATGTCACGAATCTTGTGCCGGTGGCTGTCCGGCCGATATCTGAATCGAGAGAGTGCCAATGGGTGAGCGAGGTTTGATCAGGTCAGCTGTGCTGTTGCTTGCCGGCTCGCTGCTGGCCGGTGGTGCGCAGGCTGCCGGCAAATGCGAGCGACTGGTCGCGACCGGCAACCCCGAGTACCCGCCTTACCTGTGGCGTGACCCGCAGAACCCGGGGCAACTGATCGGTGCCACCGTCGACCTGCTCAAGGCGGTTTCCGAGGAGCTCGGTGTCGGCATCGAGGTGGTCTACGCGGGGCCGTGGTCGAGGGCGCAGGAGGATGTGCGAACCGGGCGTATCGACATGCTCGCCGGCGCCTTCCTGACCGTATCACGGCTGGAAAGCATGGACTTCGTTCACCCAGCTTTCCTGTCGACGCCGAGCGTGGTCTGGGTGCGCAAGGGCAGCGATTTCCCGTATGCCGGCTGGGCCGATCTGCAGGGGCGTACCGGTGACACGCTGGTCAACAACAGCTTCGGGCAGACGTTCGACACCTATGCCAAGGACAACCTGACCCTCGAAGGGGTTTCCAGCCTGACCCAGGCGTTCCAGAAACTGTTGCTGGGGCGTACCGACTACGTGCTCTACGAGCGCTATCCGGGGCAGGCGCTGGCTTCGACCCTGGGCCTGCAGGACGATCTGCAGGTGCTCGATCCGCCGGTTTCCAGCGAGGGGCTGCACCTGGCGCTGTCGCACAACTCGGCGTGCAACGACCCCTGGCTGCGCGGACAGCTGGCCAGAAAAATGACAGAATTCACCGCCGCTGGCGTGCCGCAAACCCTTCTGCAACGCAACTTGCAGCGCTGGAAGGAACAACAGCCGCAACCCGCTGCCAGTAGTGTTCCGAATCAGTAGGACGTACCTGTGATCTATCGATATACCGGCGCCGCGCTGGCGCTGCTGTTGCTTCAAGGCTGTGCCACTGACCCTGCACCTTCGGAGCAGATGCGCCTCACCGAACAGGTGATCGAGCAGGCCCGTACCGTGGCTGCCGGCGAAACCGTCGCCGAGCTCACCCAGGCCGAGGACAAGCTTGCCCGGGCACGTTCGGCCATGGACGAGGAGGCGTACCGCACTGCTCGTGTTCAGGCCGAACAGGCCGAGCTGGATGCGCGCCTGGCCGAGGCTCGGGTGCTGACGCTGCGCAGCCAGGCGCAATTGACCGAGCTGAACCGCCATATCAAGCGGCTTCGCGATCAGTTGGGAGCCATGCCATGAGCCTGTCGCGGATGAGTGCCGTGGCGCTGGTTGGCGCCGTTCTGAGCGGTTGCGCCGGTTTCGATGACCAGCACAGCGCTGCGCTCGACGCTGCCCGTAGCAGCTTCCAGTCGGTCAGGGAGGATCCTCAGGTGCTGCGTAGCGCGCCCAAGGATGTCATTCGTGCCGGCGAGTCTCTTGGGCGTGCCGAGCGCTTGTCCGGCTATTGGGGCAGCGGTGACGACGTCGCCCATTACGCCTACCTGAGCCAGCGCTACAGCGAGATTGCCCGTGAGCATGCGCAGCTCGCTCTGGATCAGGAGCGTGCTGCACGCCTGGAGCTCGAGCGTCAGCGGCTGCAACTGGCGCTGCGTGAAGCCAAGCTGACCAGCGTGCAGGAGCAGAATGCCTGGCTCGAAGAGCAGATCGTCAGCCTGGCCACTGCGCAGACCGACCGCGGTCTGGTGATGACCCTCGGCGACGTGCTGTTCGACGCGGGCGAAGCGCACCTCAAGACCAGCGCCAATCGCACCGTGTTGAAGCTCGTGCAGTTTCTGCAGCTGAACCCGCGCCGCGTGCTGCGCATAGAGGGTTACACCGACAGCAGCGGCAAGCGCGAGGAAAATCTGCAGCTGTCTCGGGATCGCGCGCAGACCGTCGCCGATGCGCTGATCGATCTGGGCATCGATGCCGGGCGCATCGAGGTGCAAGGCTTTGGCGAGAGCTTCCCGGTGGCTGAAAACGCTTCGGCCAAGGGCAAGGCGCAGAACCGTCGCGTCGAGATCGTGTTCTCCGATGAGCAGGGGCGGCTGGGCGCGACTCGCTAGAGACCATGGCGCAGGACCCCGCTGCTGACTGCCAGTGCGGGGTTTTTCATGACCGTCTGCGCTGGCTTCTACCCTCGGGTCGTCATCAGCGGCCTGGAAAGATCATTCCCGAACCAAGCGGCTGTATCGTCGAGATATTTCAGGGCTGTACCGGTACAGAAACATTCAGTTGGAGTACTGTTATGGTTCAGTCCCGGGATGAAGCGGCCATGACCAATCTGTTGCTCTATCAGCGTATCGCTCAGCAGCTGGCGGATGATATCCGTCGTGGCGTCTATCAGCCCGGTGAGCGGGTGCCATCGGTGCGCAAGCTCAGCGCCCAGCTCAGCGTCAGCCATGCCACGGTGCTGCAGGCCTATGCCAATCTGGAAGACCTGGGCCTGATTCGGGCACGTCCGCAGTCCGGCTTCTACGTGCACCAGACGCCTGCGCTGACTGCCGATACGCCGGATATCGCGCGGGTCGAACGGCCCGGCCTGGTGACGCGCAGCAGCATCATCAATCAGGTGCTCGGCGAAGCGCGCAGAGAAGGTGTGTTTCCCCTCGGGGCGGCGGTGCCTCATGTCGACTACCTGCCGGTTCGCGCCCTGCATCAGCAGCTTGCCAAGGTCACTCGCTTCCAGAGCCCGCGCGCCTTCAGCTACATGTTCAGCCCCGGTTTCGAACCGCTGCGCCGCCAGGTGGCGATCCGCATGCGCGATGCCGGTGTGCTGGTCGATCCCTCCGAAGTAGTGATCACCCACGGTTGCGTGGACGCCCTGCAGATGTCCCTGCGGGTGCTGACGCGCCCCGGCGACCTGATCGCCACCGAGTCGCCGACCTATTACGGTTTGCTGCAACTGGCCGATCTGCTCGGGCTCAAGGTCATCGAGATTCCCAGTGATCCCACCACCGGGATCAGCGTCGAGGCCCTGCAACTGGCTGCCAGCCAGTGGCCGATCAAGGCGCTGGTGCTTACTGCGCGCCTGAGCAACCCGCTGGGTGGCACCATTCCCGAGGCTCGGCAGAAACAGCTGCTGCGCCTGGCCAGCGACTTCGATATCCAGATCGTCGAGGACGACATCTACGGCGAATTGATGTTCGAACAGGGGCGCACCAAGGCGCTCAAGGCCGGGGATCTGGAAGGGCGTGTGGTGTATTGCTCGAGCTTTTCCAAAACCCTGTCGCCTGGGGTGCGCATCGGCTGGATCATTGCCGGCAAGTATCAGGACGAAATCCAGCGGCTGCAGATGTTCACCACCCATTCGGCCTGCAGCGTCACCCAGATGGCGGTGGCCGCTTACCTGGAAAATGGTGGCTACGACCGTCATCTCCGGCACATCCGTCAGGAATACCGCAAGAACCTGAGTGCCTTCCAGCTGGCGGTGCAGCAGTATTTCCCCGAGGGTACGCAGATTACCCGGCCCAATGGCGGCTTCATTCTCTGGGTCAGTCTGCCGGCGCGGGTCAACACCAAGGATCTGCACGTCAGCGCCTTGCAGCAGGGTATCAGCATCGCCCCGGGGCTGATCTTCAGCAACACCGAGCAGTTCAACCACTGCGTGCGCCTCAACTGCGGGATCCCCTGGAACCGCGAAGCGGAGCGCGCCCTGATGACCCTCGGCATGCTGGCCAGCCAGCTCTGTCAGGAGGCAGCCGCCAGCAGCTTCTAGCGTTAACCCGAATCAGGTCAGCCGTGCGTCTACTGGATCAGAGCGACTCTTTCGATCCAGGAGATGCACCATGAAAATGATTGCCCAGCCTCTGTTGTGCGGCCTTGCCAGCGGTGTCGTGCTGTCGCTGACGGCCTGCACGGCCAGCCATGAAGATGCCAGCGAGGCGCCGCGCAGCGAGCCGCCAACTGTCAGTGAAGTGGCATCGATCCAGCAGCAGGTTCGTCCCGCACCGATGATGACGCGCATGGCAGCGCCACTGGCCGCTGATCAGGCTCATGCGTCGGTCGCCGAGGCCAGCGGCGAGCAGTACCAGCGTCTGGCCGCCAATCCCGTGCAATCCGTCGCCGAGGCACCGGTATCGACCTTCAGCATCGACGTGGATACCGGCAGCTACGCCAACGTGCGGCGCTTCCTGAACGAGGGGCGGCTCCCACCGGCCGAGGCGGTGCGCCTCGAGGAACTGGTCAATTACTTTCCCTATGCCTATCCGATGTCCAGAGGTGCCGCACCGTTCGGGGTCGGCAGCGAGCTGGCGGTGACGCCCTGGAACCCGCAGAGCCGCTTGCTGCGCATCGCCGTCAAGGCGTCCGACCTGCAAGTCGCCGAGTTGCCGGCCGCCAACCTGGTGTTCCTGGTCGATGTATCCGGTTCGATGGATCGCCCCGAGGGCCTGCCGCTGGTGCAGAGCACCCTGAAACTGCTGGTCGATCAATTAAGGGCCCAGGATCGCGTCTCGCTGGTGGTCTATGCCGGTGACTCCAGCGTGGTACTGGAGCCAACGTCCGGCTCGCGCAAGGGGGCTATCCGCGCAGCCATCGAGCAGTTGCGGGCCGGCGGTTCGACGGCGGGGGAGTCGGGCATTCAGCTCGCCTACCAACAGGCGCAGAAGGGCTTCATCGAAGGCGGCATCAATCGCATCCTGCTGGCCACCGATGGTGACTTCAATGTCGGCATCAGCGACTTCGAGAGCCTCAAGGCGCTCGCTGCCGACAAGCGCAGGAGCGGTATCTCGCTGACCACCCTGGGGTTCGGTACGGGCAACTACAACGAGCGGCTCATGGAGCAGTTGGCCGATGCTGGCGATGGCAACTACGCCTACATCGACAACCTGCGCGAGGCGCGCAAGGTGCTGGTCGAACAGCTCAGCTCGACCCTGGCCACGGTCGCCCGGGATGTGAAGGTTCAGGTCGAATTCAACCCGGCTCGAGTCAGCGAGTACCGCCTGCTCGGTTACGAGAACCGCGCGCTGAAGCGTGAAGACTTCAGCAACGACAAGGTCGATGCCGGCGACATCGGTGCCGGGCACAGCGTGACAGCGCTGTACGAGATCGTGCCGGTCGGCAACGAGGGCTGGCTGGAGCCGCTGCGCTATCGGCAGGCGGCGCAAGCGAGCTCGGGCGACAGCGAGCTGGCCTGGCTGCGCATCCGTTACAAGACGCCCGAGCAGAATCACAGCCGCCTGCTGGAAACGGCCATCGAGGCGCCTGTGTCCTACACGCCAATCAGCAAGGCCAGTGAGGACCTGCGTTTCGCGGCCTCCGTGGCAGCCTTCGCCCAGCAACTGAGCGGGAGCCGCTACACCGGGAACTTCGACTGGGCCGCTACGGCGGCGCTGGCGCGGGGCAGTCGTGGCGACGATCCGTTCGGTCTGCGCAACGAGTTCGTGCAACTGGTGGAACTGGCGCAAAGCCTGCAAACTGGCGATTCCCGTGCTACCGGAGTCGACTGAGTGTGACCGCCAATCCCCCAACCGCCGTAGAGCCCGGCGATGCCGAGTTGTTGCGCCGCTACCGGGGCGGCGATGCCGCGTCGTTCACGCAGCTTTACGAGCGGCACCGCCTCGGTCTGTTTCGATTTCTGCTTGGTTTGTGCGGCGATCACGCGGTCGCCGAAGAGGTATTCCAGGACACCTGGATGAGCCTGATCCGCAGCGAGTCCCTGCAGCGCGAGGTGGCAGTGCTGTTCAAGACCTGGCTCTACCAGATCGCCCGCAACCGCCTGATCGACCACTGGCGCAAGCATGGCAAGCGTCAGCAGCACGAGGACGTGTTCGACGAGCACCTGCATGATCAGCCCAGCGGCGATCCCGATCCTGAGCGGCAACTGAGCCTCAGCCAGGATCAGGCGCGGATCCAGGCTGCACTCGATGACCTGCCCGCGGAGCAGCGCGAGGTCTTTCTGTTGCGCGCCCACGCCGACCTGGAATTGCACGAGATTGCCGAGCTGACCCACACGCCGGCAGAAACGGTTAAAAGTCGCCTGCGCTATGCGATGCAGAAACTGCGTCGCCTGCTCAGCGTGGCCGAAGAGGTATCTCCATGAACGATCACCGGCACGATTTCGAGGGTGACGAGGACCTGCTGCGGCACGTGCGCCAGTACGATCGCCAGCGGCCGTCGTCGGCACTCGATGCCCGTATTCTGGCTGCCGCCGCCGAGGCCGCAAGAGCACACGAGCCACAGGCGCAAAGCGCCTGGCAGCGTTTGTTGGGCTGGTTGGCTGGCGCATCGGGGCGCGGGCGCTGGTCGGCAGCCTTCGGGTGCCTGGCGTTGCTCGGGCTGGGGCTTGGTCTGAGCCTGAAAACGCTCGAGCAGGCTCCACCTGCCTATGATGCGCCGCCCACGGTGATGCAGCGTCAGGCCCCGGCGCCGATGGCGTTGCAGGCACCGCCAAGCCCCGCCTCGAGCTCGGTGATGGGCGAAGCGGCCGAGGCGCCGAAGATCGTCGCGCGTATGACGGCCAAGATGGCGCCACTGCCGGGCAATGTGTCGAGCGCGCTGCGTGAGATCGCCGATCTGCGGGCGCGCGGCGAAGGGGGGGAGGCCGAGCAGCGGGCGGCACGCCTGAAAGAGCAGTACCCCGATCTGGACGTCGAGGCCGAGCTGTTGCGTTTGCCGCAACCCTGACGCATCGATGGGCATCGACAGGCGGTGCTGCCATTCGGCAGCCCGGCTGGCGTTATTCTTCAGGCGTTTTAGAATGAGTCTTTAACCGCAACTGCGTGAACTGCCGCGATGACCTCGATGCGTTACCTATTGCCGATATTTTTTGCCGTGCTTCTGAGCGCCTGTGGTTCCGATGACCAGGGCGGGGAGACGCCGCGCAAGAACAGTGAGCCGGCGGTCGCCGCCAGCCAGACCCCGAACAAGCCAGCCGAGCCCGCCGAGCAGCCGGCCAAGGCTGCACCCGAAGAGGCGGCGCCAGCGGTGCAGGCGCCGGCCGCAGATGCAGCAGACGAAGCCAAGCGTGCTGCGCCCGCCAAAAAGGCGGCAGAGCGAGCCAAGACCGAGAAAAAACCGCAGAAGGTCGTGCAGGCGGCGCCGCCCAAGACCAAGCTCGATTTGAGCCTGCCGAAGGAACTGGCTGCCCAGCTCGATGCTGAAAACCGTGCGGCGGATGACGGTATCGCGCCAATCCTGCCGGCTTTTTTCGAAGAGAAGAAACCCTCGCTCAACCCTTTCCAGCTGAGTGGCAGGTTGCTCACCGGAGAGGCGGGTACCGAGTTTTCCAATTCGGTGGAGGGTGCCGAGCTGCATTTCGAGTTCCGCCGTTAGGCAGGGCTGCACGAGCAAAATCGCCCAGCGTACCGGTTTCCGGCCGTGGCGGTCAGCTGATACGCAGCGGGTAGCTCAGCAGCGTGAAGTGCAGCAGGTTGACCAAGCCATGCAACGCGATGGCCACGCTCAGCCGGCCGGTCAGGTGAAACACCACGCCGTAGCCGAGCCCGGCGACGGTCGCCACCACGGCGAACCAGGGGCTGAAGGGAATGTGTGCAGCGCCGAACAGCAGGGAGGCGCAGAGAATCCCCGGCCAGGTACCCAGCCATTCGACCAGACGTCTCTGCAGCAGGCCGCGAAACAGCAACTCCTCTGCCAATACGGCCACGCCGAGGTTGATGATCAGCCAGGGCAAGAACATGTCGGGCCACTTCGGCTGCCAGCCCACCACGCCCAGCGACAATGCCAGACCGGGGACCGCCAGCAGCGTCACCGCATACACCGGCACGGCCAGCATCGGCTTGTCGCCGTGTCGCGAGGGCTGGCCGAGCCACCAGGCGAGCAGGGTGCAACCCACCAGCAGTTTGTCCCACGAAAGGCGCAGCAGGTAGGGCGGTGCGTCACTGCTGATCCGCTCGGGCTCGCCCAGGACCCAGGGGGCGAAGCCGGGCAGCAGGTGCGCGGCCAGCAACAGGCTGGCAATCATCACCAGGCTGTCCCGGATCCTCGCAGGCAGGTGGTTGGGGGCAAGTACCAGGGCGATGAACAGGCAGGCGACTGACAGCCCCACAGGCTCGATGAAGCCCAGGGTCACGCCGGTGGCGAGGGGGCAAAGCGGCAATAGCAGTCGAAGAGATAAGGGCATTGCGCCTCCTGAGCGGAGACGCAGTTTACAGCGCTCGAATGGGATCAGCGATCCTGAGCGTCCTTGGCATCCTGCTCGACGTTGCGCTCGTGGATGCGTTTCAGTTGCTCGTCGCTGAGTGGCAGTTTCTTCGCCGTATCACGCAGCATGAACAGGCCACCGACGATGGAGCCGATCGCCACAATCAGGATCAACCAGGCATACCAGGGCATGTGCGACTCCTTCTATGGATAGGTGAGCCTCGGTGTCGATCGGCTCTGTACAGAAGACCGTCTGTCGGTTGT
The DNA here is from genome assembly GCF_052958135.1 of Pseudomonas sp. SZ40. Taxonomy (NCBI): domain Bacteria; kingdom Pseudomonadati; phylum Pseudomonadota; class Gammaproteobacteria; order Pseudomonadales; family Pseudomonadaceae; genus Pseudomonas; species Pseudomonas sp. SZ40. Next base: position 17,448 of record NZ_JBQWIF010000013.1, on the reverse strand, counting down.
CTTCGTTCAGGTTAAAGCAGCTTCAGGCGGGCTGATGACGGTGAATCAATGTGGCCTGACCCACCGTTGCCTCTAACGCGCTAGCGGCGGACCTGTTTCAGCGTCTCGGCAATCATGAACGCCAGTTCCAGAGACTGATCGGCGTTCATCCGCGGGTCGCAATGGGTGTGATAACGGTCCGACAGACCGGCTTCGGTGATCGGCTTGGCACCGCCGATGCACTCGGTGACGTCCTGGCCGGTCATCTCGATATGGATGCCGCCGGCATAGCTGCCTTCGGCATGGTGCACGGCGAAAAACTGACGAACCTCAGCGAGAATCTGCGCGAAGTCGCGGGTCTTGTAGCCGCTCGATGCCTTGATGGTGTTGCCGTGCATCGGGTCGCTGCTCCACAGTACCTGGCGGCCCTCGCGCTGCACGGTGCGGATCAGGCGTGGCAGGCCGGCTTCGACCTTGTCGGCGCCCATGCGTACGATCAGGTTGAGGCGACCTGGGTCGTTGTCCGGGTTGAGGATGTCGATCAGGCGGATCAGGTCCTCGTCGGTCATGCTCGGGCCAACCTTGACGCCGATGGGGTTACCCACGCCGCGCAGGAATTCGACATGGGCGCCGTCCACCTGGCGGGTGCGATCGCCGATCCACAGCATGTGTGCCGAGCAATCGTAGAAGCCGCCAGTCAGGCTGTCGCGGCGTACGAAGGCTTCTTCGTAGTTGAGCAGCAGGGCTTCGTGGGCGGTGAAGAAGCTGGTTTCGCGAACCTGCGCCGCGCCGTCCATGCCGCAGGCGCGCATGAACGCCAGGGTCTCGTCGATGCGATCGGCCAGCTGGTGATACTTCTGAGCCAGTGCCGAGTTGGCGATGAAGTCCAGGTTCCACTGGTGGACCTGATGCAGGTCGGCGAAGCCGCCCTGGGCGAAGGCGCGCAACAGGTTCAGTGAGGCAGTGGACTGGTGATAGGCCTGCAGCAGGCGCTGAGGGTCGGGAGCACGGCTGACCGGATCGAAGCCGATGCCGTTGACGATATCGCCACGGTAGGCGGGCAGGGTGACGCCGTCGATGGTTTCGTCATTGGCCGAACGCGGCTTGGCGAACTGGCCGGCCATGCGCCCGACTTTGACCACCGGGCAGCCAGCTGCGAACGTCATGACGATGGCCATCTGCAGCAGCACCTTGAAGGTGTCGCGGATCTTCGCCGCACTGAACTCGGCGAAGCTCTCCGCGCAATCGCCGCCCTGCAGCAGGAACGCCCGGCCCTGGGTCACCTCGGCGAACTGCTTGCGCAGTTCCCGCGCCTCGCCGGCGAACACCAGCGGCGGGAAGCTGGCCAGGGTCTGCTCGACCTTGCTCAGTTGCGCGGCATCCGGGTAGACAGGTTGTTGCTGGATGGCTTTGCCTCTCCAGCTATCGGGGCTCCAGGGCTGACTCATGGCGGCATCTCTTGTTGGTGATCGGTCATGGTAACCGATCGCCGGGTGTGCCAAGGCGCGCTGAGGCTATCGTCAGGCATTTATCGCGTGACCTGAGTGCGCGCGATCATCGACAATCGATGCCAGCCCGGCCTGAGCCGGGGAACGCGATGGTGGAGAATCTGCGTATGCCTGGCTTGCCTCCGGTGGAGGAAATGAAGGACGAGGTCGTGCTGGCCGAGGTGCACGACGCCTTTGGCGTTATCCGCGTGGTGGAAATCGGAGAATACCGCTTTCTCGAGTTCGGCGAGTCGATCGAGCAGAGCTGTGTGTTCACTGCCGATCCAAGCTGGCTGGAGTACGACTACACCCGCGCCATGTTCGCTGGCGCGCTGTGCCACGAGGCACCGGAGACTGCGTTGTTCCTTGGCCTGGGGGCCGGCAACCTGACCCAGGCGTGCCTGAAGTTCCTGCCGCTCGACGATGTCGAAACCATCGAGCTGCGCCCCGATGTGCCACGCCTGGCCATGGAATACCTGGGATTGGAGGACGACCCGCGCCTGACCATGCGCATCGGTGATGCCATGGAGCTGCTGCCCAGTGCGGAGAGTGCCGACCTGATCTTCGTCGATCTCTATACCGACACCGGTCCGGGTGTCGGTCATCTGGCCTGGCGCTTTCTCGATGACTGCCGCGCCAAGCTCAACCCGGGCGGCTGGTTGATCATCAACCAGTGGGCCGGTGACGACGGCAAGCCGCTGGGTGCTGCGCTGCTGCGTGGCCTCTATCACCGGCATTACTGGGAGTGCCCGGTGATCGAGGGCAACGTGGTGGTGCTGGTGCCCGCCGAGCTGGACCAGCAATTCGACCGCGAGGCAGTGAGCCGCCGCGCCGAAGCCTTGCAGGCGCGCCTGGGTTATTCGCTGCAGCCATTGATCGACGCCGTGCGCATGGCCAGCTGAATCAGGAATTAACCGGCGTATGCACTGTCAGTAAACCATTCTGACGGAGTATTACCATGAGTGAGCAAGACCTTCCGGCGGTGTACCGCGCCTATATCGACTGCCTGAATCGTCAGGACTGGGTGAACCTGGGGAATTTCGTTCACGACGACGCGGTGCACAATGGTCGTCGCCTGGGCCTCACCGGTTACCGAGAGAGGCTCGAGCGCGACTTTCAGGAAATCCCCGATCTGCGCTTCAACATCCGTCTGCTGACTTGTGAAGAATCGACCATCGGCAGTCGCCTGGATTTTCATTGCGCACCGAAAGGCCGCTTTCTCGATCTGCCAGTCAATGGTCGCAAAGTCGCTTTCAGCGAAAACGTGTTCTACGCGTTTCGCGACGGAAAGATCGCCGAAGTCTGGTCGGTGGTGGATAAAGCCGCCATCGAGGCGCAATTGACGAGCAGGGTCTGACCACCTGCAATACGGCCCGTGGCACAATGCCGCAGGTCGCCTGACGCGCCGCAATGGACTGTTTATTGTGTGAAAAAACGCACACGTCTATATGAATTCCGGTATAGTACGCGCCGGCCAATTCATGGCCACGTTCAAGTAGTGCAACTCGCCCGGAAGCTATTTTCGGCAGCCAGTCCGCAATGCGGGCTATCTTGACGATTCACTTTTCACCACGTTTTCGCAAATCCCCGCCGACATGGCTGCCAGGGTGACCCACAAGGTCCTACATGGCATGTGCAGCTTTGGAACATGGGTCTTTGCGGATGCACTAGAGGCAGACCCATGACCCAGGAAACCGGCGGCTTCGCCGCACTCGGCCTTCACGCCAATATTCTCTCCGCCCTGACCGCCGTCGGCTACGAAGAGCCTTCGCCCATCCAGTACCAGGCCATTCCGGTGATTCTCTCCGGCCAGGACATGATCGGCCAGGCTCAGACCGGTACCGGCAAGACCGCGGCGTTCGCGCTGCCGATCCTGTCAAAAATCGATCCGGCCAAGCGCGAGCCCCAGGCACTGATTCTGGCGCCGACCCGCGAGCTGGCTTTGCAGGTCGCCACCGCGTTTGAAACCTACTCCAAGCAGATGCCCGGCCTCAACGTGGTCGCCGTCTACGGCGGTGCACCTATGGGCCCGCAACTCAAGGCCATCCGCCAGGGCGCGCAGGTTATCGTTGCCACCCCGGGCCGTCTGGTCGACCACCTGCGTCGCGACGAGAAAGTGCTGTCGACCATCCAGTACCTGGTGCTCGATGAAGCGGACGAAATGCTCAAGCTGGGCTTCATGGATGACCTCGAAGTGATCTTCGAAGCCATGCCGAAAAGCCGCCAGAGCGTGCTGTTCTCCGCGACCCTGCCGCACTCGATCCGCGCCATCGCTGAAAAGCACCTGCGTGATCCGCAGCACATCAAGATCGCGGCCAAGACGCAGACCGTTTCGCGTATCGAGCAGGCGCATCTGATGATCCATGCCGATCAGAAGACCAACGCCGTACTGCGCTTGCTGGAAGTCGAAGAATTCGACGCGCTGATCGCCTTCGTGCGTACCAAGCAGGCGACGCTGGATCTGGCCGCTGCGCTGGAAGCCAAAGGCTACAAGGCTGCCGCCCTGAATGGTGACATCGCCCAGAACCAGCGCGAGCGCGTGATCGAGTCCCTCAAGGATGGCCGTCTGGACATCGTCGTCGCTACCGACGTCGCTGCCCGTGGTATCGACGTGCCGCGTATCACCCACGTATTCAACGTCGACATGCCGTACGACCCCGAGTCCTACGTGCACCGTATCGGTCGTACCGGCCGTGCCGGTCGCGAAGGTCGTGCGCTGCTGCTGGTAACGCCGCGCGAGCGTCGCATGCTGCAGGTGATCGAGCGCGTAACGGGTCAGAAGGTTGGTGAAGTCAAACTGCCAAACGGCCAGCAGGTTCTCGATGCGCGCATCAAGAAACTCACCAATGGCCTGGCGCCGCTGGTTGCCGATGCCGAGGCCAGCCATGGTGAACTGCTCGATCGCCTGACCGCTGACATCGGCTGCACGCCACGTGCCCTGGCTGCTGCGCTGCTGAAAAAGGCTACCAATGGTCAGCCTCTGGATCTGGCCAGCGTCGAGCGCGAGCAGCCGCTGGTGCCGGGCGTTGGTGGTGCTCCGCGTGAGCGTCGCGAGCGTGAAGGCGAGCGCAGTGGTGAGCGTAGCGATCCCCGCGAGCGCCGGGCGCCGATGCCGCTGGGCGAAGGTCGTGCGCGTTGCCGTACCGCGCTGGGTGCGCGTGATGGCATCGCTGCCAAGAATCTGCTGGGCGCTATCCTCAACGAAGGTGGTCTGGCTCGTGAAGCGATCGGTCGGATCCAGATCCGCGAGAGCTTCAGCCTGGTCGAGCTGCCGGAAGATGGCCTCGAGCGTCTGCTGAGCAAGCTCAAGGACACCCGTGTTGCCGGCAAGCCGCTGAAGCTGCGTCGTTATCGCGAAGACTGATCCGCGATGCTGTAGAACTCGGGGGAGCCATTGGCTCCCCCGAGTCGTTTCCGGGCCTCGAAAAGCTCGTTCAGCCAGGCGCTGGAAGCCAGGGCCTGTTGCCGCTGTGGCGCGGTCGTGCTGAAACGGCAACAGACCCTAGGACTATCCCCTCGGCGGCTCTACAATCGGCCGTCCTTGTCCGTGTGATGCATTGAATGCCTACCTGTCTCGTCCACTCCCTGCCGTATCAGGCAGATCCCGCCGCTTATTTCGAACGGGTGCGCCAGGCACCGGGTGCGGTGTTGCTGGATTCCGGTCGGCCGATCGCGTCGCGTGGGCGTTACGACCTGCTCAGCGCCTGGCCTCAGGCGACGCTGAGCGCGGAGGAGGGTGAGTCAGGCATGGACTTCTTCGCGCGCCTGCGCGAGGGGCTGGCGGCTCTGGGTGAGGCCGAGCTACCGGCCGGGCTCGAGTTGCCGTTCGCGGGTGGCCTGCTCGGTTACCTCGCCTATGATTTCGGTCGTCGCATCGAGGCGCTGCCCGAGCAGGCCAGGGATGACCTGGGTCTTGGCGATGCCGTATTCGGCTTGTACCCCTGGGCATTGATCAGCGACCACCATGCACAGACCAGTCAACTGGTGTTTCACCCATCGCTCTCCAGCAGCGAGCAGGCGCGCTTGCTCGCCCTGTTCCGGTGCACGCCACCAGTCGCGTCGCAAGAGGCGCCATTCGCCTTGCTTGGGCCCTTCCAGGCCGACATCGAGGCACATGAGTACGCCCGTGCCATCGCCCGCATTCATGCTTATATCGCTTCCGGTGACTGCTATCAGGTCAACTTCGCCCAGCGCTTTCGTGCCAGCTACCAGGGTGAGCCCTGGCAGGCCTACCGCGCCCTGCGCCAGGCCTGCCCGACGCCGTTTTCCGGCTACCTGACGCTGGCAGATGGCGGTGCGGTGCTGAGCCTCTCGCCCGAGCGCTTCATTCGGGTCAGCAAGGGGCAGGTGGAAACCCGACCGATCAAGGGGACTCAGCCCCGTGGGCGCAGCGATCAGGAGGATGCGGACAATGCCCGCGCCTTGCTCGAAAGCCCCAAGGACCGCGCCGAGAACCTGATGATCGTCGATCTGCTGCGCAACGACCTGGGGCGCAGTTGCCGGATCGGCTCGGTGCGCGTGCCCGAGCTGTTCGCACTGGAGAGCTACCCGAACGTGCATCATCTGGTCAGTGCGGTGACCGGTGAGCTGGCTGCCGACAAGGATGTGCTGGACCTGTTGCTGGGCGCCTTTCCGGGCGGCTCCATCACCGGCGCGCCGAAGATTCGCGCGATGCAGATCATCGACGAGCTGGAGCCCACCCGGCGCGGTCTGTATTGCGGTTCGCTGCTCTATCTGGACGTGCGCGGCGAGATGGACAGCTCCATCGCCATCCGCAGCCTGCTGGCCAGGCACGGCACCATGAGTTGCTGGGGCGGTGGCGGTATCGTTGCCGACTCGGCCTGGCAGACCGAGTATCAGGAGTCGATTACCAAGGTGCAGGTCCTGCTCAGCACCCTGGAGCGCTTCTGCTAGGCGAAGCTGTAGATGTCCATGCCCAGCGCTCCGAGGGTGAAACCCTGGTGTTCGATCTGACAGGTGCCGCCGGCACCGCGGGCGAAGAATAGCGGCAGCAGGTGCTCCTCGCTGGGGTGATTGCGACGGGCATGAGGCGCTTGCTGGCGGTAGTCGAGCAGCGCCTGCAGGTCATCACGCTGCAGCTTGTCGACCACCCAGTCGCGGAACTCCGCAGCCCAGGGCGTCGCCGTTTCCGGAGCGGCACGCCAGTCCAGTTCGCCGAGGTTGTGAGTGATGCTGCCGGAACCGAGCAGCAGCACGTTCTGCTCACGCAGCCCGGCCAGCGCCTCGCCAACCTGCACCTGCAGGGCTGCGCCCTTGTGACTTGGCAGCGACACCTGCACCACCGGAATGTCCGCTTGCGGATACATCAGCGACAGCGGTACCCAACTGCCGTGGTCGAACGGCCGGCGCTCATCGGCACGGGCAGGCAGGCCGGCGGTCTTCAGGCGCTGCAGGATGTCCTCTGCCAGTTGCGGGTTGCCGGGCGCCGGGTATTGCACCTGATAGAGTTCCGGGGGGAAGCCGCCGAATTCGTGCCAGGTTTGCGGTTGAGCCGCACTCATCACCAGCAATTCGGCACTTTCCCAATGCGCCGATACCACCACGATGGCGCGTGGTTTCGGCAACTCCCCAGCAAGACGGCTGAGAGCAACGCCGCTGGCGCCTGGCTGCAGGGCAAGCATGGGTGAACCATGGGAAATGAACAGGCTGGGTAACATGATGATCTCCTGAAGGTAGGATGATGATCTATCAGCTAGGCTGGGTGAACAACGGCTATTTGATGGCTGTTTTTATCTGTTTTATCGATTGTTTCGTGGAGGCATCATGCAGGAAGCGTTCTGGCAAACGCGTTGGCAGAATAATCAGATCGGTTTTCATGCGGCCGAGGTCAACCCGTTCCTGCGCCGCTATTGGCCTGGTTTTACGGCAGCGGATGGCGCTCGGGTGCTGGTGCCCTTGTGTGGCAAAAGCCTGGATATGGTGTGGCTGGCCGAGCGGGGGCATCGGGTGATTGGCGTGGAGCTGGCACGCACCGCCGTCGAGGCATTCTTCGCCGAGCAGGGTCTGGACGCGACGGTCACTCAGGAGGGGGCATTTCTGGTTTACCGGCACGGAAGGATCGAGCTGTACTGTGGTGATTTCTTCGCGCTCGGCAGCGAACAGCTCGCAGATTGTGCGCTGTTCTACGACCGCGCAGCTCTGATCGCCTTGCCAGCCGAGATGCGCGAGCGTTATGTCCGCCATCTGCAGAGCGTGCTGCCTGGAGGAAGCCAGGGGTTGCTGGTGACCCTGGACTACGATCAGTCGTTGATGAACGGGCCACCCTTTTCCGTCAGCGATGAGGAGGTGAGCGGCTGGTCCGGCAGTGTCTGGGATAGCCAACTGCTGGAAAGCCAGGACGCCATGGAGGAGCGATTCACTGCCCGAGGGCTCACTCGCATGGATGAGCGTGTCTATCGATTGCGGCTGCTCTGAGCGAATGGCAGGCACAAAAAAGGCGACCTCGCGGTCGCCTTTTTCGTTCGCGTCGCTATCAGCCCAGGCGGCGCAGGGCTTCGATGCGATCTTCCAGCTTGGGGTGGGTCATCAGCAGGCCGGCCAGGCCGTTCTTCAGGCCACCATTGATACCGAAAGCGGTCAGGCTGTCAGGCATCTGTACAGGAACGCCCTGTTCGGCGCGCAGGCGCTGCAGTGCAGCGATCATGGCGCCGGTGCCGGCCAGTCGGGCGCCAGCTTCGTCCGCCTTGTATTCGCGCTTACGCGAGAACCACATGACGATGATGCTGGCCAGGATGCCCAGTACCAGCTCGGCGAAGATGGTCGCCACGAAGTAACCGATACCGTGACCGCCTTCGTTCTTGAGGATCGCCTTGTCGACGAAGTTGCCGAAGATGCGGGCGAAGAACATCACGAAGGTGTTCACCACGCCCTGGATCAGCGCGAGGGTAACCATGTCGCCATTGGCGACGTGGCCGATTTCGTGGGCCAGTACGGCTTTCACTTCATCGGGCGAGAAGCGCTCGAGCAGGCCTTGGCTGACGGCGACCAGTGCATCGTTCTTGTTCCAGCCGGTGGCGAACGCGTTGGACTCGTAGGCCGGGAAGATACCCACTTCCGGCATCTTGATGCCGGCTTCGCGGGACAGCTCTTCGACGGTCTGCAGCAGCCACTGTTCATGGCGCGTGCGGGGTTGAGTGATGATCTCGGTGCCGGTGCTCATCTTCGCCATCCATTTGGACAGGAAGAGCGAGATCAGCGAGCCGGCGAAACCGAAGACGGCGCAGAAAATCAGCAGGCTGCCGTGGTTCTGGCCGGTAAAGCGATCAACCCCCAGCAGTTTGAGGGTGATGCTGGCGATGACCAGCACCGCCAAGTTGGTAGCCAGGAACAACATAATGCGCATCATGGTGTGAAACGACTCCTCACGGGAAATACAGGCTCGATACGGCGGCTATATAAGGGCTCGCCCTGTGGCTATTCAACCGAGTGACTATTTCAAACTGTGTCGCACGGCCCCTGTCAGGGACCACTGCGCAGCAGGGGGACAGCTGCTTAGATGGGGTTTTTCCGGTTTATTTCAATCGAGGCCGAGAAAAACCGCGTTTATTGCGGTTTTCCCGGCACCTCTGCCGCTAGGAGCGGGGCGCTGCAGCGCGCTGTTCGAAGAGCTGGCGGGTCAGTCGCGCAATCCGTTCACCATGTTGCTGAGCCAGGGCTTCACGCAGTTGAAAGGCCAGGGTAGCCATCACCCGGTGTACTGCCGGAGGAGGCACCTCGCCATCGGGCAGGGCGTGGGGGAGGCTGCGCGACAGACGCAGGAAGCCTTTTTCCGTCAGGACCGCCTGGTCGACGGCGTCGTAGCCGATAGTCGACTCGTAACGCAGGTAACCCTCGTCGGCGAGCCACAGCAGAGCGTCCAGGCAGGCCTGGTGGCGTTTGCTCGGCAGGCCGAACTCATCCGGCTCCTCGCGGCCGATCAGGTCTTCCACGTACAACGCGGCCTTGCGCGGGAATACCTGATACAGCGCCAGCAGACCGCTGGCGGCGTCCTTGTAGAAGTCGTCTATCTGCAGGTCCATGGCTCTCGGTCCCCGATGCCGTTACTGGCGATAGGTCTTGAGGAAGCTGCCGATTCGGCCGATCGCCTGCTCCAGGTCATCGACGCGGGGCAGGGTGACGACCCGGAAGTGGTCCGGCCACGGCCAGTTGAACGCGGTGCCCTGAACCACCAGCAGTTTCTCGGAGAGCAGCAGGTCGAGCACGAACTTCTCGTCGTTGTGGATCGGACAGATCTTGGGGTCGATCTTCGGGAAGGCATACAGCGCGCCCATGGGTTTGACGCAACTGACACCCGGAATGTCGTTGAGCAGTTCCCAGGTACGGTTGCGCTGTTCCAGCAGACGGCCGTTGGGCAGTACCAGGTCATTGATGCTCTGGTAGCCACCGAGGGCGGTCTGGATCGCATGCTGGCTCGGCACGTTGGCGCACAGGCGCATGTTGGCGAGTATATCCAGGCCTTCGATATAGCTGGTGGCACGGTGCTTGGGCCCGGAAATGGCTACCCAGCCGGAGCGGAAGCCGGCCACGCGATAGGACTTGGAGAGGCCGTTGAAGGTCAGGCAGAGCACGTCCGGCGCCAGGGAGGCGGTGCAGATGTGCTGGGCTTCGTCATAGAGAATCTTGTCGTAGATCTCGTCGGAGAACACCACCAGATTGTGCTGGCGCGCCAGCTCGACGATGTCCAGCAGTACTTCCCGAGAGTAGACCGCGCCGGTGGGGTTGTTCGGGTTGATCAGCACCAGGGCCTTGGTGTTCGGGGTGATCTTGGCGCGCATGTCGGCGATGTCCGGAAACCAGCCGGCCTGTTCGTCGCACAGGTAGTGCACCGGGTTACCACCGGAAAGGGCCACGGCAGCGGTCCACAGCGGGTAATCCGGGGCCGGGATCAGCACTTCGTCGCCGTTGTTGAGCAGTGCCTGCATGGCCATGACGATCAGCTCGGATACGCCGTTGCCGAGGTAGACGTCCTCGATACCGATGCCTTCCACCTGCTTCTGCTGGTAGTACTGCATCACCGCCTTGCGCGCGCTGAACAGGCCCTTGGAGTCGCTGTAGCCCTGTGCAGTAGGCAGATTGCGGATCACATCCTGAAGAATTTCATCGGGTGCTTCGAAACCGAAGGGGGCCGGGTTGCCGATGTTCAGCTTGAGAATGCGCTGGCCTTCTTCTTCCAGACGCTTGGCGTGCTTGAGCACCGGACCGCGAATGTCATAGCAGACGTTGGCGAGCTTGTTGGATTTGCTGACCTGCATGGTGAAGAATCCCGAATCGAAGAGGTGCGGCCTTCAGCGGGCCGAGGCGGCGGCGAGCCGTGGCGGGTTGAGGTGTCGAATCATACGTGTCAGCCTGAGTCGGGCAAAGATACAGATAGGGCTTTTTTATCCCGAGGAGGACGGCCTGTGAGCAAGCTCGAAAAACCACTGGAAACCTGGCGCGAGGAGTTGTCGGACACGCAGTTCAACGTCTGCCGGCTGGGCGGCACGGAACGTCCGTTCACCGGGGAGTACCACGACAGCAAGGTGCCTGGCGTCTACCAGTGCGTGTGCTGCGGCACGCCACTGTTCGACTCCGATGCCAAGTTCGATTCCGGCTGCGGCTGGCCGAGTTATTTCCAGCCGCTGAACGCCGAGGTCATCACCGAGCTGGAAGACTTCAGCCACGGCATGCACCGTATCGAAGTGCGCTGCAGCAACTGTGACGCTCACCTGGGACACGTATTTCCCGATGGCCCGCGCCCGACCGGGTTGCGTTATTGCATCAACTCGGTGTCGCTCAAGCACGTGCCACGCCAGGCGTAGAGCGCGAGTCATCATTCGGCCCGCTTATGACGGGCCTTGTTTTTGAGCAATTGAATTGTGTGCAATTCAATTGCCGACTATTCTTCTCGCTCCTTTACCCCGGCGAGCCCGCACCCATGACCCAAGACCTGTTGGCGATACCCTGCATCACGATCAGCGGCGAGCGTAAGAGCCTGGCGGATTTCGGCGCCAAGGCGATTCTGGTGGTCAACACCGCCAGCCAGTGCGGCTTCACCCCGCAGTATCAGGGCCTGGAAAGCCTCTGGAAGCAGTACGCCGACAAAGGGCTGGTGGTGCTGGGGTTTCCCTGCAATCAGTTCGGCAAGCAGGAGCCGGGTGACGAGAAGGCGATTTCCAGCTTCTGCGAGCTGAATTTCGGCGTCAGTTTCCCGCTGTTTCGCAAGATCGAGGTCAATGGTGATGGCGCGCACCCGCTGTACGTGCAGCTCAAGCGCGAGGCGCCCGGCCTGTTGGGCACGCAACGCATCAAATGGAATTTCACCAAGTTCCTGATCAGTGGCGATGGCCGCCAGGTGAAACGCTATGCGCCCACCACCAAGCCCCAGGCGCTGAGCGCTGCCATCGAAGCGCTGCTCGATGGATGAACTGCAACTCGATCAGCAGCTGTGTTTCAAGCTGTATGCCGCTTCCCGCATGGTGGTGCGTGCCTACAAGCCGATGCTCGACAGGTTGCAACTGACGTATCCCCAGTATCTGGCCATGTTGGTGCTCTGGGAGTGGGATGCAACGCCGCCTGCGCAACCGACCGTGAAGGCTCTTGGTGAACGCTTGCTGCTCGACTCGGGCACCCTGACGCCTCTGCTCAAGCGCCTGCAGCAAGCCGGCCTGGTGCAGCGTCGACGTAGTGCCGAGGATGAGCGCGAAGTGCATCTGGGGCTCAGCGCCGCTGGGCGCGAGTTGCGCGCCCAAGTGCCAGAACTGAAGCGCGAACTGCTCTGCGAACACGCTGTCGACAGCGCGGAACTGGAGCCGCTGCGCGCGCAACTGGATCAGTTGCTGCAGCGCATGCGCAGTCTTCAGGTGCCTTGAACCGTCAGGCTGGCAGCCACTTGTCGAGCAGGCCGAGCAGCTCTTCGCGACGGAAGGGCTTGGCCAGGTAATCGCTCATGCCCGCTGCCAGGCAGCGCTCGCGCTCTTCGGAAAGCGCGTTGGCGGTCAGGGCGATGATCGGCAGATGCTGCCAGGCGGGGTTGGCGCGAATGCGTCGGCTGGCTTCGTAGCCGTCCATGATCGGCATGTTGCAATCCATCAGCACCAGATCGACGGTCTCCTCCTGCAGTCGTTCCAGTGCCTGCTCGCCGTTGTTGGCCAGCGTCACGTCGATGCCCTGCTTGCTGAGCATGCCTTTGGCCACCAATTGGTTGACCGGGTTGTCCTCGACCAGCAATACACGCGCCTGCTTGCGTGGCGCCGCGGCAGGTGCCTGTGAGCCTGCCGGGTTCTCGGCGGGCTCCTGCAGGGCGTGGCCGAGCGCCTGCAGCAGGTGCTGGCGGGTCAGGGGCCTGGCGACCTGCTCCAGCGGCGATAGCGCGATTGCCTGTTCGGTGTCGAGGAAGCTGCCGTAGGCAGTCACCAGAATGATCGGCGTCGCCGTGCGCTGGCGCAGGCGCTTCATGCAGCTCGGGCAGTCGCTGATCAGCACGTCGGCATCGATGTCACTGGCCTGTTCGGCACTGTCCAGGCGCCGGTAATCCAGGCCCCAGCTTTCCACCAGGGTGGGCAGCAGTTCGGCGAGGCCGGTGTCGGCTGCGCAGATCGCCAGTACACGCCCAGATAGCCGAGGTGCTGTTGGCGCCGCCTGCAGGCTCGGCAGTGGCAGCGTTGCGGTGAAGCGGCTGCCGCTGCCGGGCGTGGATTGCAGTTCCAGCTGGCCTTGCATGGCTTCGCATAGGCGTCGGGTCAGCGCCAGGCCCAGGCCTGTGCCGCCGAATTGCCGGGTGATGTCCGCGCCAGCCTGGGTGAAGGGTTGAAAGATACGTGCCTGGGCATCGGCGGCTATGCCGATGCCGGTGTCACAGACCTCGATGCGAACCCGCTCCGCCTCCGCGCTGATGCGGATATCGACGCGGCCCTCACGGGTGAACTTCAGGGCATTGGACAGCAGGTTGCTGATGATCTGCCTCACCCGCGTCGGGTCGCCGAGCAACTGGGCAGGCAGGTTCGGGTCGATCAGGCAGGTCAGCTCCACGCCGGGCAGGGCATTCTGCGATAGCAGGCTCGCGGTACCTTCCACCAGTGCGCCTGGGTCGAAGGCGATGCGTTCCAGTTCCAGCTGCCCGGCCTCGAATTTCGACAGGTCGAGAATATCGTTGAGCAGGTCGACCAGCACCTTGCCGGAATCATGGGCGATCGACAGTTGCTGGCGCTGCTCGCTGCCCAATGGACCTTCCAGAGACAGTGCCAGCATGCCCAGCAGGCCGTTCAGCGGGGTACGGATCTCATGGCTCATGTTGGCCAGAAAAATGGAGCGTGCCTGGGCCATGGCCAGGGCGTCGTGCCGGGCTTGCTCGAGCTCTTCGTTGGAGCGGCTGAGGCGGCTGTTGGCGGCCTTCAGCTCGACTGTGCGGGCGGAAACGATGGCTTCCAGTTCGCCCAGGTAGTCGGTCAGGCGGTCTTCGGCGTTGCGTCGATGCTCGATCTCGGTGGCGATGCTGGCGAACTGGCGGTTGGCGACATCCACTAGCACGCCGATCTCGTCGCGCTCGTGGCCGGGCGGGCAGGGCAGGCGGGTGCGATCCGGGGTGCGCAGGTCGCGATCGGCGAGCGCCTGGATTACTTGGTTCAGTGGCTTGGTCAGCATGAAATAGAACAGCACCAGCAGAATCACCGACAGCAGCAGGCTGCGGGTAAAACCATTGACCAGGGTCAGCAGCGAGCGCTTGAGGAAGTTGCTGCCGAATGCGTAGGTGTCGATGTCCAGTTGCAGCATGCCCAGTTGTTCGTCAGGCGCATGCTCGACCGACAGGCGAGTTTCGAAATGGCGGCTGTTGCCGAACAGGAAGTCGCTGAAGATTCGATAGTTGCTTTCCGCCGGGGGCTGCGTGGTGCTGGCCAGGGATTCGCCATTGCTGTCGACGATGCGTGCGCCCGTCACGGCGGGCGAGCGTGACAGGCCTGCGACCAGCTCCTGTGCCAGTTCGGCGTCGATGTTGTAGGCGATACGCGCGGCAGGATTGTGGCTGATCTCCATCAGCGCACGAATCTCGCGGTTGATGGCGGCATCTTCGCTGGCATAATCGACGCCTATCTGCACCAGGCTGAGCAGCGTGCCAATGATGAACGCCACCATGACGGTGATACCGGCCTGTTTGAATGACAGCCGCTGTGTCAGTGGGATTTCCATATAAGGCGCTGTCTCGTTCCGATCGCTGCTCAAGCATAGTCGATATGGCCTGCTTTTCGGCACACCTGCCTCACATACTGATGATTCGAGGAACTGACCGTGGATTCCCGCTTGCTTGATTTTCTGCAACGTGCCGACAGCGTTCTGACACGTCTGGAGCCGTTGCTGCCTGCCACCCGCGAACCGCTGGACTGGGAGCGCAGCCTGGCCGCTCGCTGGCAGCGTGAAGGACGCGGCGGCTATCTGCAGCCGTTGAAGGTGAGCCTGGACATGAGCCTCAGCGATTTGATCGGTGTCGACACCCAGCGCGAGCAACTGGCGCGCAATACCCGCCAGTTCGTTCAGGGTATGCCGGCCAACCACGCGCTGCTGTGGGGCGCTCGCGGTACCGGAAAATCGTCACTGGTACGCGCGCTGCTGGCCGAACATGCCAGCGCCGGGCTGCGCCTGATCGAGATCGAGCGTGATCACCTGGCCGATCTGCCGCGTGTGGTGGAGCAACTGATGAAACTGCCGCAGCGTTTCATCCTGTTCTGCGATGACCTGTCGTTCGAGGCGGGCGAGGGCGATTACCGGGTGCTCAAGAGCGTGCTCGACGGTTCCCTGGAGCGCTCGCCGGAGAACGTGCTGCTGTACGCCACCTCTAACCGTCGCCACCTGGTGCCGGAGCGCGAGAGTGACAACGCCAATACCAAGGTCGTCGATGGCGAGTTGCACCCGAACGAGGCGGTCGAGGACAAGATCGCGCTGTCGGATCGTTTTGGTTTGTGGTTGTCCTTCTATCCCTTTACCCAGCAGCATTACCTGGATGTGGTGCGCCACTGGATCGAGGTTCAGGCGGCGGAGAACGGCCTGCAGTGGCAGTGGAACGAGGATCTGGAAAAGCTTGCCGTGCGCTGGGCGACCGGGCGTGGCAATCGCAACGGCCGTTGTGCCTATCAATTCGCCCGCCAGTGGGTGGGCCTGCAACTGCTGGAGACGTCGCGATGATCGATTTGAGTGAAAGTGGTGCCGGCCTCGACGGCTACCCGCTGTTGACCGCCCAATTGGAGGCGCTGCTGAGTGGCGAGCGGGATTTCATCGCCAACGCTGCGCAGTTCAGCGCCTTCGTCTTCCACGAGCTCGAAGGGCTCAACTGGGCCGGCTTCTATCTGGTCAAGAGCGATGAACTGGTGCTGGGGCCATTCCAGGGCAAGGTCGCCTGCGTGCGCATCCCGTTCGGCCGCGGCGTATGCGGCGCTGCGGCGGCATCGCTGCAAACCCAGCGGGTCGAGGACGTGCATGCCTTCGCCGGGCATATCGCCTGCGACAGTGCGTCAAACAGTGAGCTGGTCGTGCCGTTGATCAAGGACGGCCGGCTGATCGGTGTGCTGGACCTGGACAGCCCGCTGATCGGTCGCTTCAGCGAGGCAGACCAGCGCGGTATCGAAGGCCTTGCGGCTGTGCTGCTACAGGCGAGTGATTGCTAAGGGGAGGCGCTAGTCGTACAGCGCCTTCTTCTTCCAGTCACCATCGCCTTCCAGTGATTTCAGCCCTTCGTTGAGCTCGCTGGACTCGTCGCCTTCCTGCCGCTCCGGGCTGACCAGCGTGGCGTTTACGCGCGCCAACTGTTTCTGGAACTGCGCCAACTGTGCCTGGTAGCGTGCGGTGTCGGCCTGCTTCTGCAGGAACTGCACACCGCGCTCCAGAGCGAGGCGTGCATGGCCGTTCTGTTGCTGCTGCAGCGCCTGACGGGCCTGATTGCCGTACAGCTCTATATAGAGCTGGGCCAGCATGTGGCGAGTTTCCTGTGCCCAGTGCTTGGCCTCATCGACCGGTAACAGACCGGTCTGCGCCGCCTTGGTGATCTGGCCATGCAGGGCTTCCAGTTGAGCGCGAACCAGTTTGGCGCGTTCATCATCGGTCACCGGGAAGGGCGCGTTGCGAACGGCGATGGCTTCGCCCTGGCCAATGAACTTGCGCAGTTCCTCGGCCATGGCGGCATAGGCCGCATCCTTCTTGTCGACTTCCAGCAGGCGTTCGGCGAAGTGCAACTGCAGGCGGCTGAGCAGCAGTTTCAGCTCCGGGCTCATCAGTTGGCCGGCGAACTGCTCGTTGAGATCGGCGATACGCCGGTAGCGCTCGCCCAGGTCCGCCTTGAGGCGTGCCTTCTTGCGCTTGTTGTTTTCGGCCAGTTGATTCAGATAGGCGATGAGCACCAGCAAGGTGATGCCAGCTACTATCGCCATGGTAATCATCAACGAGGACATCGTTTTAACCTCTAGAGCGCCTTTCGACACGAGTGTAGTGCTTAGTTGAGTAGGCTCCTAGCGGTGATTGCGCCGAGCCAGGGGAGCAGCGCAGACCCTGTGGCCATAGCCCGTAGGCAAGCCGAGCCGCCGATCATTCGCATTGTGGGCCACTTGCCAGCATGGCAGCAACACGCTTGACTGCCATCCTCTATAGGGACTGCTGGCAAGAAGGGGCCACGGCTCTCTCCGGGTGGCTGAAATCCCGGGTGAAGTCGTTGATTTTAAAAATATTTATTTGAGAGGTTGACGACCGTTGAAAGGCTCCATAGAATGCGCGCCACTTCCACGGTAATGCTGAAAAGCACAACGAGGAAGCCGGAAATTCCGGGCAACGTCCCCTTCGTCTAGTGGCCTAGGACACCGCCCTTTCACGGCGGTAACAGGGGTTCGAGTCCCCTAGGGGACGCCACTTCGAAAAGAAGTGGAAGCAACAAATGCGGGAATAGCTCAGTTGGTAGAGCACGACCTTGCCAAGGTCGGGGTCGCGAGTTCGAGTCTCGTTTCCCGCT
>NZ_JBQWIF010000012.1:0-150749 GCF_052958135.1 Pseudomonas sp. SZ40 | reverse complement strand
GCTTGCGGGCGAATCATCGGGTCACCGCAGATTTAGCGGTAAGGCCGCCATCGTATCGCCCGCAAGCGGGCTCCTACAGGTCGGAATCTTCATGCTTTTGTAGGAATCGCAGGTCGGCGCGCCTATTTCGCGGGTGTGGAGCATCCATGTTGCAGACACCATCACCACCGTAGGAGCCCGCTTGCGGGCGAATCATCGGGTCACCGCAGATTTAGCGGTAAGGCCGCCATCGTATCGCCCGCAAGCGGGCTCCTACGGGCCGGAATATTCACACTTTTTTAGGAATCGCAGGTCGGCGCGCCTACTTCGCGGGTGTCGAACATCCATTTTGTAAACGCCACCACGACCGTAGGAGCCCGCTTGCGGGCGAATCATCGGGCCCAACGCAGATTCAGCGGTAAGGCCGCCATCGTATCGCCCGCAAGCGGGCTCCTACGGGTCGGAATCTTCATGCTTTTGTAGGAATCGCAGGTAGGCGCGCCTACTTCGCGGGTGTCGAACATCCATTTTGTAAACGCCACCACCATCGTAGGAGCCCGCTTGGGGGCGAATCACCGGGCCAACGCAGATTCAGCGGTATGGCCGCCATCGTATCGCCCGCAAGCGGGTTCCTACAGGTCGGAATCTCCATGCTATGTAGGAATCGCAGGTCGATGCGCCTATTTCGCGGGTGTCGAACATCCATTCTGCAAACACCATCACCACCGTAGGAGCCCGCTTGCGGGCGATCACCGGGCCGACGCAGATTCAGCGGGAAGGCCGCCATCGCATCGCCCGCAAGCGGGCTCCTACAGGTCGGAATCTTCATGCTTTTGTAGGAGTCGCGGGTCGACGCGCCTATTTCGCGGGTGTCGAACATCCATTTTGTAAACGCCACCACCACCGTAGGAGCCCGCTTGCGGGCGATCACCGGGCCTCCGCAGATTCAGCGGTATGGCCGCCATCGTATCGCCCGCAAGCGGGCTCCTACAGGTCGGAATCTTTATGCTTTTGTAAGAATTGCAGGTCGGCGCGCCTACTTCGCGGGTGTCGAACATCCATTTTGTAAACGCCACCACCATCGTAGGAGCCTGCTTGCGGGCGAATCATCGGGTCAACGCAGATTCAGCGGGAAGGCCGCCATCGTATCGCCCGCAAGCGGGCTCCTACGGGCCGGAATCTTCATGCTTTTGTAGGAATCGCAGGTCGGCGCGCCTACTTCACGGGTGTCGAACATCCATTTTGTAAACGCCACCACCACCGTAGGAGCCCGCTTGCGGGCGAATCATCGGGCCACCGCAGATTCAGCGGTATGGCCGCCATCGTATCGCCCGCAAGCGGGCTCCTACGGGCCGGAATCTCCATGCTATGTAGGAATCGCAGGTCGGCGCGCCTACTTCGCGGGTGTCGAGCATCCATTTTGTAAACACCATCACCACCGTAGGAGCCCGCTTGCGGGCGAATCATCGGGTCAACGCAGATTCAGTGGTAAGGCCGCCATCGTATCGCCCGCAAGCGGGCTCCTACGGGCTGGAATTTTCATGTTTGTGGGGGGCTGGAGCCTACGAGCCGCGGTCGTAGTGGTCGCCCCTTGGCAGCGGCATTCAGCGACCAGTCATGAGCGGGAAATTACCTGACTGTGGCCTGTGCATAATCGACCAGCCAATCGTGTACGTCCGAAGAACGGCCGGCCTTGTCGACCAGGAAGTGCGTGTCGCTCGTCGCCCAGGTGAGCCGCGTGAATACGTTGCCCTTGTCGTCTCTCGATTCGTACAGATAGCCGTAGGCATCGCCTACCTTGACGTTCGAGAGCTCTTTGATGGTGCGGTGCTGGGTGCGAGACAACGACAGGGCACGGATGAAAACATCGCCGTCCGGGCAGCTGTAGTAATACGCGCTTATCACTTCCTTTTTGCTGGTATGCAGAACGCCCATACCAGGGTTCTGGAGCGTGCACTTCACGAAGGCCGAAGGGGCGACTTGCGCAGGCGGCAGAGTAGGTTCGGCGCGGCCGGCAGGCACTGATGGCTCGCGCGCCGTCGAGCGTGCCTGCAGTTCCGAGATTTCGCTGAGCCGACTCTTCAGGTCCGCATCCGCAACCATCGTGCTCTTCGGCTGCCTTGCCTGAGTGACGATGAAGTCGATCATCGCGGCGCGCTCTCTAGCGCCAGCCCCGCCCACGCTTTCGTACAGGTAGGCGATCTCGCCCTGAGGTAGCGCGTGAATGGAGACCTGCTCGGTCGCCGCACCTGCGGCAGCCGAACCCAATGCGATTAGCGATAACGACACGAATGACATCCCTTTCATAACGAACACTCCCTTCCATGAGAGTGATTACCCTAGCAATCGCCAATCGAGGGCGCAAATGAGCGTGCCGATGCCTTCAGGCCTCGGCTGAGGCTTGCGAGGCGTTGCACGAAGCGTGCATCGGCGATGGGCCGAACGGCCGACGAGAAGAGAACTCCGCGACCTGCACGGTCGCGGAGTGAAACGCATCAGAAGCGGTACTTGGCCGATGCGGTCAGGCTGCGTGGAGCGCCGTAGGTGACGCCACCAAACGAATCGGACATATCGAAGTACTTCTCATTGGTCACGTTGTTGGCGTTGAGTTGTGCCGACAGGTTATCGGTGATGTCGTAGCGTGCCATCAGGTTAACCAGGGTGTAGGCATCCTGGCTGACCTTCTCGGTGCCGCCCTGTGGGTTGATGGCATAGGTGTAGATCGAATCCTGCCAATTCACCCCGCCACCAATGGTCAGCTTGTTGAGCGCGCCCGGCAGGCGGTAGGTGGTGAAGGTGCGCAGCAGCTTGGTCGGGTAAATCGTGTTGGCCGCATGACCGTCGGCGTCGCGCACCTTGAACTGGGTGTACCCGGCCGAAGCGTTCCAGCCTTCGGCCAGTTCGCCGGACACCTCCAGCTCGAAGCCTTCACTGGTCACGTCCGTTCCTTCATACCCGAATTCCTGCGGAGTTACGCCTGGAATATAGACGCCTGTGCTTTGCGCCAGATTATCCTGCTTGATCCTGAAGATCGCTGCCGAGGTGTTCAGGCGACCGTCAAGAAACTCGGCTTTCAAACCGGTTTCGTAGCTTTCGCCCACAATGGGCTCGAGCTGCTTGCGGCTCAAGTCACGCTCCGATTGTGGCAGGAAAATTTCCGTGTAGCTGACGTAGGCGGACAGGTTGTCGGTAAGGTCATAAACAACACCGGCATAGGGCGTGACTTCATTTTTGGCCTCCAGCTTGGAGCCCACCCGATCCTTCTTGTAGTTGCTGTTGCGTGCGCCGAGGATCACTTTCAGGTCATCGGCCACGTTCAGCCGGGTTGCCGCATAGACACCTTCCTGAGTGGTGGTACTGGCGTCGCTGTCGGTCAAGCCGCCCCAGTCTGGCTCGGGAATCGAATGGCCGAAATCGCTGTTGAAGTCGAAGCCAGCGCCCAGCCCGATATAGCCTCGGGTATCAGCGTCGAATTTCTGTTTGCTGTAGCTGTAGCCGAAGGCCAGGTCATGGCTGCGACCCAAGGCCTGGAACGGACCATCGACCTGGGCGAAGTAGTCGTACTGGGTGGTTTTCACTTTGTACGCACCGCCGTTGTAGCCAGCAAACGAGCCCTCCAACGCACCCGTGGCACGGTTTGGGAAGCCACTGGGATACATCAAGTAGGAGTCGGCATTGCGCTCGCTGTAGCTGTAGCCGATCTTGGCGTGCCAGTCGTTAGCGAAGGTGTGTTCCAGGTTGGCGAAATAGGTATCGGTGCTGGTGTCCCACTTACTCCAGTCCGTCGAAATGGACTTGGAGCGGCTCCAGTTAGTGCGGCCACCATCGGAGTACCACACTGGCAGCAACCCCCAGGCCGGCGACTTAGCCTTGTTATCCTGCTGGCTAAGGCCGAACCACAAAGTAGTGTCCGGCGTAAGGTCGACGTCCATGGTGGCGTAGAAGGTCTGGCGATTGTTACCCTTCATATCGATCCAGCTGTTGCCATCCTCGACTTCACCCACCAGGCGGCCACGCACGGTACCCGCTTCGTTGAGCGGCATGGAAATGTCGCCCAGGGTTCGGTAGGTGTCCCAACTACCCGCGCTGCCCTCGATCAAACCGGTCAATTCGCGACTGCTGGCTCGCTTGCGCACCATGTTCAGCGAGGCAGAGGGATCGCCTGCCCCCGTCATCAAGCCATTGGCACCCCGCACCACCTCAACTCGGTCATACATGGCCAGGCTGCCGAAAATCTCGCCCGAACTCCAAGGCTGTTCCCAGATGGTTGGCACACCATCGATCATCAACGAGTTGAGCTTGAAACCACGGGCGTTGATCTGCCCACGATCCGTCTCATAGCGATTCATGGACACGCCAACGGTATTGTTGACCACGTCGTTGATGGTACGCAGATCCTGGTCTTCCATACGCTGACGGGTAACCACACTCACCGACTGCGGCGTTTCACGCAGCGACATGTTCAGCGGTGTGGCGGTACGCGCAGCACGGCTGGTGTAGGACTGGGTACCTTCGGTCACGGCATCATCAGCGGGAGTGACGGTATCAGTGATGGCGGTCGCACCGAGCTCCAGTGGTGCGCCCTGCTCGGCCTGCTGGGCATGCACGAGGGGAGCGCCGAGCAGCGCACCGGCAGCCACGAGGCGCACGGCCAGCGCGAGGGAGCAGAGATTCATGCACGAAGCGCTGGCACCGGCATCCTGCTGACGAGAGGTTTTGTTATGGGACATGAGAGGCTCCGACAATAGCGCTTCGGGCGTCACCGCTCTCTTCCCTGAAACACGTGCGGGATGTGCAAGCAGACGGATTCGTCCGGGCAGGCATCGCCGCATCCGGTCTGCTATCCGTACCGGAACGATCAAGCTCACGCTGGGCATGCACCGATATCGGGATGACATCGGCAAAAACCGCGCGAGACTATGTAAACGAGTTAGATTTGTAAATGGCAATTCATCGCAAAAGCGATGAGTTGCCATTCTTGAGTAGCAGCTCTCGATTTCCGTGAATACGTCGAGGCCCGATCAACACGACCGCTGATAGCGAAGGTAGCCCTGAGCGCTGGCTCCGGCATGAACGAAGCCCGCGTGCTCGTACAGGATCACTGCGGGGTTGTCTGGGCGCACATGCAGGCCCAACCGGGTGAACCCCTGCGCCGCTGCCGAAGCCATATACGCCTCGAGCAGTGCCCGGCCGATACCGTTTCGTCGGTAAGCATCGCTGACGCTGATCGTGCAGAGCTCGGCATGGTCCTGCTCCGGCATCCACAACGAATAGCCAGCGAACATGCCGTCCACCTCGGCGACCGTGAGGCGGTCGATGTTCTCCACCCAACTGGTGAGATGCCGCTCCATCTGAAGCCGCCAGGCATCTTCATGGGCTGGCTCCCAAGTCCGGATGTAGGCCTCCTCTCCGCGATAAACCAGAGGAAGGTCGGTGATGCGGCCTGGTCGGAGTACGAGCGCCATCCGAACCTCCGGAGGTTGTGTGCGGGGGGTCATGATAAAGCGCACTGTCTGCCCGGAGTCAACGCTGGGGGCATGGAGCGATGGGGCCTAGGTCGAGGGCGAATTCAGAATCCGCCCTCATGCGTTGCCATCGCTGAGTCAGTGCTGCTGCCTGCGCGTCACCCCCGCCCCGCCGCCTCGATCCGCGCGATCTCGTCGGGTTGCACGTAGTAGTCGGTGTCTTCGTCATAACTGCGCACGATGAAGCAGGCGATGCTGGCCACGAAGCTGGCGCCCACCAGCCACCAGATGTGCCAGATCAAGGCGAAGCACATCAGGGTCATGAAGGCTGCGGCGATCAGGCCGATACCGGTGTTGCGCGGCATATGGATGGGCCGGAAGGTGGTCGGCGCGGGCTTGAGACCGTCGCGTTTCATCTCGTGGAATTCGTCGATGCGGTCGCCACGCGGGGTGACCGCGAAGTTGTAGAACGGTGGTGGTGACGAGGTCGACCATTCCAGGGTACGGGCATTCCAGGGGTCGCCGGTGTGGTCGGCCAGTTCCTTGCGCTTGATGATCGATACGGCGAACTGGATCAGCGTGCAGGCGATGCCCAGGCCGATCAGCACGGCACCGACCACGGCCACGTTCAGGTAGGGCTCCCATTCCGGGTTGGTGGTGCTGTTGAGGCGCCGGGTCATGCCCATGAAGCCCAGGATGTAGAGCGGCATGAACGCCAGGTAGAAGCCGGTCAACCAGAACCAGAACGATGCCTTGCCCCAACCTTCGTGGAGCCTGAAGCCGAACACTTTCGGGAACCAGAAGGTGATGCCGGCCATGTAGCCGAACACGGCGCCGCCAATGATCACGTTATGGAAATGGGCGACCAGGAACAGGCTGTTGTGCAGCAGGAAGTCGGCGCCCGGCACCGCCAGCAGCACGCCGGTCATGCCGCCGATGGAGAAGGTGACGATGAAGCCCAGGGTCCACAGGATCGGCGTGGTGAATTCCAGGCGGCCGCGGTACATGGTGAACAGCCAGGTGAAGATCTTCACCCCGGTCGGGATGGCGATGATCATCGTGGCGATGCCGAAGAAGGCGTTGACGCTGGCCCCCGAGCCCATGGTGAAGAAGTGGTGCAGCCAGACCACGAACGACAGGAAGGTGATGGCGATGGTCGCCCAGACCATCGAGACATACCCGAACAGGCGCTTGCGGGCGAACACCGCGGTCACTTCGGAAAACACCCCGAAGGCCGGCAGGATGAGGATGTACACCTCCGGGTGGCCCCAGGCCCAGACCAGGTTCACGTACATCATCGGGCTGCCGCCGCCGGTGCTGGTGAACAGGTGGAAGTCCAGATAGCGGTCCAGGGTCAGCATCGCCAGGGCGGCGGTGAGGATCGGGAAGGCGGCGACGATGATCACGCTGGTGCAGAAGATCGTCCAGGTGAAGATCGGCATCTTGAACAGGGTCATGCCCGGCGCGCGCATCTTGAGGATGGTGACCAGGAAGTTGACCCCGGTGAGCAGCGTGCCCAGCCCGGAGAGCTGCAAACTCCAGATGTAGTAGTCGACCCCGACCCCGGGGCTGTACTCGATGCCCGAGAGCGGCGGATAGGCCACCCAGCCGGTCATGGCGAATTCACCGACGAACAACGAGATGTTGGTCAGCAGCACGCCACCGACGAACAGCCAGAAACTCAGGGAGTTGAGCAGCGGATAGGCGACGTCACGGGCGCCGATCTGCAGCGGCGTGACGATGTTCATCAGGCCGACCACCAATGGCGTGGCGACGAAGAAGATCATGATCACGCCATGGGCGGTGAAGATCTGGTCGTAGTGATGGGGCGGCAGGTAGCCGCCGTCACCACCGGTGGCCACGGCCAGCTGGGTGCGCATCATGATGGCGTCGGCGAAGCCGCGCAGCAGCATGATCAGGGCGACGAGAATGTACATCACGCCGATCTTCTTGTGGTCGACCGAGGTCAGCCATTCGCGCCACAGCCAGCCCCACTTCCTGAAGTAGGTCAGCGCAGCGAACAGGCCCAGGCCGCCGAGCGCCACGGCGATCATGGTGACGACGAGAATGGGCTCGTGCAGGGGTATCGCGTCGAGGGTCAGTTTTCCGAGCATGTGTCGAATCGGCGCCGGCTGGCGGCGCACGGGCTCCTTGGGTCAGTGGGAATCAGGTGGCAGAGCGGCGTCTGAACAGCGGCCTGGGCTCGATGGCCGAGCGGCCGTACTGCACGCTCATGCCGGCGAGGCCCTTGAGGGCGTCGTGCACGGATTTGTCTTCGCGTACGGCAAAGCTGTCGAAGCCGCACTGGCGCATATGGCTGAGCTGGTCACGCAGTACGTCACCCACCGCGCGCAATTCGCCACGCCAGCCCAGGCGGGTGCGCAACAGGTAGGCCTGGCTGTAGCCGCGGCCGTCGCGAAAGCTGGGGAAATCGATGGCGATCAGCGGCAGCACGGCGAGCCAGGGCTGCAGCTCGACGGGGTCGTCGTCGGGGCTCAGGCACAGGCCGTCGCGGCTGGCCTCGGTGGCCTGCAGCACGGCCTCGCTCTGCCGTTCGCGCCAGCGCATCAGGGGCAGAATCAGCGGGCTTTCTGCGGGCGCATCGTCTCTGCGCAAAAGCATCCAGGGATCGTCGGTGACGACCTGTGCCGCACCATCGCGCAGGGTGATCAGGTTGTTCATGCCGGCTCCCCCGCCTTGCGGTAGACCCGCGCCTTGAAGGGCTCGATGCCGACACGCTGCACGGTGTCGATGAAGCGTTCGTCGCCTTCGCGCTGCTCATCGAAGGTCTCGACCAGACGCTCGATCACGTCCGGCACTTCGGCGGCGCTGAACGACGGGCCGATCACCTTGCCCAGCGCACTGGCCTTGCCCTGGGCGCCGCCGATGGTCACCTGGTACCACTCGCTGCCATTCTTGTCGACGCCGAGGATGCCGATATTGCCGATGTGGTGGTGGCCGCAGGCATTCATGCAGCCGGAAATGTTCAGGCTGATGTCGCCGAGCGCGTGCAGTGCTTCGGCATCTTCGAAACGTTGCTGGATGGCCTGGGCGATGGGAATCGACTTGGCGTTGGCCAGGGAACAGTAATCCCCACCCGGGCAGGCGATCACGTCGCTGAGCAGACCGATATTGGCGCTACCCAGGCCAATGCTCACGGCCCGCTGCCAGAGTGCGTACAGGTCGGCCTTGCGCACATCGGGCAGCACCAGATTCTGTTCGTGGGCCACGCGAACCTCACCGAAGCCGTAGCGCTCGGCCAGCTCGGCAACGGCGTCCATCTGCCCGGCGGTCACGTCGCCTGGCGGCAGGCTGGCACCCGGCTTGGTGGACAGCACCACGCTGGCGTAGCCCGGCACCCTGTGCGGCTGCACGTTACGCGACACCCAGCGGGCGAAGGCGGCATCGGCGGCCAGGGCGGTGCCGAAGTCCAGGTCGGCATGGGAAAGCGCAGCATAGGCTGGCGGCGCGAAGGCTGCGGCGACGCGCTGATACTCGGCGGCGGTCAGCTCGGCGGGGCCGTCCTTGATGTGCTGCCATTCGGCTTCGACTTCCCTGGCGAAGGCGTCGATGCCCAGCGCCTTGACCAGAATCTTGATGCGCGCCTTGTACTTGTTGTCGCGCCGACCATGGCGGTTGTACACGCGCAGGATCGCCTCGACGTAGGACAGCAGATGCCGCCACGGCAGACCGTCACGAATGACCTGGCCGAGGATCGGCGTACGCCCCAGGCCGCCGCCGACCAGCACCCGTACCAGCAGCTCACCGGCCGCATCGCGATACAGGTACAGGCCAACGTCGTGCATGGGCACCGCGGCGCGATCCTGTTCGGCCGCGCACAGGGCGATCTTGAACTTGCGCGGCAGAAACAGGAATTCCGGGTTGACCGTCGACCACTGGCGCAGGATCTCGGCCAGCGGGCGGGGGTCGAGCAACTCGTCGGCCGCCACCCCGGCGAAGGCTTCGGTGGTGATGTTGCGCACGCAGTTGCCCGAGGTCTGGATGGCGTGCATCTCCACCTCGGCCAGGCGCTCGAGGATGTCCGGCACCTGCTCCAGCTCGATCCAGTTGAACTGGATGTTCTGCCGTGTGGTGAAGTGCCCGTAATCGCGGTCGTGATCCCGCGCGATGGTCGCCAGGGTGCGCAATTGCCGCGCCGACAGGGTGCCGTAGGGAATCGCCACGCGCAGCATGTAGGCGTGCTTCTGCATGTACAGACCGTTCTGCAGGCGCAGCGGGAGAAACTCCTCTTCGCTGAGCTCGCCGCTGAGACGCCGCTGCACCTGATCGCGAAACTGCGCAACGCGCTCGCGCACCAGCGCGTGGTCGTACTCGTCGTAGTGATACATGCAAGGCCCTCATTGCCGGCACACACGGCATACAGGCCAGCACTATGGACAAGAGGTGCATTTCGAAACAGACGCAGATAAAACTGAAAAAACCATATCAGAAGCAGAAACTGCTACCTTTTGCATCCTGAAAAACCCATATGGCAGAGGTCCCTTCAGGCCTGATCCGTATTTCATGGAGATTTCTTTATCTGTTACCAAAATCGTCGGCGAGCCACCCTCCGCGCCCACACGATGACGAACAGCGGCGCTGCCCGCCTCCCAACCGCCAAGTCAGGACAGCATGAAACGCTACGAAAAATTCGCCGATGAAATAGCCGGGCTGATCCGCACCGGCGTGCTCGCGCCTGGCGAAAAGGTGCCTTCGGTGCGCCACGCCAGCCGCACCTACGGGGTAAGCCCTTCGACCGTGTTCCAGGCCTACTACCTGCTCGAAGACCGAGGGCTTATCCACGCTCGGGCGCGCTCCGGCTACTTCGTCCGCGAGCACGCCCGGCGCCCGCTGCACGAGCCGGAAGTGCGCGCGGGCACGGCGCAGACCACCGATGTCGATGTCAGCGAACTGGTGTTCTCAGTGCTGGGTTCGCTGAAGGACCCGCACACCGTGCCCTTCGGCTCGGCCTTTCCCAGCCCGGACCTCTTCCCGCTGCCGCGCCTGGCCCGCTCCATGGCGCAGAGCGTGCGCGACATGCCCAGCCACGCGGTGATCGCTGACATGACCGAGGGCAACCCGGACCTGCGCCGGCAGATCGCTCTGCGCTACATGGTCAGCGGCGTGCGGCTGCCGCTGGAAGAGCTGGTGATCACCACCGGCGCCATGGAGGCACTCAACCTGTGCCTGCAGTCGGTGACCGAGCCGGGCGATCTGGTGGCTATCGAGAGCCCGGCGTTCTACGCCACCCTGCAGGTGCTGGAGCGACTCAAGCTCAAGGCGGTGGAAATTCCCGTGCATCCACGCGAAGGCATCGACCTGGACAGCCTGGCGAGCAGCCTGGAGCAGCTGCCGATCAAGGCCTGCTGGTTCATGAGCAGCCTGCAGAACCCACTCGGCGCGAGCATGAGCGACGACAAGAAACGCGGTCTCTACGCGCTGCTGCAACGCCATCAGGTGCCACTGATCGAAGACGACGTGTATGCCGAGCTGTACTACGGCACCCAGCCGCCCAAGCCGGTAAAAAGCTTCGACCGCGAGGGCCTGGTGATGCATTGCGGCTCGTTTTCCAAATGCCTGGCGCCGGGTTACCGGGTCGGTTGGGTCGCCGGTGGCCGCTATGCCCAGCGCATCGCGCGGCTCAAGCTGATGACCACCATCTCACCCTCGGTACCTGCCCAGGCGGCCCTCGCCGACTACCTGCAGCACGGCGGCTACGACCGCCACCTGCGCAAGCTGCGCCATCAACTGGAAACCCAGCAGGCATCGATGCTGGCCTCGGCAGCGCGGCACTTTCCGGCGGACACACGGGTAACCCGGCCGAGCGGTGGCTATTTTCTGTGGTTCGAATTCGCCGAACGGGTGGATGCGCTGCAGCTGTTCCGGCTGGCGTTGGCCCAGGGCATCAGCCTGGCGCCGGGGCCGATCTTCTCGGCAACCCGCGGCTTCGGCCATTGTGCTCGGCTCAACCACGGCCACCCGTGGAGCACGCAGAGCGAGCAGGCCATGGCGACGCTGGGGCGAATCATCGATTCGTTCTGAGGGCGTAGCGGGTCGAGGTACGAGCGGGTGCTCATCCAGGGCGGGATGAGCACCAACGGGTCAGAGCTGGTCGCCCTGCAGGCCGGCGTAGAGGCGGGTCATTTCGTTCAGTTGGCGGAACATCGACTCGGCATTCACGGCGACGATGGTCGGCACGAAGTCCTTGGAGGCAAAGGCCTTGGTCGCGAACTGCCAGCGCGCGTCGGTCTTGCGCAGCGCCGCGGCGATCGCTTCATTCGGCGCACCGTTGGCCTGCAGCTCCTTCATGATGCTGTCGAATTCCTTCACCGAGGCGTCGAAGTTGGCATCCAGATTGGGCGCCTGCACCCCCCAGGCACGCGCCATGTAGAACATCGCGGTGCGCTGGGTGAGCACACGGTTCCAGCCACTTCGGTTGATCGAATGCGAGGCGGCGTCGCCGTTGTGCTTCTCGAACAGGTCGGTAACGTGCTGGCACTGCTTCACCAGCTCTTCGGCCTTGGCGAGCATGGCGGGGGCCTGGGCCTTGTCCGGCGTGGCGGTGATCATGGCGCGATAGGCCGTCCAGATCACCTCGACCTGGGCCAGGGCTGCGCGGACTTCATCATTGGTGGGATGAGCCTTGAGCTGGGCGTGATGATCCTCGAACAGCGCGATGCTGGTGTTGAGCTGTTTGGTGGCGTCATCGACCTTCACGTCGGAGCCGATCATCAAATAATCCTTGGCCATGATCTGGCCGAGACTGCGCTGCAGACCCGCCATGTTCATCGCCTCCAGCGGTTTCATTTCGGCCCAACTGGCGAAGCTGATCAGGCTGAGACCCAGCAGGAGCGTTCCCATGCAACGTTTAATCAACTCGATATCCTCGTGCGCGCTAAAAGGTCGCCCCAGCCCTGTAGCCACTGCCGTGAAGAACGGGATGGGCGTTGCCGGTCGACCTGAGTTAATACTGGAGCGCGGAGGCAGCAAGGGCTGCCAACATTCCGACGCCAGCGATTGTTGGATTCTAGTTCATACGCCCGTCGTTGACGTGTTGCCGATCTGCGATAGATCACCATCCGGCGGGCGAACATGGAGATTGGTGACGCCCGTCACACTGGCCGGCTCCCGCCTGCCCTATTCCAGCACCTCGATGCGCTCGCTGGCCGGCTGCGGACGGCCGAACAGGTACCCCTGGAAGTGCGAGCAGCCCTCCGCTTTCAACTGCTCGAACTGTGCATCGGTTTCCACGCCCTCGGCGGTCGTCTTGATCAGCAGGCTGCCACTCATGCCGGTGATGGCCCGCACGATGGACAGCGACTCGCGGCTCTCACCCATGTCCTGAACGAAGGACTTGTCGATCTTGATCCGGTCGAAGGAGAAGGATCGCAGGTAGCCCAATGAAGAATAGCCGGTACCGAAGTCGTCGAGCGCAATGTTCACGCCAAGTGCCTTGAGCGCCTTGAGGGTGTCGATGTTGCCTTCGCTGTTCTCCAGCAATACCGACTCGGTGATCTCCAGTTCCAGGCGCTCGGGCTCCAGCCCCGAGTCGGCCAGGGCCAGACCGACGACCTTGACCAGATCGGCGTTCTTGAACTGCACGGGCGACAGATTGACCGCCACCGTCTGCTTGCCTGACCAGCTCGCCGCCTCCTGGCAGGCGAGGTTGAGCGCGCGGGCGCCTACATCGTGGATCAGCCCGGTTTCCTCGGCGATGGGGATGAAGTCCATCGGCATGACCAGACCGTTACTCGGGTGCTGCCAGCGCATCAACGCTTCGTAGCCGGATATCAGGTTGCTGCCGTTATCGACGATGGGCTGGTAGTAAAGCTGCAACTGCCCGAGGTGCAGGGCCGTGCGCAGGTCCATCTCCATGGTACGACGGCGCCGCGCGGCAACATCCAGCTCCGGGTGGAAGCATTCGTAGCGGTTGCGCCCGTTACGCTTGGCTTCGTAGAGCGCCAGGTCGGCGTAGCGCATCAGTTGATCGGCCTGCTGGTGATCGTCCGGCGAAAGGGCGACGCCGATGCTCACTCCGACCGAGAAGCTGTGGCCGTCGATCAGGAACACGGGCGCCACGGCGGCGATCAGCC
Organism: Pseudomonas sp. SZ40; assembly: GCF_052958135.1. NCBI lineage: Bacteria > Pseudomonadati > Pseudomonadota > Gammaproteobacteria > Pseudomonadales > Pseudomonadaceae > Pseudomonas > Pseudomonas sp. SZ40. Next base: position 137,212 of record NZ_JBQWIF010000012.1, on the reverse strand, counting down.
GTTTGGCGGTGCGCTGGGCATCCTCGGCGCTCTCCAGGCCGTTGAGCACCACCGCGAATTCGTCACCCCCCAGCCGTGCCAGGGTGTCGCGCTCGCGCAGCACACCCTTGAGGCGTTGGCCCAGGGAGCGCAGCAGGCGGTCACCGAAGGCATGGCCGAGGGCGTCGTTGATGTTCTTGAAGTTGTCCAGGTCCAGGCAGAGCACCGCGGTCAGTCGCTGTTTTTCCTCCCCCTCACGCAGCGCCTCGTCGAGGCGCTCACCGAACAGCGTGCGGTTGGGCAGCCCGGTCAGTGCATCGTGGTGGGCCATGTGGTGGATCTGTGCGTGGGCGGCGAGCTCGTCGGTGACATCCTCGGCGATCATCAGCAGGTAGCTGCTCTGTTGCTCGACGCCACTGCTCTGCAGCACACGGGTACGCAGCATGCGCGGGCCCTGCTGGGTGTCCAGGCAATCCTCGGAAAGATGCGGGGCCCCACTGCGGATGCACTGCTCGGTCTGCTCGGCGATGTAATCGACGATCGCCGGCGCCAGGCACTGCTCCGCACGGCGCCCGAGCATCTCGCTGGTGCTGCAGCCGAACAGCTTTTCCGCCCGCGGGTTGGCCAGCAGGATTTCTCGGCTGGTGGAGTCCTGCACGATGACGCTGGCCGGAATGTTGGAGATTACCGAGTCGAGGAAGCGGGACAGCGAGGCCATCTCTTCGCTGTAGCTCTCCGCCAGATCCTTGGCCTTGAGCAGTTCCAGTTCGTTCTGGCGGCGCTCGGTGATGTCACGGGTGATCTTGGCGAAACCGATCAGTTGGCGGTCGTCATCGTAGATGGCGTCGATCACCACGCTGGTCCAGAACGGCGAACCGTCCTTGCGCAGGCGCACGCCCTCGGCTTCGAAGCGCCCTTCACTACGAGCGGTTTCCAGGCCCTTGGCGGGCAGGCCGGCCTCACGGTCCTCGGGGGTATAGAACACCGAAAAGTGCTGACCGACGATCTCTTCGGCCTTGTAGCCCTTGGCACGCTCGGCGCCGGCGTTCCAGTTTTCCACATGGCCCTGGGGATCGAGCATGTAGATGGCGTAGTCGGTGACGCCCTGCACCAGCAGGCGAAAACGCTGCTCCTGCTCGCGCTGCTCGATCTGCAACTGACGCTGCTCGGTGCAGTCACGGGTGATCTTGGCGAAGCCGATCAGTTGGCCATCGTCATCGTGTACGGCATCGATCACCACATGGGCCCAGAACGACGTACCGTCCTTGCGCAGGCGCCAGCCCTGGGCCTCGAAACGCCCGGTGTCGCGAGCCTGCTGCAGGCCACGTTCGGGCACGCCAGCGGCGCGCTCCGCCTCGCCGTAGAACACCGAGAAATGCTGGCCGACGATCTCCGCCGCCAGGTAACCCTTGGCGCGCTGGGCGCCAGCATTCCAGTTGGTTACCACGCCTTCGGGACTGAGCATGTAGATGGCATAGTCCACCACGCTCTGCACCAACAGGCGATACATCACGTCGGCATTGGGATGAGTGGGGAGCATGGTGGCGGTCCTGAGAATCCGTAACAGCGCGATCCTCGGCGGGTCGGGCCAGAGGAGTCGTGCGCGAAAAGGTCACTCGATCGATCAAGGAGCCTGTTATCCCGGCTCACTGGAAGGCCACCCCAGTGCACCGTTGCACTCGTGGACGATTAGGCCCCAGGCAGATCGGTTCTGGTCATGGCATTGAGTGTAGTTGCAGGAGCGGATGGGCGTTACGGACGGCTTTCAGCTTGGCGAAAACAGGCATGCCGGCTCGCCCACTCACTGGTCATGAGGGAGATTCTGCCGTGCAAGATGGCACCGTGCCAGCAAAATATGACTGAACGGTCAGTCTTTGCCGGGAGGGAAGTGGCGCGGAGCGGAGGAAATGCAGCCACCTCCCCCCGCTGTGGCAGGGGGAGGTGCGCGGCGTCAAGGTGCCTTGTTGGCCTCGGCAGCCGCCTTGCGGCGCGCCCGGCGAGACAACATGTTGAGCCCCTCGATGATGGCGGAGAATGCCATCGCGGCGTAGATGTAGCCCTTCGGCACGTGAGCGCCGAAGCCTTCGGCGATCAGCGTCATGCCGATCATGATGAGGAAGCCCAGGGCCAGCATCACCACGGTCGGGTTGTTGGCGATGAAGCGCGCCAGCGGGTTGGCAGCGACCAGCATCACGGTAACGGCGGCGACCACGGCGATGACCATGATCGGCACGTGCGGCGTCATGCCCACGGCGGTGATGATGCTGTCGACCGAGAACACCAGGTCGAGCAGCAGGATCTGCACGATGGCGGCGCTGAAACCCAGGGTAGCGGTACGGCCGACGAACATGTCGCCTTCCGGCTCCGGGTCCATGGAGTGATGGATTTCCTTGGTCGCCTTCCAGAGCAGGAACAGGCCACCGGCGATGAGGATGATGTCCTTCCAGGAGAACGCCTGGCCGAACAGCTCGATCACCGGTTCCACCAGTTGGACGATCCACGCCACGGTGCCCAATAGGCCCAGACGCAGAACCAGCGCCGCACCAATACCCAGGCGCCGCGCTTTTTCACGCTGATGCTCGGGCAGCTTGTTGGTGAGGATGGAGATGAAGATCAGGTTGTCGATGCCGAGTACCACTTCCATTACCACCAGAGTGGCAAGGGCGACCCAGGCAGTTGGGTCGCTAGCTAGTTGCAGGAGATAGTCCACGATCACGCACTTTATGGCTGAACAGAAGCCGCATTCTGTCTTGTTGCCGAGAGAACAAATATGACAATTTGCGACAAATTATTTCATTAAGTTACCTTTCCATCTACGCCCTGAAACCGTGCACTGGCGGGGCCTGCACGGTTTTCACGCGAAGCGCGATACGAAGCGCTCGAGCAACGTGCCGGCCAGCCATGCAACCCCTCGGAAACACCCGGCAGTAAAGCGCCCTTGGCAACCGCTAGCGCGCCAGCAATACCACCACCGTCAACGCCAGCGCCAAACAACTGACCTGCCAGAACAACAGCGGATTGCGCTCCAGCAACGGTACCCGGCCACGGCGCAGCAACGCCTGACCGGGATGACGCAGCGCGTGGGCGAATTCGTCCGGGTCGGCATAGCGCTTCAGCGGGTCCGGGTGGCAGGCCTTGCGCAGCACGTCGTCGAGCCACGAAGGCAGCTCGCGCCCTTGGCCGAGCGGTGCGTAACGCAACCGCGCCTGGGCCGCGCGGGTTCGCGCCCGTGCCATGCTGGCCCCGTAAGGCAGCCGAGCGGTGAGCATCTGGTAGGCGATCACCGCCAGGGAAAACACGTCCGAGCGTACCGTGCCGGGCTCACCGAGCCAGTATTCAGGGGCGCTGTACTGCGCGGTGCCGAGTATCGGGTCGTCCGCCTGGCGGCTGGCGATCTCCTGCAGCCCTGCCACCCGGGTGGCGCCAAAATCGATGATCTTCACCGTACCGGTTGCATCGATCATCAGGTTGGCGGGACGCAGGTCCTGATGCAGCATTTCCAGACGGTGGAAGGCACGCAGGCCGCGGGCGATCTGCTCGACGATGCTACGCACGGTTTCCAGATCCGGGCTCGGGTGATCGATCATCCACTGCGCCAGGGTCCGGCCCTCGATGAACTCGCTGACGCCATACAGGAAATTGCGCTTGCGGGTCGGTGCACAAGCCTTGAGCACGTGGGGGCTGTCGATGCGCCGGGCGATCCACTCCTCCATGAGAAAGCGCTCGAGGTAAGCGGCGTCGTGCTGCAAGTCCTGGGAGGGCGTCTTGATCACCACGGTGGCAGCGCTGTCTTCATCGGTGGCCAGGTACACGTGGCTGCGGGCGCTGGCGTGCAGCGGGCGGACGATGCGGTAACCGTCGAAGGGCATGCGCGCTTCCAGAATCGGCGGGCACGGCAGCTCGCCGAGCTTGTGCTGCAACTCATCGACCTCGGCACGCGGCAGGCTGTCGACGCGCACCAGTTGCAGGGTCAGGTTGTCGTCGCTGCCATTGGCCAGGGCCTGGTCGACGATATGCTGGGCGGCCCGTTGCAGGTCGTCGGCGTGTGCGGCGATGCACTCGATCATGAAGCGCGAATCGACGAACTCGTACACGCCGTCGGTGGCCAGCAGGAACAGGTCGCCGCTCTCCAGCGCCAGTGCCTGATAGTCGATCTCCAATTGCGGCTGGATGCCCAGGGCACGGCTCAGGTAGCTCTTGTCCTGGCCGACCCAGACGCGGTGATCGCGGGTAAGCGGCTCCAGGGAGCCGTCGCGCAGGCGGTAGATGCGGGTATCGCCGACATGGAACAGGTGCGCGGTGGTCGACTTCAGCACCAGAGCGCTGAAGGTGCACACGTAGCCGCGGTCCATGTCGTAGCGATGCTGGCCGCGCCGCGTCTGGGCGTGCAGCCAGGCGTTGGTGGCGCTGAGCACGCGAGTCACCGAGGTCTTCACGGACCAGGCTTCGCTGGTGCTGAGATAGTCGGAGAGAAACGCCGCCACCGCCGTTTCACTGGCGATATGGCTGACGTCACTGCTGCTGATGCCGTCAGCCAGGGCGATGGCGATGCCTTTGCTGCTCAGTTGCGGCTCATGGGGCACGCAGAGGCCATGGAAGTCCTGATTGCGTGCCTTGCGGCCCTTGTCCGAGCACTGACCGATGCTGACCTGCAGTTGGCTCTTCCTGCCCGTGCGCAGGTTTTCAGCAGCGGCCATCGACGGTACTCAGTTGTAGGAGCGCTTGGGTGCGGTCTTGACGTGCGTGGTGTAGAGGGTCAGGCCGGTGAAGGCCAGGCCGCCAACCAGGTTGCCCAGTGCGGTGGGGATTTCGTTCCAGATCATGTAGTCCATCACCGAGAAATCGCCGCCCATGATCATCCCGAAGGGGAACAGAAACATGTTCACCACCGAGTGTTCGAAGCCCATGTAGAAGAACAGCATGACCGGCATCCACATGGCGATGGTCTTGCCGCTGACGGTGGTGGAGATCATCGCGCCGACCACACCCATGGACACCATCCAGTTGCACAGCATGCCGCGCAGGAAAATGGTCAGCCAGCCGGCCGTGCCGAACTCGGCGTAGCCCAGAGTGCGTGACTCGCCGATGTGCGAAATCTTCTCGCCGATCTCACCCGCGCTGGTCGAGAAGCCATAGGTGAAGACGAAAGCCATCATCACGGCGACCGTCAGTGCTCCGGCGAAGTTGCCGATGAACACCAGCCCCCAGTTGCGCAGCACGCCACCGACGGTGACCCCCGGGCGCTTGTCGAGCAGCGCCAGCGGAGCGAGGACGAATACCCCGGTGAGCAAGTCGAAGCCCATCAGGTACAGCATGATGAAACCGACCGGGAAGAACGCTGCGCCAAGCAGCGGCGAACCAGTCTGGACAGTGATGGTGATGGCGAACACCGCCGCCAGGGCCAGAATCGCACCGGCCATGAAGGCGCGGATCAGGGTATCGCGGGTCGACATGAAGATCTTCGACTCGCCGGTATCCACCATCTTTGTGACGAATTCGGCAGGAACCAGGTAGGACATGGAGATGCTCTCTTTTCAGGTGTGCAAACAGGAATGAGGGGGCGAATGGGCCGGGGCGCCTGCTTGGCGTTCTTCTCCGGCCTTCGCGGTAAGTCGTCGAGCATTCAGCTCGCCAGGCCGATTTCCACGGTGTCGCCATTGAGCCGCACCGGCCATACGCGCAGGCGCTGCTCCGGGTACTCGAGGCAGGTGCCGTCGACCAGGCGGAAATGCTGTTTGTAGAGCGGCGAAGCGATCACCAGGTCACCCTTGATCTGGCCGATCAGGCCGCGACCGATGACGTTGGCGCCGGATTTCGGATCGCGGTTTTCCACCGCGAACAGTTGCTCGCCGGCCTCGCTGTGGGGCAGATGGAACAGGGCGATCTGGTCACCCTCGAGCCAGGCCACCACACCGGAGTTGGCGACCAGATCCTGGCTGCTGCACAGCGGTTGCCATTCGGTGGCGGGAAGCGATTGGGCGCGCACGGCATTGGACTGGCTCATCAGAGCACCTCCTCGGTAACGGGAATCAGATGTAACTCGCTGGCGGTCATGGGTCGGCGCTGGCCACGCTCCTTGACGAAGTGAATGTCCGGATCGCCGCGCTTGTCGTTGACGAAGGTGCGGAAGCGCTTGAGCTTCTCCGGGTCCTTGAGGGCACCGGCCCATTCGCATTCATAACGGTCGACCACCAGCTGCATCTGCGCTTCCAGCTCGGCGCCAAGGCCCAGGCTGTCGTCGAGAATCACCGCCTTGAGGTAATCCAGGCCGCCTTCCAGCGATTCGCGCCATACCGAGGTGCGCTGCAGCTTGTCGGCAGTGCGCACGTAGAACATCAGCACGCGGTCGATGGTGCGGATCAGCGCTTCGTCATCCAGGTCGGTGGCGAACAGCTCGGCGTGCCGCGGGCGCATGCCGCCGTTGCCGCACACGTAGAGGTTCCAGCCCTTGTCGGTGGCGATCACGCCGATGTCCTTGCTCTGCGCTTCGGCGCACTCACGGGTGCAGCCACTGACCGCGAACTTGATCTTGTGCGGCGAGCGCAGGCCCTTGTAGCGATCCTCAAGGCGCAGCGCCATGCCGACGCTGTCCTGCACGCCATAGCGGCACCAGGTGCTGCCCACGCAGGACTTCACGGTACGCAGCGACTTGCCGTAGGCATGCCCGGTCTCGAAGCCGGCGGCGATCAGCTCGCCCCAGATTTCCGGCAGCTCGTGCAGTTGAGCGCCGAACAGGTCGATGCGCTGCCCGCCGGTGATCTTGGTGTAGAGGTCGTATTTCTTCGCCACGGCGCCGATGGCGATCAACCCGTCCGGGGTGATCTCGCCACCGGGAATACGCGGCACCACCGAGTAGGTGCCGTTCTTCTGCATGTTGGCCATGAAGGTGTCGTTGGTGTCCTGCAGCGGGATCAGCAGCGGGTCGGTGATCGGCTGGTTCCAGCACGACGCGAGGATCGAGCCGACCGCTGGCTTGCAGATATCGCAGCCGGTGTGGCCGCGGCCATGCTTGGCCAGCAGTTCTTCGAAACTGAGCACACCTTCCACCCGGACGATGGCGTACAGCTCCTGACGGGTATGGGCGAAGTGCTCGCAGAGGCTCTTGTCCACCGCCACGCCGCGGGCGCTCAACTCATGCTCGAAGACCTGTTTGAGCAAGGCGCTGCAACCACCGCAACCGCTGCCGGCCTTGGTGATGGCCTTCAGCTCGCCGAGGTCGGTGATGCCGGCGTCGACCTGGCAGCACACCGCGCCCTTGCTGACGTTGTGGCAGGAGCAGATGGTCGCGGTATCCGGCAGCGCATCGGCGCCCAGGGTCGGCGCGCCTTCGGACAGCGGCAGAATCAGGCTGGACGGATCGGCCGGCAGCTTGATGCCGTTCTGGGCGTACTGCAGCAGGGTGTCGTAATAACTGTTGTCGCCGACCAGCACGGCGCCGATGACGTGCTGACCATCCGGCGAGACCACCAGACGGCGGTAGCTGGCATTGGCTTCGTCGATATAGCGGTAGCTCTTGGCGCCCGGCGTGGCGGCGTGAGCATCGCCGATGGAGCCGACGTCGACGCCAAGCAGCTTGAGCTTGGTCGACATGTCGGCGCCGGTGAATAGTTCGTGGGGCGCGCCAGCCAGCTGTGCGGCGACATTGCGGGCCATCGAATAGCCCGGCGCGACCAGGCCGAAGACCATGCCATTCCAGGACGCGCATTCGCCGATGGCGAAAATCGCCGGGTCGCTGGTGCGGCAGTCGTTGTCGACCACCACGCCCCCGCGGGTCGCGATGTCGAGCCCGGCGGCACGGCCCAGGGCGTCCTGCGGACGAATACCGGCGGAAAACACGATCAGGTCGGTCTCAAGGAATTCGCCATCATTGAACTTCATGCGGTAGGCGTATTCCTCACCGATGACGATCTCCTGGGTGGCGCGCGATAGATGCACACCCACACCCAGGGCCTCGATGCGCGCCCGCAATGCGTCGCCACCGTCGTTATCCAGCTGCACCGGCATCAGGCGTGGCGCGAACTCCACCACATGAGCTTCCAGGCCAAGGGACTTGAGGGCATTGGCCGCCTCGAGACCGAGCAGACCGCCGCCCACCACCACGCCACGGCGGGCGCTGGCCGCGGCAGCGCGGATGCCGTCGAGGTCGTCCAAGGTGCGGTAGACCAGGCGCGAATTGCCCTCGGCGCCCGGAATCGGCGGTACGAACGGATAGGAACCGGTGGCCAGCACCAGCCGGTCGTAGCCGCGACGGCCGTTGGTGGTGACGACTTCGCGGTTCTCGCGGTCGATCTCCAGCACCTGCTCGCCGAGGTGCAGATGCACGCCGTTGCGGGCGTACAGATCAGGCTCGCCCAGGGCCAGGGCTTCGGCATCCTTGCCGGAGAAATACTCGGACAGGTGCACACGGTCGTAGGCGCGCTGGCGCTCTTCGCCATACACGTGCACCTGATAGCGATGCAGGGCGCCGCTGGCGATCAGCTGCTCCACACAGTGGTGGCCGACCATGCCGTTGCCGATGACGATCAGGTTCTCGCGCTTGATCGATGTGACGATGGAATTCATAGCCTGCCCTCTGTCTGCTGCGGTATCACGGTTTTCTGCAACGCAAAAAAAAGACGCCTGGAGCTGTTGTCAGCTTCAGGCGTCTTTGCCTTGGATTCAGTTATGTGGGGTGAGTATCAGGTCATGGCCTGTTCACCGGCCCCATCGATGATGGGTGCACAGGTTTGATAGCAGGTTGCATGCCAAGGCCTTGAAAAAGCCGGGAAGGCCCATGGCAAAGGGCTTGGCAGGCTCCTGCAGATCGGCGCGACTGGCGCAGGATACGAACCAAGATGAAGCAGGCGATCCTGAAACTCACCATTTCGGGGCAGCCCAAGCGGATTCGTGGGCGCAGGTCGGGTAAGCGCTACCTGCCGGCGCAGTGCCTGTGGGAGCGCGCCATGCGCGCGAAATCGCGGGCATGGCCCGCTCCCACAGTGGATCGCGGAACCGCCGTTCCCTGCGATTCTTCAGATAGGTCAGCGGGCGCAGGGTAGATGTTCATCCATCAGGCGGACCGCCCTTCAGCGCACCAACTTGTGGGAGCGCGCCATGCGCGCGAAATCGCGGGCATGGCCCGCTCCCACAGTGGATCGCAGAACCGCCGTTCCCTGCGATTCTTCAGATAGGTCAGCGGGCGCAGGGTCGATGTTCATCCATCAGGCGGATCGCCCTTCAGCGCACCAACTTGTGGGAGCGCGCCATGCGCGCGAAATCGCGGGCGCGGCCCGCTCCCACAGTGGATTGCAAAACGGCCGTTCCCTGCGGTTCTCCAGACAGGTCAGCGGGCGCAGGGTCGATGTTCATCCATCAGGCAGACCGCCCTTCAGCGCACTACCTTGTGGGAGCGCGCCATGCGCGCGAAATCGCGGGCGCGGCCCGCTCCCACAGTGGATCGCGGAACCGCCGTTCCCTGCGATTCTCCAGGCCGGTCCTAGGGCGCAGGATGGATGTTCACTCATCCTGCGAGCTGCCCTTCAGCGCAGTACCTTGTGGGAGCGCGCCATGCGCGCGAAATCGCGGGCGCGGCCCGCGCCCGCGGTGGATCGCGGAACCGCCGTTCCCTGCGATTCTTCAGGCCGGTTCGCGGGCGCAGGATGGATGTTCACTCATCCCGCGAGCTGCCCTTCAGCGCATCAACTTGTGGGAGCGCGCCATGCGCGCGAAATCGCGGGCGCGGCCCGCTCCCACAGTGGATCGCGGAACCGCCGTTTCCTGCGATTCTTCAGGCAGGTTCGCGGGCGCATGATGGATGTTCACCCATCCTGCGAGCTGCCCTTCGGCGCAGTACCTGTGGAAGCGCGCCATGCGCGCGAAATCGCGGGCGCGGCCCGCTCCCACAGTGGATCGCGGAACCGCCGGTCCCTGCGATTCTTCAGGCCGGTTCGCGGGCGCAGGATGGATGTTCACTCATCCCGCGAGCTGCCCTTCAGCGCACCAACTTGTGGGAGCGCGCCATGCGCGCGAAATCGCGGGCATGGCCCGCTCCCACAGTGGATTGCAAAACGGTCGTTCCCTGCGATTCTTCAGATAGGTCAGCGGGCGCAGGGTCGATGTTGATCCATCAGGCGGACCGCCCTTCAGCGCACCAACTTGTGGGAGCGCGCCATGCGCGCGAAATCGCGGGCACGGCCCGCGCCCGCGGTGGATCGCAGCCGTACAGGGTGGGCCGGGCGGCGATCCGCTTCAGCCCACCACTGCATCAAGCTCAATCACCGCTCCCAGGGCGGAGGCGGCTCCTGGTCCTTGGGCTCGTCCTCGGCGTTGAGCGCGGCCTGACGGCGTGCCTCATCGGCCAGGGCGGCCTTGATTTCACGCAACACGGCGTCGACGTCGGCCTCGTCCTCGGGGTCATCGAACTCCCCGGTCAGCACGCTATCCGGCGTCAGCTTGCCGTCTTCGTAGAGCGCCCACATTTCCTTGGCGTACTTGGTGAACTTGAGCTCCGGTGCGAACTGGCCGAAATAGGCGGCCATGTTGCCGACGTCACGCTCGAGCATCTTGAAGGCGTGGTTGTTGCCGGCCGCATCCACCGCCTGGGGCAGGTCGATGATCACCGGGCCTTCAGGGCCAAGCAGCACGTTGAATTCGGACAAGTCGCCATGCACCAAGCCGGCGCAGAGCATCTTGACGATTTCTTCGATCATGAAAGCGTGGAATTCACGGGCGTCTTCGGGGTGCAGGTCGACGTCGTTGAGGCGCGGCGCTACGCCACCCTCGCCGTCCCCGACCAGTTCCATGAGCAGCACACCCTCGAGAAAGTCATAGGGTTTCGGCACCCGGACCCCGGCGCTGGCCAGACGAAACAGGGCTGCCACCTCGGCGTTCTGCCAGGCGTCTTCCTGCCCCTTGCGACCATACTTGGAGCCCTTGGCCATAGCCCGCGCGTCACGGCTGTTGCGTACCTTGCGACCTTCCTGATACTCGGCGGCCTGGCGGAAACCCCGCTTGTTGGCTTCCTTGTAGACCTTGGCGCAACGCAACTCGGTACCGCAACGCACAACATAGACCGCTGCTTCCTTGCCGCTCATCAAAGGGCGAATCACCTCGTCCACCAGGCCGTCTTCGACCAGGGGCTCAATGCGTTTTGGCGTCTTCATCAGCTTTTATTAGGGTCCTCAATGGGCTATGCGGCCCTTTTATACGGCAATCCTCGGGCAGCGCACAGTCTCTATGGAAAATGTGCCGACTCATACACTTTGAAAGCGTGATTGGCACTGGCGCGTAATCTGGTCGATACCGACAATCCAGTGTCTGTTACAGGAGATGAACATGTCGGAAGAACGCCACTGGCAAGCCGTATGCGAACGCGATGCCACGCAGGACGGTGAATTCGTCTTCGCCGTGCGCTCGACCGGCATCTACTGCCGCCCCAGCTGTCCGGCACGCCGGCCAAGGCGCGAGAACGTCAGTTTCCATGCCACGCCCGCACACGCCGAGGCGGCGGGGTATCGGCCCTGTAAACGCTGCTCGCCCCGGGGCAGCAGCCTGGCCGAGCAGCTCGACGCGCTGGTGACTGCAGCCTGCCGCCTGCTCGACGAAGCGGAAAGACCACCGACTCTGCAAGCACTTGCCGCGCGCATCGGCCTGTCACCGTCGCACCTGGCCAGAGCCTTCAAGGCACGTACCGGGATGACACCCAAGGCCTGGGGCAGCGCCCGCCAGCGTGAGCGCCTGGCGCTCGAACTGCCCCAGGCCGGTTCGCTGCTCGATGCTGCGCTGAACAGCGGTTACTCCAGTACCCGCGCACTCTACGAGCGGGCCGATGGGGTGAGCGCGGCCAGCCGACGCAAAGGTGCCGCCGGGGAATCGCTGCGCCTGGCAGTGGCGCCCTGCCCACTGGGCTACCTGCTGGTGGCGAGCAGCGACACTGGCCTCTGCGCCCTGTTGTTCGGCGAATCCGCGAACGCGGTGGAGGCGGAGCTGCGTCAGCGCTTTCCTGCGGCAACGCTGCAGCGTGACGACAAGGCACTGGAGGAGTGGCTGAACGCGGTGCTGATGCAGCTCGAGGAACCGGCACGCGCTGCCTGCCTGCCGCTGGATCTGCAAGGCACGGCGTTTCAGCAGCAGGTATGGCAGGCCCTGCGGGCCATCCCAATGGGTCAGACGCGAACCTACGGACAACTGGCCGCCAACCTGGGCAGCCACCCACGGGCCATCGCCCGAGCCTGCTCCAGCAATCCGCTGGGCCTGCTGGTGCCCTGCCACCGCGTCACCGCAGCCGATGGCAGCCTCGGCGGCTACCGCTGGGGCGTGGCACGCAAGGCCGCCTTGCTCGAGGCCGAAGCCAAGACGACGCGGCGCGAGGATTGATCGGCCAGCCGGTCGCCCTGGTCGGCCGACTCAGCGCTCCAGAATCGCGGTAACGCCCTGGCCACCGGCGGCGCAAATGGAGATCAGGCCACGGCCTTCGCCGGCCACCGATAGCAGCTTGGCCAGGTTGGCGACGATGCGCCCACCCGTCGCTGCGAACGGGTGGCCAGCCGCCAGGGAGCTGCCCTTGATGTTGAGCTTCGCACGGTCGATGCCGCCCAGCGGCTGTTGCAGACCCAGCTTGCTGCGGCAATAGTCGGCGTCCTCCCAGGCCTTGAGCGTGCACAGCACCTGAGCGGCGAAGGCTTCGTGGATTTCGTAGTAGTCGAAATCCTGCAGCGTGAGGCCATTGCGCGCCAGCAAGCGCGGCACCGCATACACCGGCGCCATCAACAGCCCCTCGTTGCCTTTGACGAAATCCACCGCCGCCGCCTCGCCATCGCGCCAGTAGGCAAGAATCGGCAGACCACGGGCCTTGGCCCATTCTTCGCTGGCCAGCAGGACCAACGACGCACCATCGGTCAGCGGTGTCGAGTTGGCTGCGGTCAGGGTGCCGCGCTGGCCACGCTCGAACACGGGCTTGAGGGTGGCCAGCTTGGCCAGGTCGATATCGGGGCGCAGGTTCTGGTCACGGGTCAGGCCGAGAAACGGCGTCAGCAAATCGTCCTGCCAGCCTTCGGCGTAGGCGGCAGCGAGCTTGCGGTGGCTCTCCACGGCCAACTGATCCTGCTCGTCACGCGGGATGGCCCAGTGCTGCGCCATCAGCTCGCAATGCTGGCCCATGGACAAGCCGGTGCGCGGCTCGCCATTGCGCGGTAGCGAGGGCGCCAGGTGCCGTGGACGCAGCTGCAGCAGCGCCTTGATCTTGTCGCCGGTGCTCTTGCCGCGATTGGCTTGTAACAGGATCTTGCGCAGGCCTTCGTTGACGCCGATGGGCGCATCCGAGGTGGTGTCCACGCCACCGGCGATACCGCTTTCGATCTGCCCCAGGGCAATCTTGTTGGCCACCAGCAGCGCGGCTTCGAGCCCGGTGCCGCAGGCCTGTTGCAGGTCGTAGGCCGGGGTTTCGGGGGCCAGGCGCGAGCCGAGTACGCATTCGCGGGTCAGGTTGAAGTCCCGCGAGTGCTTGAGCACCGCCCCTGCGACCACTTCGCCAAGGCGCTCGCCGTGCAGGTTGTAGCGCTCGATCAGGCCCTCCAGCGCGCTGGTGAGCATGGCCTGGTTGCTGGCCGTGGCGTAGGCGGTATTGGAGCGGGCGAAGGGAATACGGTTGCCACCAACGATGGCGACCCGGCGCGGCAGGCTCATGTACGGCTCCTTGCGGGTAATATTCTGCGGCACTTTAGGGTGCCGATTCACCGACACGGTGGCCGGTTATTGGGCTGCTGTCGATGCATGAAACGAGTGATGGCGTACAGTGGTCAACCTCTTTGAGTTTCTGCCCTGGAGTCTGTTCCATGTCCGATCGCTACCTCAACTTCGCCAATACGCCTACCGGACGCCGCCTGGTCGGCGCGCTCGGGCTGCCCGCTCCGCTGCCTCTGGAACGCTGGGTGGCGGGCCGCAACAGGCCTCTGGAAGGTGCGTTGCTGATCGGCGGTAACGGCGACCTGGGCGCTGCGGTGGCAGCCTTCGCCAGCCGCCTGACCGACGAAACCTTCGCCGCTCTCGATGACCAGTACGGCCTGCCGCGCTGGACCGCCGAGCATGGCCCGAAGCTCAAGGGGCTGGTGTTCGATGCCAGTGGCCTGAGCCGCTTCGAGGAGCTCGATGCCCTGCGTCAGTTCTTCCAGCCTGCCCTGAAGAACCTCGGTCGCTGCCCACACGTGGTGGTGCTCGGTCGCGCCCCGCAGACGCTCGACGATCCTCAGGCGTCCAGCGTGCAGCGTGCCCTGGAGGGCTTCACCCGCTCCCTGGCCAAGGAGATCCGCCGTGGCGGCACCGTGCAACTGCTGCACGTCGATCAGGGTGCGCAAGATCAGCTGGAGGGCGCCCTGCGCTTCCTGCTTTCGCCCAAGAGCGCCTATGTGTCGGCCCAGGTACTGCGCCTTCAGCCCTACGCGCAGCAGGTCAACGACTGGACCCGCCCACTGGCCGGCAACACCGCACTGGTCACTGGCGCCAGCCGTGGTATCGGCGCCGCCATCGCCGAAACCCTGGCGCGCGACGGCGCCGAAGTTTTGCTGCTGGACGTACCCCAGGCCAAGGATGCCCTCGATGCCCTGGCCTCGCGCCTCGGCGGACGCAGCCTGGCGCTGGATATATGCGCCGACGACGCGCCCGCGAAACTGGTCGAGGCCCTGCCGCACGGGGTGGATATCGTCGTGCACAACGCAGGTATCACCCGTGACAAGACCCTGGCGAAGATGAGCGAGGGGCTCTGGGAGTCGGTGATCGACGTCAACCTGCGCGCACCGCAGCAGCTCACCGATGCCCTGCTGCAAGCCGGTACCCTGCGCGATAACGGCCGAGTGGTGCTGATCGCATCGCTGAGCGGCATCGCCGGTAACGTCGGGCAGACCAACTATGCAACCAGCAAGGCCGGGCTGATCGGCCTGGCGCAAAGCTGGGCGCCGACGCTGGCCGAACGTGGCATCAGCATCAACGCCGTGGCCCCGGGCTTCATCGAAACGAGCATGACCGCCGCCATCCCCTTCACCATCCGCGAGGCCGGCCGGCGCATGAACGCCATGAATCAGGGCGGCCTGCCTCAGGATGTCGCCGAAGCCGTGGCCTGGTTCGCCCAGCCCGGTTCCGGCGCGGTCAGTGGTCAGGTGTTGCGGGTATGCGGGCAGAGCCTGCTGGGTGCCTGATCAGACTGGGCCGCGGCCGGCTGCCTGCAGCCGGCCGCGGCGGCGAAACTCCACCGGCGTTTCGCCGACCCAGCGCTTGAACGCGCGGTAGAAGGTGCTGGGCTCGGAAAACCCGGTGCGTTCGGCGATCAGCTCGATGCGCTCGTCGGTCTCCAGCAACAGGCGTTTGGCCAACTGGCTACGACGATCGTTGACCATGTCGTTGAAGCGCACATTGGCCTGCGACAGTTGCTCACGAAGCCGTCGGGCGGGCATCTGCAGGCGCGTGGCGACCTGCTCGAGGGTGGCACCTTCGGCGAGTAACTGATCGATCAGCTCATGCACCTGGCTGACCAGGTCCAGGCGCGCTTCGCCCAACGAGCGTCGCAGCAGCGGATTGAGCAGGTATGAGAGCTGCGGCGTATCGGTGATCGACCGCATCAGGGCGCAGCCCGCCGGGTAATTTCATGCATGCTGGCGTCTTCCTTGCCTGGCTGAATGACGACAAGCGTAGGCGGCTTTGAAGATTTGCGCCCGGCCCAAGCGCGGCGGGCACCAATACAGGCTGGCTACTGTCCTAAATCTCGGCGAAAGTACGCTGAATTCCACTTTGCACCGGAGCGCACGATGGCAACCGAATGGCTCGATCTGCACACCCCGCCGGCTCTGCCTGGCCTGCTCCTGCGCGCGGCGATGCGTCGTGGTATCACCGGCAAGGTGCTGCCGCATCGAGGGCTGCGCTGCCAGGTCAGTGTCGACCCCAGCCACCTGGCCCGCTATCGCCAGTTGTGCGGATTTGCCGACGATGCCCGGCTGCCTGCCACCTACCCCCACGTGCTGGCTTTCGCGCTGCAGATGAAGCTGCTCACCGAAGCCGACTTTCCCTTTCCCCTGCTCGGCCTGGTGCACCTGGAAAATCGTATCAGGGTGATTCGCCAGCTCGCCGGGCTGGGCCCTTTTACCCTGAGCGTGGAGACCAGCAACCTGGCGCCCCATGACAAGGGTGCGGTATTCAGTGTCATCACCCGCCTCGAGGACCAGCTCGGGCTGCTCTGGGAAGGTGACAGCCGCCTGCTCTGCCGAGGCATGAAACTGGACGGCCAGACGGTCGGGCGCAGCGACCCTGCCAGCCTGCCGATGGACGAGCTGACTCAATGGCAGGCGCCTGCCAACATCGGCCGCCGCTATGCGCGAATCTCCGGCGACTACAACCCCATCCACCTGTCGGCACTGACCGCCAAACCCTTTGGCTTCCCACGCGCCATCGCCCACGGTCTCTGGAACAAGGCGCGGGCCCTGGCGGCGCTGCAGGCGCACCTGCCGGCCTCGGGGTACAGCGTCGAAGTGCGCTTCCAGAAACCGGTGCTGCTGCCGAGCAGCATCCGCATGCGCGCCAGCCTGCCCGCGGCCGAAGGCCAGTTCGACCTGCTCGGCAAAGAGGATGTGCCGCATTTGGCCGGGTACTGGCAGGTCATATAAGCGTCGTGAAAGAATGTGCGGCTATCGCCTGGGGGCACCGCATGAATATCGCTGAACTCACCGCTCGCCTGCACGCCATCCGTGATCGCAACGACTGGCGCCAGTTCCACGCGCCGAAGAACCTGGCCATGGCGGCCAGCGTGGAAATGGCCGAGCTGGTGGAGATATTCCAGTGGCTCAGCGAGGATCAGTCGCGCAGCCTGCCGGCCGACAAGCTCGAGCATGCCGGGCAGGAAGTCGGTGACGTGGTGCTTTATCTGCTCCTGCTGTGCAGCGAGCTGGGCCTGGACATGGAACAGGTGGTCCGCGCCAAGCTGGCCGACAGCGAACGGCGGTTCAGCTGATGAGTGACCGTCACTTCGACGAGCTGGCGACCCGCTTCGCCGAAAAGATCTATGGCGGCGCCAAGGGCGCTATCCGCCTCGCCGTGCTGCAGGCCGACCTCAGCGAGGCGCTGCCCGAGCGCCCACTGCGGGTGCTCGACGTCGGAGCCGGGCTTGGCCACATGGCCCTGTGGCTGGCCGAGCGCGGCCATCAGGTAACCCTGGCCGAGCCCGCCGAGCCCATGCTGGCTGGCGCCCGCGAGCGCTTCGCCGAGGCGGGTGTCGAGGCAACCTTCCTTCACGCGCCGTGGCAGGAACTGCCGGGGCGCTTCGCGGCGCCCTTCGACCTGGTCATCTGCCATGCAGTGCTCGAATGGCTGGCCGAACCGGCCGCCATTCTCCCGACGCTGCATGACCTGACCGCGCCGGATGGCTGGCTTTCGCTGGCCTTTTACAACAAGGATGCGCTGATCTACCGCAACCTGCTCAAGGGCCACCTGCGCAAGTTGCGCAAGGAAGAGTTCGCTGGCGAAAAGCAGAGCCTGACGCCACAGCGGCCCCTCGATCCACGCGAACTGAAGTCGCAACTTGCCGCTCACTGGCGGGTCGAAGTGGAGAGCGGGGTGAGAGTCTTCCACGATTACATGCCACGGGAATTCCAGGCCAGGGCGGCACTCGCCGACCTGCTGGAAATGGAACTGGCACACCGTCGTCACCCGGCCTTCGCCGGACTCGGACGCTACCTGCACTGGATCTGTCGGCCACGCTGAACGCCTGCTCTGCCAGGAGAACCGCCATGAAACGCATCGCGTTATTGCTGCTCACCACTGCCCTGGCGGCCTGCCAGAGCCAGAACCCGTACACCACGGACTCCGTGCCGATGCCACCGGCCCCGCCAGGTGCAGCCCAACACTTCGACCGCAGTGCCTACCCCGCCGCGCCCCGTGACTATGCGGCCTACCGTAGCTGGGCCTGGCAGCAGCGTCCGGCCGGCAGCGCTTGGGCCAGCGCGGACCTGGTCCAGGATGCGCTCAACAATGCCCTCGATCAGCGCGGCCTGCGCCCCGCCCAGGGCAACGCTGCGGCCGACCTCAAGGTGCGCACGGACACTCGCCTCGAGCGCCGCGTACGCCAGGTCGCCGATAGCTACGACCCCTACTATGGAGGCGGTTATGGCAGTTACGGCAACCGCGGCTATTACGGCAACGGTGTCGGTGTGGGCGCCCGCGTACCGCTGACCAGAACCTATGAAGAAGAAATCGTGGTGGTGCGTATCGACTTCTTCGACGGCCGCAGCGGGGAACAGGTGTGGAGCGGGCAGGCGGAAATGCGCAGCAGCGGCAGCCAATCCGAACGCGCCGAGGCCCTGCGCAAGGCGGTCAGCGACGCTCTTGGCGAATACCCCCCAGCATGACCCCCGCTTTCTGACCGATTCAGGAGAACTCTTATGCGCCGCCTGCCTTTGCTGTTGATCCCCGTCCTGTTGCTGCTGGGCGCCTGCCAGAACCAGCAGATCAACCGTGACTTCGATGCCAGCCGCGACTTCGCCGGCTACCGCAGCTGGAGCTGGCAGGAGCCGGCCGTGCAGTACAAACCCGATGATCCGCGTGTTCGCAGCGACCTGACCGAGCAGCGTCTGCGCAGCGCAGTGAGCGGGCAGCTCGACCAGCGCGGCCTGCGTCCTGCTGCGGCCGGGGCCTCGGGCGATCTGCATGTACAGGTGTGGTTGATCGTCGATCAACGCCAGCAGCAGGTCAGCACCGGATTTGGTGGCGGCTTCGGCGGCTACTGGGGTAATTACTGGGGCGGCCCCGCCTACAATGAAACCCGTACCGTCGATTACAAGGTCGCGACGGTGCAGATCGACCTGTTCGATGCCAAGGACGGCAAACTGGTCTGGCGCGGCAGCGACGAGCGCATCATGCGCAATGACGAGGGCAACCCCGCCCAGCGCGAGACGGTGATCCGTGAAACCGTGGGCCGGGTGCTGAGCCAGTATCCACCGCGCTAGGGCCGCCGAGGCAGTATCCAGTTGGCGCCACCCGCTCCCTTCGCCCGGGGGCGCGGCGCCTGCGCTGAAATGTCCTTGCCGGGCTAACCGCGCCCGAAACGGTAGAACAGGTTGGGTTCGCTGACGATATAGAGGTTGCCTTGATCGTCGAAGGTCATGCCTTCGCCCTGAGGCACGGCCTTTCCGAGGCCGGCGAAGTCGCTGTCCAGGGTACGGAAACCGATCAGTTCACCACTTTCGCCATCCAGCTCCATGATCCGCTTCGACTCGTCGCTGAGCAGCGCCAGGTTGCCGGTGTGTTCGTCGAAGTGAACGGACGACAGATCGGACGCGAATACCGAATCGCGGATCCAGTCGTCGTGATCGATGATTTCAAGGCCGAAATTACCCTTCACGCTGCTTTTGAAACCGCGGATTTCGTAGAGCTTCATGGGCGAATGCTCCTTGACCACGAACAGCCGATCCCGCGCCCGGTCGTAACCCACCCCTTCGAAGCCCTGATTGCCGTCACGCTGGATGCCCAGCGTCAGGGCGCGATAGTCCTCGCGAAACAGCGCCCCGGCGCGTTCCGGTACAGGCACCACCACCAGCGCATGCTCGCGTTCTTCGGCGAGCAGCAGCATGCCATCGCCCAGGTAGGTCACGCCCTCGACATCGCTGAAGCCACTCAGCGGGTAACGCGCGAGCACTTCGCCATCCTTGCTCATGGCCAACAGTTCTTCGGGGTTGTTGAGCACCGCCCACAACTGGTCGCGCTGGTCGTCGTAGCTCAGGGCCGAGAGGTTATCGCTGACGCCACCGACCACCTTGGCGTCGATCTGGACCTTGTACCTGTGGGAAAGCAGGCTGTTCGGTGCCCATTGCGAGATCGCTGGGGTGGTCAGCCAGTAATAGAGGCGGTCGTCCAGGTGCAGAGCGCGCATCTGATAGCCGGCAACGAGCAGGATCAACAACAGCAGCCACGCCCACGGGCGCAGGACGGGCAGACGGGAAAAGGCCCGCTTGGCAGCAGATATCATGGCGATTCTCGAGTTCACGGATGCAGGCAGTCTGCCTGGAGAATGTTGCAGTCCGTCGATAAGACGGGGACCGCTTTGAGAGGCACGCGCGCATGCAAAGTTCCTCGCCGCCCGGCATTCTGCGCGCAGTGACGCAACCCGCGCTCCCCCGCATTACGGTTTACCCGGCCTGCGAGACCGTGCAGACTGACTGTGCAGGGAACTACATACGTGCAGAGAACTTCATGGCGCCATTGCCCCTGGCGACCGCGGCGTCCCTGCCTCCCAACGCATCCGCCCTCGAGACCGCTCATGCAGACCGGCCTGGAACCGAAGGAGAACATCTTGGCGTCCAGCGAAACCATCACTTCATTGAGCAGCGCCATCGCCAACTGCGCCAAGGAACCCATCCATATTCCCGGCAGCATCCAGCCCCAGGGATTTCTGATGGTGTTCCACGAGCAGGCGCTGACGGTACTGCAAGTGAGCGAGAACGTCGCCGAATGGCTGGGCGTGGATCCCGATCAGTTGCTGGGCCGGCATCTGGACGCATTGCTCGAAGACAGCGCCATGCTCGCCGAGCGTCTGGAGCAGCTGTCTCACGATGAAACCACGCCATTCCACGTCGGCGACGTGCGGTTCCGTGAGGGCAGTCGCAACGGCCAGTTGATCGCCATGATGGTGCACCGCTACGACGGCGTGCTGATCGCCGAGTTCGAGCCGACCAGCAACGTGATCGCGGCCTACAACAACCTCTATCCGGTGGTGCGCACCTTCATCGGCCATTTGCAGGACGCTGACGATGTCGACGAGCTGTGCCGCCTGTCGGTCGACGAAGTCAAACGCATCACCGGTTTCGGCCGGGTCAAGGCCTACAGCTTCGATGCCGAGGGCAATGGCCTGGTGCTCGCCGAACGTGTCGACCCGGGTTATCCGAGCTACCTCGGCCTGAGCTTTCCTGCCGCAGACATTCCGCCCCAGGCGCGCGCCCTGTACGTCGGCAACCGCATTCGGGTGATCGAGGATGCCAACTACCAGCCGTCGCCACTGCGCCCGGCGCTCAACCCGCTGACCGGCAAACCACTGGATCTGAGCTACGCCGCGCTGCGCAGCGTGTCGCCGGTGCACCTGCAGTACATGCGCAACATGCAGACCATCGCTTCGATGTCGATTTCCATCGTGGTCGAAGGGCAGCTCTGGGGGTTGATCTCCTGCCACCATGCCGAAGCCCGCTCGGTGGGTTTCCAGACCCGCACCGCCTGTGAGCTGCTGGGGCGCATGTTGTCGCTGCAGGTCGAAGCGAAGATCGCTCAGGCGCGCACCCAGCATCTGCTGCAGTTGCGCCAGCAGATCGTGCAGATGCTCTCTGCCATGGCCGACCGCGACAGTATCAGCGACGGGTT
Source organism: Pseudomonas sp. SZ40 (assembly GCF_052958135.1). NCBI lineage: Bacteria > Pseudomonadati > Pseudomonadota > Gammaproteobacteria > Pseudomonadales > Pseudomonadaceae > Pseudomonas > Pseudomonas sp. SZ40. Next base: position 115,873 of record NZ_JBQWIF010000012.1, on the reverse strand, counting down.
GCTGTCACTGCCCGATACCTTCTTGAACTTCGCCCAGGCCAGTGGGGGAGCGATCATTTCCGCGTCGCGTTGCGACCTGCTTGGGCAAACGCCGCCACGCGACCAGGTCAACGCGCTGGTGCACTGGTTAGGTGCACGAACCGGCGAAGACCTGTTCCAGACCGACAACGTCAGTCGCGACATTCCGGAGCTGCCTGGGCTCGCCAAACATGTCGGCGGCCTGCTGGCCGTCGCCATCTCCGAGCTGCACTCGCATTACCTGATCTGGTTCAAGCCGGAGCAGACGCGCATCGTCACCTGGGCTGGCAAGCCAGAGAAGTCGATCAGCTCCAGCGGCGTGCTCAACCCGCGCAACAGCTTTGCGCGCTGGCAGGAAGACATCGGTGGTTTTTCCACCCCCTGGCACGCACAGGAACCGGAAAGCGCGCTGGAGCTGCGCAACGCGGTGCTTGGCATCGTACTGCGCAAAGCCGAGGAAATGGCCCAACTGGCCAGCGACCTGAAGAAATCCAACAAGGAACTGGAGGCCTTTTCCTACAGCGTCTCCCACGACCTGCGCGCGCCACTGCGGCATATCGCCGGTTATGCGGAGCTGCTCGGTGATTTCGAAGGTAGCAACCTGTCGGAGCGCGGCGTGCGCTTCCTCGATCACATCAGCGAGTCGGCTCGGTTTGCCGGCACCCTGGTGGACAACCTGCTGAGCTTCTCGCAGATGGGCCGCTCGGCGTTGCGCTTCTCCGACGTCAACCTGCAGGCTCTGGTCGACTCGATTCGCGAGGAGATGAAGCCAGACTACCAAGGACGCAACCTGGAATGGCACGTGCGACCACTACCGATGGTGATCGCCGACGCTGTGTTTCTGCACCTGGCGCTGCGCAATCTGCTGGCCAACGCCATCAAGTACAGTCGCGATCGCAATCCGGCGGTGATCGTCATCGGCGCCCAGGAGGACGATGACGAGGTCGTGGTGTTCGTACGCGACAATGGCGTCGGCTTCAATATGGAGTACGCCGACAAACTGTTCGGGGTTTTCCAGCGCCTGCACCGCATGGAAGAATTCGAAGGCACAGGCATAGGCCTGGCCAGCGTACGACGTATAATCGAGCGCCACGATGGTAGAGTCTGGGCAGAGGGCACAATTGACCAGGGCGCCACCTTTTACTTCGCGTTACCCAAACGCCACCACCCCGCGCTTTCTTGACGGGAAGAGGACTTGAATGCTCAAACCGATTTTGTTGGTCGAAGACAACCCCCACGATCTGGAACTGACGCTGATCGCGCTGGAGCGTAGTCAACTGGCCAATGACGTGATCGTCATGCGTGACGGCGCCGAGGCGCTGGATTATCTGTTTCGTCGCGGCGCCCATGCCGACCGCCTGCCCGGCAACCCGGCGATCATGATGCTCGACCTCAAGCTGCCCAAGGTGGACGGCTTGCAAGTGCTGGAGACGGTTCGCGAATCGTCTGAATTGCGCAGCATTCCCATCGTCATGCTCACCTCCTCGCGTGAAGGCCCTGACTTGCAGCGTGCCTACGAATTGAATGTGAACGCTTACGTGGTCAAGCCGGTCGAATTCAAGGCCTTCGTGTCTGCGATTTCCGATCTCGGTGTATTCTGGGCGGTGCTCAACGAGCCGCCTCCTGGCTCGCTGCGTCTGCACCGACGCAGTTCAGAGACCGAGTCGGAATCCGACGGCGACTGACGATCAATACGCTTTCGCTTGAAGCGCGGGCCTACTCCAGACAGTAACTGACGACCCATTCCATGCCGCTCGAGCCCCTGAAACTGCTGTTCATCGAAGACAGTCCGCGTGATGCGGAACTGGCCCTGCTAGCGCTGGAACGCAATGGACTGTTGGTCGACAGCACTTTGGTCTATGACCATCAGGCGGCCGAACTCGCACTGCAGAAAGACAGCTTCGACCTGATTCTTTCCGACTACCTGCTGCCGGGATCGTCAGGGGCTCAGGCACTGGAAGTGGCGCGCCGCCTGGCACCACAAACGCCCTTCATTTTCCTGTCCGGTATGTTCGGTGAAGAACACGCCGTGGAGATGATGCGCCTCGGTGCCGTCGATTACGTGCTCAAGCAGAATCTGCCATTCCTGCCCAAGGCCATCGACCGGGCCATGGCCGAGGTCAACGAGCGCCATGAACGCAGGCGCGTTGAAGATACCCTGCAAGCGGTCGAAGCCCGCGCCCGAATGGCCATTGGTGCAGCACGCATGGGCATGTGGGATTACGTGCCAGCGACCGACAGCATGATCTGGGACGAACGCTGCAGGGCGCTCTATGAGCTGGATGCGGACGATGACGTCGGCATGGCGGTCTTCTACGAGCGCTGCCACCCCGATGATCGCCTGCAGTTGCGCAAACAGGTTGCCGAAGCGCTGTCCAAAGACACCGGCAACGAGTTCCAGGCCGAATTCCGCCTGCCCTTGAGCAATGGCAGCGAACGCTGGATTTCCGCCCGCGGTCAGGCTTTTTTCGACCAGGGAACCTGCACGCGCTTCCTCGGTGTGCTGCATGACATCACCGAACAGAAGCAGGCCAACGAAGCCCTGCTGCGCCTCAACGACATGCTCGGTGAGCGCGTCGAGAAGCGTACCCGCGAGCGTGACCGCAACTGGGAGCTGTCTCGTGACCTGCTCGCGGTGCTGCGCTTTGACATGCATCCCAGCGCGCTCAACCCGGCCTGGGAACAAACCCTCGGCTGGTCGCGTCAGGAGCTGATCCAGGGGCCGCTCTGGGAGTTGGTGCATCCCGAAGACCTCACCGACACGTTGCAACAGATCGAGCAAGTGACCTCGGAGAACGTATCGGTACGCTTCGTCAACCGCGTGCGCCATGCCAATGGCGACTACCACTGGCTGTCCTGGATTCTGGTGCGCGACGACGACCTGCTCTACGCCGCGGTGCGCGACATCACCCATGAACGGGCGGTAGTGGAAGAGCTGGCCGCGACCAACCAGCAGCTGCGCGAACAGATCGCCGAACGCGAACGCGTCGAGGCGACCCTGCAACAGATGCAGCGCCTCGAGGCGGTCGGCCAGCTCACCGCCGGCGTTGCCCACGACTTCAACAACCTGCTGACGGTGGTGCTGACCAGCACCAGCTTCCTGATCCGCGACCTGGAAAAGGGCAACCTGGACAAGGCCCGCAACCGTCTGCAGAACATCACCGATGCCGGCGAGCGCGGCGCCAAGCTCACCGGCCAGTTGCTGGCCTTCTCGCGGCGCCAGCGCCTGGTGCCGGAAGCGGTCAACCTGGGCGAAACCGTGCTCGGCATGCTGGAACTGCTCAAGAGCACCCTGGGCGGCAGCGTACTGATCGAAACCACGACCGAACCCGGACTGTGGCACGCACGGGTCGACCCGACGCAGATCGAACTGATCATCCTCAATCTGGCGATCAATGCCCGTGATGCCATGGTGATAGGCGGCACGCTGCGCCTGGGCACCAGCAACGAGGTCATCACCGAGACGCCACGCCGCCCGGAAGACCCGGAGCCCGGCGACTACGTGGTGCTGTCGGTCCAGGATTCCGGTAGCGGCATGAGCGAGGCGGTGCTGGCCAAAGCCTTCGAACCCTTCTTCACCACCAAGGAGATCGGCAAGGGCTCGGGTCTTGGCCTGGCCCAGGTGTTCGGTTTTGCCAAACAGTCGGGTGGGGGCGCCCGCATCCTCACGGAAATGGGCGTTGGCACCACGGTCAAGGTATACCTGCCGGGCCTGCGCAATGTCATACAGCCCGATGATGCCATCTCCAGCCAACCGCTACCGGTTGCCGAACATGGTGCACAACGGACGATTCTGCTCGTCGATGACGATCCACGCGTACGCGAAGTTACCGCACTGACGCTGGACGCCCTGGGCTATCAGGTACGCGAAGCGGAAAGCGGTGCGCAGGCCCTGAGCAAGCTCGACGGCGAAATCGACCTGCTGCTGGCAGACTTCGCCATGCCTGGCATGAACGGCGCCGAACTGGCGCAGATCGCTCGCCAGCGTTACCCGGCATTGCCGGTGGTGTTCGTTACCGGCTATGCCGAACTGGGCGGGCTTGACGCCGATGAAGCCTTCATCGTGCAGAAGCCTTACCGCAGCGAAGAACTGGCGGAAAAGCTCCAGTATGCCTTCGCCAGCTGCAAGTCCAGCTGAATACGCAGCCTGCGACTGGTGGCAAGCCCTTGCCATCGGTCACGGCGCAACGGCGCTCCATGCACGGGTGGCGCCGTTGCGCTAGCCTGTCCCGACCACTGCTCGCGACCTAGATCATGCCCTCAGAATCCTGCCTATTTGCCGGCCAGTCCGGTGACACCGTCGACATCATCCGACGCTTCGATTGGGCCGCCACTTCGCTCGGCCCGATCAACCAGTGGCCGGACGTGCTGGTCAGCAGCACGCGCCTGATCCTCTCCTCGCCAACGCCCATCGTGCTGCTGTGCGGGCCGAGTGGCGTGCTGATCTACAACGACGCCTACGCGACCTTCGCGGGCCTGCGCCACCCGGAAATCTTCGGTGTGCCCGCCGAAGAGGCCTGGCCGGAGATCGCCGATTGGAACCGACACGTGATCGCCACGGGCCTGGCGGGCAAATCGATATCCCAGGAAAACCTCTACCTGCCGCTGCGCCGCCCGGGCCTGCAGGACGATGCCTGGATGAACCTGTACTTCAACCCGCTGCTCGATGCCCAGGGCAACTCGCACGGCATGATGTGCATCGCGGTGGAAACCACCCAACAGATGGTCGCCACCCAGCAACGGGCCCAGGCCGAAGCCGAGTTGCGCACGGCCAACGAGCGTATCGAACTGGCGCTGAATGCCGGCGCAGTGCTTGGCACCTGGGTATGGGACGTTCCCAACGACAGCGTCAGCGGCGATGAGCGATTCGCCCGGGTCTTCTCCATCGACCCGCAGGAAGCCCGCCAGGGCATGAAGCTGGAACGCGTTACGCCGGCCATCCACCCAGACGACCGCTCCAGGGTTGAAGCCTTGATCGCGCGGACCATGCAGACGGGCGGCGACTACCGTGCCGAATACCGCCTGCTGCAGCCAGACGGCAGTTACCGCTGGACCGAAGCGAACGGCCACTGCGAACTGGCGGCGGATGGCACACCCCTGCGTTTCCCCGGCGTGCTGATCGATATCGAAAAGCACAAGCAGACCGAATTGGCCCTGCGCCAGTTGACCCAGAACCTCGAAGAGCGTGTCAGCGAAGCGGTGCTGCAGCGCACCCAGGCCGAGGAACTGCTGCGCCAGGCGCAGAAGATGGAAGCCATCGGTCAGCTCACGGGCGGTATCGCCCACGACTTCAACAACCTGCTGGCAGGTATTCTCGGCAGCCTGGAGCTGATCCAGCGCAAACTGCCGGCCGCTGAAAACCCAATACTGATGAGGTTCGTCGAGGCTGCCATCGCCTCGGCCAACCGCGGCGCCTCACTGACCCACCGCCTGCTGGCCTTCGCCCGCCGTCAGTCGCTGGACATGCGTCCGGTGGAGGTCAATGCCCTGGTGCAGGCCATCAAGGAACTGCTGACCCGAACCCTGGGTGAGCAGATCAAACTGGAAATCCAGCTGGCCGAAGACCTGTGGCCGACCCGCAGCGATGGTCATCAACTGGAAAATGCGCTGATCAACCTGGCCATCAACGCCCGTGACGCCATGCCCGACGGCGGCACGCTGCGCGTCGAGACCCGCAATACGCAGCTCAGCGAGGCGGACGCGAAGAACCACCAGGTGCCGGCTGGCGACTACCTGCTGCTGGCGGTCAGCGACACCGGCTGCGGCATGTCCCAGGAGATCATTCGCCACGCCTTCGAGCCATTCTTCACCACCAAACCGATCGGCCAGGGCACCGGCCTGGGTCTGTCGATGGTCTATGGCTTCGTGAAACAGACCGGCGGCTACCTGCAACTGGAAAGCCAGGTCGACCGCGGCACCACCCTGAACCTCTACCTGCCACGCCTGCACATCGCGCCGGCCGAGCCGACCCACACCGCACCGCTGCCAGCGCCACGGGGCACCGGCGAGCGGATTCTGGTGGTGGAGGATGACAAGGTGGTGCGCATGCTGATCGTCGAGGTACTCGAAGAGCTCGGCTACCAGCTGATTCAGGCTGGCGACGCGCAGAGCGCTTTGAGCCTCTTGGAACAGCACTGGCCGCTCGACCTGCTGCTCACCGATGTCGGCCTGCCCGGCATGAACGGCCGTCAGCTCGCCGACGCCGCACGCTATCGACAGCCGAACCTCAAGGTGCTGTTCGCCACCGGCTACGCCGAGGGTGCCGAGGTGCGCGACGGCTACCTGAGCAGCGGCATGGAGATGATCGCCAAGCCGTTCTCGTTCGAGGCCTTGGCGAGCAAGATCAAGACGATGCTCGAGGGCTGATCTTCAGCACCAGGGCGCGGCGCAGGCGATCGGGCCAATACGCCATCTGCAAACTCCGGGAACTCCACCACCGGCAGGCAGCCCAATATGCCAGCACGGCGGTTTTGTGGCCCCTCCCTGGTTGCCCCGCCGCAAGCGACGTCGGCAATCGCTCCCGGCCATTTCTGACCGTCTCCTCTGTTTTCCAGGAATCTGTCCATGCGCGTAGAAGGCTTTTTCGAATCCCTCGGTGAGGCGTTCGGTTCGTTCATCCGCTTCATCGTCGATGCCCTGAGTGGCGTGATCGCCCTGCTGGGTGGCGCGGTGGCGAGCTTCATCGATGGTATGTCCGGGGCGCTGGGCGTGACCCCGTCGCTGCTCAGCATCGGCGTGCTGCTGATCGGCCTGATCCTGCTCTACAGCGCCGTACGCTCGTTCATGCGCGGCTCGGTGATCGCCGGGCTGATCTGGCTGTTCCTCGGTTTGTGGCTACTCAGCGGTCTGATTCGCTAGAGCCTCGAAACATCCCGTCCTGGGCGGGATGCCCCGCGGCCAGTTGCTCCTCGTCGCGGCCTGAAGCTTCTTGCATCCAAATGTTACAGAGGACGTGCTAGTCTGGGCGGCCACCGTTAGCCGCCTAAGTATTCCAATGTCCGTTCATGGTCAGTTGCTGCTGCGTCATCACACGCCCTTCATTCGCTTCTGGCTGGCGCGGGTGTTCACCGCCAGCGGCTTTCAGATGCTCACCGTGGCCATCGGCTGGCAAATGTACAGCCTCACCGGCAACGTGCTCGATCTGGGCCTGGTCGGTTTGGTGGAGTTCCTGCCGAAGATCCTCTTCATCCTGCTGACCGGCCACGTCGCCGACCGTTTCGACCGTCGCAAGGTCGCGGCGCTGTGCCAGTGCGGCCAGGCTGCAGTCGCCATCACCCTGCTGATCGGCAGCAGCACGAGCAGCCTGACCCGCGAGATGATCTTCCTCATCGCCTTCATGATGGGCACGGCACGGGCCTTCGAGATGCCCACCACCCAGGCACTGCTGCCGAACATCGTGCCGCCCGGCCTGTTCCCTGCCGCCGTGGCCGCCTCCAGCTCGGCGATGCAGACCGCGACCATCGTCTCCCCCGCCCTCGGCGGCGTGCTCTACGCGGTGGCACCGGCCTGGGTATACGGCCCCGCGCTGGTGCTGTACATGATCGCCATGGCCCTGATGCTCAGCCTGCCGTCGCAGCAGAAGCCGCTGAAGCAGAAGATCTCGGTGGAATCGCTGCTGGCCGGCTTCCGCTTCATCCGCAGCCGCCCGGAAGTGTTCGGCGCCATCTCCATGGACATGTTCGCCGTGCTGCTCGGCGGCGCCACCGCGCTGCTGCCGGTGTTCGCCAAGGACATCCTGCTCACCGGCCCCTGGGGCCTCGGCCTGCTGCGGTCGGCGCCGGCCGTAGGTGCACTGTTGATGTCGATCTACCTGGCGCGCCATCCCATCGAGCGGCGGGTCGGCCCGGTGATTCTCGGTTCGGTGGCGATTTTCGGCGTGGCGACCATCGGTTTCGGGCTGTCCACCTCGCTGTGGTTCAGCCTGGCGACCCTGGTGCTGCTCGGCGCGGCGGATATGGTCAGCATGGTGATCCGCGGTGCCTTCGTGCAACTGCAAACGCCGGACGAGATGCGCGGCCGGGTTGGCGCGGTGAACAGCCTGTTCATCGGCGCCTCCAACCAGCTCGGCGACTTCCGCGCCGGCGTCAGCGCCGCCTGGTTCGGCACCGTACCGGCCGTGCTGATGGGCGGCGTCGGCGCCATCGCCATCAGCGTGTTGTGGATCAAACTGTTCCCGGCGCTGTCGAGCCGCGACCGTATCCATGATCCGCTGGTGGGTGACGAAAAACCGCAAGGGCGGTAGAACGGCAAGAGCGGCCGGCCGGTGACAATGTGGGAGTGGGCGGGGACGCCCGGTCCTCCATGCCCATGACTTTTCGCGCGCGTGGCGCGCTCCCACAGGCAGCGAGACCAACGGCCGGTATCACCACACGTTTGCCGCTACCAATCGGACGAATCTGTCCGTTCGGGCATGATTCCAGCCTGCAAACGAACTGCTATGATGCCGCGCTTTCGAGAACCGGCAATCCTTGGCATGTGAAGTGCTTCGCCTGGGTTCTGCACCTATCAACACGCGTCCGCTGCCCCTCGGAGCCCCTCATGCTGGAAAGACTGTTCCAACTCAAAGCGCACAACACCAACGTGCGCACCGAAATACTCGCGGGGGTCACGACCTTCCTGACCATGGCCTACATCCTGTTCGTCAACCCGAGCATCCTCGGCGAAACGGGCATGGACAAGGGCGCGGTGTTCGTCGCCACCTGCCTGGCGGCCGCTTTCGGTTCCGCGGTGATGGGCCTGATCGCCAATTACCCGATCGCGCTGGCACCGGGCATGGGCCTCAACGCCTTCTTCACCTATACCGTGGTGATGGGCATGGGCCACACCTGGCAGGTCGCACTGGGTGCGGTGTTCCTGTCGGCGTGCCTGTTCTTTCTGCTGTCGATCTTCAAGATCCGCGAATGGATCATCAACAGCATTCCGCTGGAGCTGCGTTCCGCCATTGCCGCTGGCATCGGCCTGTTCCTGGCACTGATCGCCCTGCAGAACGCCGGCATCGTCGCCGCCAACCCTGCGACCATGGTCGGTCTCGGCGATCTGGGCTCGCCCGCGGCACTGCTGGCGATTCTCGGTTTCTTTCTGATCATCGGCATGGAGGCGCTGCGCATCACCGGCGCGGTGCTGATCAGCATCCTGGTGGTCACCGGGCTGAGCATTCTGCTCGGGGTCAGCGAGTTCGGCGGCCTGGTGTCGATGCCGCCCTCCCTGGCACCGACCTTCATGCAGCTGGATATTGCCGGGGCGCTGGATGTCGGCCTGATCAGCGTGATCTTCGCCTTCCTGTTCGTCGACCTGTTCGACAACTCCGGCACCCTGATCGCCGTGGCCAAGAAAGCCGGGCTGATGCGCAAGGACGGTCACCTGCCGAAGATGGGCCGCGCCCTGATCGCCGACAGCACTGCAGCCCTGGGCGGCTCGCTGCTGGGTACCTCGACCACCACCAGCTACATCGAATCGGCGGCTGGCGTCAGCGCTGGCGGGCGCACCGGGCTGACCGCCATCGTGGTCGCCATTCTGTTCCTGTTCGCCCTGTTCTTCGCCCCGCTGGCCGGCAGCGTGCCAGCCTTCGCCACCGCGCCAGCGCTGCTGTTCGTCGCCGTGCTGATGGCTTCCGGCATGGCCGAGATCGAATGGAGCGACATCACCGTGGCCGCCCCCGTGGTAGTCACTGCCCTGGCGATGCCGCTGACCTACTCGATCGCTACCGGCATCGCCTTCGGCTTCATCACCTGGGTCGCCGCCAAGACCCTGGCCGGGCGTTTCCGTGAACTCAATGGCATGTTGGTGGCGCTGGCTATCTTCTGCGTGATCAAGCTGGCGTTGTTCTGAGATTTCGCCTCCGATCAGGCATTCGCTCATCGGTGGGCTGAAGCCCACCCTACGCAGCTCACTGCCACCCGATCGGTCATGTAGCTCCCACAGGTAATGCATCGATCGTTCCCACGCTCTGCGTGGGAATGCCTCCCCCGACGCTCCGCGTCACGCAGCGCAGATGATCGACGGTGACGGCACGCCGGCAGCGGAATCGCTACAATGGCGCCCCGTTTTCCTGCCGCACGAGTGACCGATGAGCCGTCCCGCATTCGACCCCGCCGCCTACGACGCCCAACTCGCCGAGAAAAAGGCTCGCCTGGTGGAGCTGCTGGCGCCCTTCGCCGCCCCGGAGCCCGAGGTGTTCGAATCGCCGCGCGAGTACTACCGCCTGCGTACCGAATTCCGCCTGTGGCGCGAAGCCGGCAGCGAGAATCGTCACTACGCGATGTTCGAAGCCGGTGACAAGCACAGTCCGATCTTCTTCGAAGACTTCCCCATCGCCAGCCTGCGCATCAATGCGCTGATGCCGCGCCTCAAGGCCGCCTGGCAGGCCAGCCAGACGCTGGGCTTCAAGCTGTTCCAGGTGGAGTTCCTCACCACCCTGACCGGCGATGCGCTGATCACCCTCTGCTACCACCGCCCTCTGGACGATGCCTGGGAGGCTGCCGCCAAAGTGCTCGCCGACGAGCTGGATGTGAGCATCGTCGGCCGTTCGCGGGGCAAACGCATCGTGGTTGGACGCCCCTATGTGGAAGAACGACTGGACGTGGCTGGCCGTACCTTCCGCTACCGCCAGCCAGAGGGAGCCTTCACCCAGCCCAATGGCGAGGTGTGCCAGAAGATGCTGGGCTGGGCCTACGACGTACTCGGCGAACGCGAAGACGATCTGCTGGAACTGTATTGCGGCAACGGCAACTTCACCCTGCCGCTGGCTACCCGCGTGCGCAAGGTGCTGGCCACCGAGATCAGCAAGACGTCGGTCAATGCGGCACTGGCCAACCTGGCCGACAACGCGATCGACAACGTCACCCTGGTGCGACTCTCCGCCGAGGAGTTGACCGAAGCGCTCAACGAGGTTCGCCCGTTCCGTCGCCTGGCCGAGATCGACCTGAAGAGCTATGACTTCGGCAGCGTGTTCGTCGACCCACCCCGTGCCGGCATGGACACCGACACCTGCGAGCTGACCCGCCGCTTCGAGCGCATCCTGTACATCTCTTGCAACCCGGAAACCCTGGCGCAGAACATCGCCCAGTTGCACGACACCCACCGCATCGAGCGCTGCGCGCTGTTCGACCAGTTCCCCTATACCCACCACATGGAATCAGGGGTGCTGCTGGTTCGTCGTCGTTAAGGCGATAGCGGACCTTCGATTTGGTGGGCTAAAGCCCACCCTACAGCTGAATGGTGGGAGTAGAAGCTCGGTCTACATTCTGTGGGAGCGGGCCATGCCCGCGAAAAAATCGCGGGCATGGCCCGCTCCCACAGGTACTGCACCGATGACCTCTATCGCCTTGAAACAGTCATCTTAATGGCCCGCACGCTCCAGCGTGCGGGCCGTTAGCGCGTTATCAGCTGACCTGTTCCAGCCACTTGTCGACGTCCTTGCGGCTGATCTTGCCGTCGGCTTTGACGTTGTTGGGATGGAAACGGATGGTGTCGAGGAATTCGAAGAATTCCTTGTTATCCATCAGGAACTGCACGGCCTCGATGTCTTCCCTGGAGTTGTCGAAGCGGTCGTCGCCCTTGAGCAGCTTGTTGAAGTCCTTGTCGCTGACGATATCGTCGCTGCCTTGCCATTGCTCCCAGTTGTCGACGATGCGGTCGATCTTGTCCTTGTTCTCGCGATAGAACTCGGCGTCGAACTTGCCGCTGTAGGTCACCAGATCCGGCATGCTGTCGCGGAACCAGTCATTGCCGATACGCCCTTTCTCCTCGACCTTCTCGGTGAACGCCTTGAAGTGCTCGGGCTGGGCTTCCCACACCGGGATGTCCTCGGGGTACCAGGCGTCGAAACGGTCCTCGTACTTGCCCTCGTAGTACTTGTATTCGTAGCTCATGTGAACAAGATAATTGAGCTTGTCGCCCCACTCCTTCTCGAGCACGCCATCCTTGTCCAGTTCGCGGAAGTAGTCGCGCACCTTCTCGACCGTCTCTTCGCTTTTCTTCAGTGCAACCACCCCACCGATAATGGCGCCGATGAAGCCGAGCACGGCCCCCACACCTCCGGCAGCGGCAGCGACGACACCGGCAACGGCCCCTGAGCCAACGCCAATGGCGGCGGCAAGCCCGGCGCCGCCCATGACCAGGCCGGCCGTACCGCCAACCAGTTGCAGACTCTTGGCCGCGAACTCCTCGGGCGTGCCGCCTTCCTTGCGCAGCTTGTCGATGCCCATGCCACCGAGTACCAGGTCGAGCACCCCGCCAGCTACATCGGCGATACCGCCAACGGTCGACAACGCACCACCGACCCAACGTAAGCGGTCGGCCTCCGGAATGTCCTTCGTATTCGGATTGCTGCTGCCAATGTTGGTGATGTTCTTTTTCACCTCTTCCTGCTGCTCGGCAGGCAATTGCTCGATGATGTCTTCGATCGATGGGCGAGAATCGCGCGTATGGGCGTCGAAGTCCTTCCAGAAAGATTCCGGCGTGAACTTGTCGCCAAAATCGATTTCCGGCAATTTATCGAGTTTTTTCTGGATTTCCTTGAGCTCAATGGCCTCCGATTCGGGGGCATCCTTCGGCTTGAAATGCTTGTCCCAGACGGTTTCTTTGAGGCTCTTGCCGAGCCCGAGAGAATCGGCGGCTCCCGGTTTGCGGAACAGCTCTTCATACGCGCCGGTGACCATGGTGGCCATTGGCGAGATCATGCTGATGGTGGTGACGAAGTTCTTCGCCGCCTCGATGCGCTCGGCCGGTGTCTCGCCGAAATTCAGGCCGCCATCGGCGAGTTTGTAGATACCCGCGACCATCGAGATCAGCCCGGCGCTGGAGCTCAGCACGCCCGTCTTGCCGAGCTTTCCGAGCACGCCGGCGGCACCGTCGCGTTCGGCCAGCGGAACCTTCTCGACAGCCTTTTCGATTTTCTCGGCAGTGATGGCGCCGGACTGCCCGGAAGGATCGGCGATGCTCGCCTTGGCGCTGTCCTTGAGCAATTGGGTCAGCGGCCCGCGGGAGCTCTCCACCGAGGTGACGAGCTTCTGCTCCTCGGCATTCAACTCGGGCTTGGCCTGGCCGCTCTCCTTGCCGCCGCCAAAGAAGTAGTTGTAGATATCGGTACCGCGTTTGGTCCCCAGCACCGACGTCATCAGGGTGGTCAGCAGGGTGGACACCATGTCGCTGGTGGCCTTGTCGACGTTCTCTTCGCCGACCCCCTCCAGGCCGTCCTTGTACAGTTCGTTGAGCTGTTCGATGGGAATACCGAACTTGTATTCGGTGTCGATCTGCGCTGCCAGTTCGGGATCCAGAAGGCTCAGCGACTGCATGTCCGATGAATAGCGGGCTGCCGCACCTTCGGGGTTGTCCTTCGCCAGCGCTTCCATGGCCTTCTTGTACTCGGGATCGCGCAAGCTGTCGGCCAACTTGTCCTTGAAGCCGTCCTTGTCCTCGACCTTGTCGATGGCCTCCTTGAGCAGGCGGTCGTTGTCGGCGGCGATGTCCGGGTCGGTCATCAACGCCAGCAGCTCTTCGCCCAGCTTGCCCTCGTCGACCAGGCCGCGCATTTCAGCCGCGCTCATTTCCTTGGGGTCCTTGCCATAGCTGGTGTTGGTGGTGCCGGCGAAGGCGCCATCCTCGGTGACATAAGGCAGGAACTGGAAACCGCCGTTGAGCATGGCCCGCGCCTCCAGCAGGCGCAGATACTTGGCTTCCTTGGAGTCGTCCGGCTTGTCCTTGTATTGCTCCTTGAGCTTCTCGTAATACAGCTCGCCGACGGTTTTCGGCTTGCCATCCTTTTTCTCGCTGGTCTCGGCCAGCATCAGGTCGGTGTCCTTGGCCGGTGGTAGATCGCGATCCTCGAAGGCCTTGTCCACGGCCCCCTGCTGCTTCTCTACCTGTGAACCTTCCAGATTGGCGAAGTGCTCGGGGGTGACACTTTCGATGACGATGAACTTGCCACGCCGGGGCGTTTCGACGGCGAGTACGCCAGGAGCCAGGGACTCCACCTTGGTATCGTCGGTGAGCACTGGAATGTCGTCCCGGGCGCTCATCACCTTGTAGCCTTCGTCGTCGATCTTGTTCTCGATCTTGTCACGTACCTCGGCGAGCTCCTTCACCCTCTTGTAGGCCTCGGGGGATACCTCCTTGGATACCGCGTACTTCTTGCCATCTGCGGTGGTGAAGAGTGCGGTGTCGTTCGCGCCATAGGCACCGCTGTCGTCGACGGTCAGTTGAAAGCCGTTGCCGGGGTGATACACCGAGGCACTCATGTCCATGTAGCCGTCTTCGATGAAGCGCAGATCGCCCAGCTCGGGAATCTGCTCGCCCGAGGTGACCACTTCGAAACCGCCGGCTTCGCGCTGGCCCAGCCAGATTTCGTGCTCGTCGGACAGCCCTTTCTCCGTCCAGGCCGGGGGGCCCTTGACGTCGCCAGCGTCCATCTTTTCCTTGGCGACCTCATGCAGGCGCGGATTGACGCCCGCGTGCACCAGCACCTGATCGCCATTTTTCATGGTCACCAGCAGCAGGTCGTCCCATAACATCAGGCGATGGCCGCTGGAAGACAGCCATTCGCTCTCGACGTTGGCGATGTCTTCTTCCTTCCACTGGTGGTTGCTCTCGGCCAACGGCGGCTTGCCGTCCAGGTAGGGGCCACGGTGCTCCTTGTAAGCCTCGATGCCTTCCTTATCGAGCTGCCCGCCCTTGTTCTGCGCCTCGCGCAGCTTGTCATCGAAATCACTGTCACCGGTTTGCCCGGTCACTCCTTCTGGTCGTGTTGTATCGATGGTGCTCATCGGCGTCTGCGCTCCAGCTCGATAAGTGGACAAGGTCGCAAAACCGGATGGCGATCCTTGTGCAAAAGAGAGTGCCTGTGGCACTTGTTGAACGGCGCAGAGCTGTGCGTGACGACTCGCGAAATGACGAAAACGAGAACGGCGCACGCAAAAAGTCAGGACCTGCGGCTCCCTCATTCAAGCAATCGTCACATTGATGTAACAACCTGATCGCGACGGATTTCGCAGCTTTTCACAGCACCACATGGCCCTTAACAGGATGCAGGGGCGGCGCTGAACGGACTGTCAGGAGTACCGCGACATGCCAGCTCATTCGTGCTCGATCGACCTCGCCGCGGACGGATTTCCGAACGCGTTTTCGGCCGTTATCCGATTTCCCGAACGCACGCTCATTGGTGAACCGTACCGGCCATTCACAATCAATCAGTTAGCGACCATCGCGTCACGCCTCGGCGCGGCACGTAAATTGCGATGAGTACTCCTGCCTCTGATCGACACCGTGTTGTAGCGATGCGGTGATATACAAAAACAAACGACGTTTGGGGGGATTTCTTCTTGCCTATTCAAACTGCCGCACTGGCACGTTTCATCTGCACCCGTCTCGTCGGGCCGCCACACGAGCCGATCCCGAGCATGACTGGGTGCGTTTGCGCGCAACCGTCGCCAGTGCGTACAACAACCATAATCCTCGAGGGACTATAGGCATGTATTCGACCACTCTCGGCACCACCACGCCGACCGAGACGCCTTATGACCATGCACCATTCAGCAGCGAAGGCGCCTTGCGGTTCGGCGCCTTCATCCTCTATCCACGCCAGCATCTGCTACTGAAGAACGGCGAGCCCGTCAGCCTCGGCAGCCGTGCGCTGGACCTGCTCATCGCGATGGCCTCGCGCTCGGGTGAGCTGCTGGAGAAAGCCGAACTGATCGCCTGTGCATGGCCGAAGGTCATCGTCGAAGAGTGCAACCTGCGCGCGCAGATCGTCGCACTGCGCCGGGTACTCGGTGAAGATGAAAGTGGCTTCGAATACATCGTCACCGTTCCAGGTCGCGGCTACCGCTTCGTGGCCCGTACCGAGCGTTATGAAGCGTCCAGCGAGCCTGCCGTGGCAGAGCGCCTGCAGTCGCTGCCCAGCCTGATCAGCCGGCCACTGGGCCGCGATACGGTGCTGCAGCGCCTGAGCGAGCAATTGTTGCAGACTCGCCTGATCTCCCTGGTCGGCCCGGGCGGCATCGGCAAGAGCACCGTAGCCCTGGCGCTGGGAAATCAACTCGCCGGCGAGATGTCCCACGGTACCTGCTTCGTCGACCTCAGCGAAGTCGATGACGACAGCCGTATCCCCCACGCCCTTGCCGAAGCACTGGGTCTGCAGGCGGGCAGCGACCCTCTGCGTGACGTGGTGCAACACCTGCAGCAACGCCGCCAGTTGCTGATTCTCGATAACTGCGAACAGGCTCTGGATGGCACCGCTCTGGTGGTGGAAACCCTGCTCAAGTGGACCCCCGACTGCGCCATTCTCACCACCAGCCGCGAGCCATTGCGCACTGCGGGCGAGCAGGTCGAACGCCTGCTGCCCCTGCAATTGCCGGCGGCCTGTGAACACCCGAACGGCGAGCAGGCGCTGGCCTACCCGGCCATCGAATTGTTCGTCGACCGGGTGCAGGCCAGCGACACCGCCTTCACCCTCAACGACGGCAACGTGGCGGACGTGATCAGCATCTGCCGCAAGCTCGACGGCATTCCTCTGGACATCGAAATCGCCGCGACCCGCGCCAGCGCCTTCGGTCTGGCGCAGCTCGCCGAGCTGCTGGACGGTGAATTCCGCCTGCAGATGGAAGGTCGCCGTACCGCCCCGCCGCGTCATCGCTCGCTGCGCGCCACACTGGATTGGTCGTACCGGACGCTGGCACCTGCCGAGCAGGCGATGCTGCGCCTGGTGGCGATCTTCAACGGCACCTTCACCCTCAATGCAGTGCGCGCCATCGTCGAGGGCGACGAATTGCTATCGGGCGATCCGCTGCCGTTGATCGAAAGTCTGGTGGACAAGTCCCTGCTGATCGCTCACCGCGACGACACCCTGAAGTTCTACCAGATGCCCAAGACCGAGCGTCTCTATGCCCTGGAAAAACTCGACCAGACCGGCAACACCCAACGGATCGTCGCCCGCCACGCCGCCTATGCGCTGGCCGTGGTGAAGAAAGCCGCGAGCCAACTGGAAACCGTGGTGCCGGAAGCCTGGAAGAACCTCTACGGCGCGGAAAGCGACACCATCCGCTCGGCCCTGACCTGGGCCTGCTCCACCGACGGCAACCAGTCGCTGGGCCTGGAACTGACTCTGGCGGCACTCGGCCTTGGCCCCTACAGGGATCGCTCGTCGCGGCCTCGCGTGGAGCAGCAGCAACATCAGCCGGCAGAACGGCGGAGGGCTGGTTGAGCGACAGTGCGCTATAAGCATTCGGGACGGCTGGCGAGGGGATCAGTTGGTGGGCTGAAGCCCACCCTACAACCAGCCCCTGCGTAGGATGGGCCTCAGTCCACCAACCCGAATGCAACGGTGGACAAAAAGAGCGTTGTCCACCCTACGGCCTGACATCGGGGATGCCTTTTGATGCCGAATTAGCGCTTGCGAGGTAATAGGCGAGACGGTATCTACAACCAGCAACCCGTAGGGTGGGCTTCAGCCCACCAGGGCGAATATCGATGGATCCCACGCGGAGCGTCGGGAACCATCTGATCTACAGACCCACAACGAATCCGGCTGCAACGTCACGCCTGGCCGTCAGATCAATCGCGCCGCGACCAGCGCATCGGCCACCGGTTGGAAGGTATTGGCCGGGATCGGCTCGCCCTTCACCGCACGCTTGGCGATCTCGGCAGCCAGCTTGGCGTCGGCGCTGCATGGCAAGCCCAGGCTCGCCGACTGGGCCAGCAAGGCTTTCGCGTCCTGGGCCGAGGCGATGCACACCAGCACCGGCACCGGTGTCTCGCCACGAACGTAGCGCACGCCTACCAACCAGCCGTCTTCGCTGCCGATCATCAGCGTGGCATGAGCGATACCTACCTTGCGGCTGCTCAGGGCCTGCATCTCGCGGCGCTGACGCTGACGTTCGCGCTTGATCAGTGGATCACCGTCCATGTCCTTGCGCTCGCGTTTCTGTTCGCTGCGGGTCATGCGCATTTCACGCTGGAACAGCCAGCGTTGCAGCAGCACGTCGACGACGCCGATGACCAGGTAAGTGACGATGACCGTGGCCACCAGCGGCTTGAGCAACAGGAAGAACACCGATTCGATGCACCCGGCGCCGCAGCGCGACGATTCCATCAATGCCTGCAAGGCGATACGCCCGACCACGTAAAAGGCGATCGACAGCACCAGCACCTTGAACAGGCTCTTGAGAAACTCGATGACGTTGCGCATCGAGAAGATGCGCTTGGCCCCTTCGACCGGGTTGATACGCGCGATATCCGGCTTGATCGGCTCGCCGGAGAACAGCACGCCGCGCATGGTCACGATATTGGTGAGCACCACGCACAGCACGGTTACCCCGAGGATCGGCAAGGCGGTACGCAGCAACACCTGCTGAGCGCTTTCCAGCAAGCGCGGCCAGACCGTGGCGAAGGGCTCGACGTAGATGGTCGCGGCCAAGTCGAGCAAACCCCGCACCCGTGACTCGGCGACCCCGGCAAGAAAGGCGATGCATACCGTACAGCCAAGCAGTACCGCAGCCGAGACCATGTCCTGGCTCTTCGAGACCTGGCCCTTCTGGCGGGCCTCGCGCAGCTTCTTGTCGGAGGCCGGCTGGGATTTTTCCTCGCTGCCGCTGTTACCCGCCACTAAGGCTCACCTGCGCCGGAGAGCGTCTTGAGCACCTCGACGGTACCGCGGAACTCGGCCAACTGCTCGAGCATCAGCGGGATCAGGAAGCCGCAGTAGAGCACCATCAGGAAGGTGAAGATCAGGTTCTTCACCGATAGCGAGAGATCGAAGATATTCATCTGCGGCGCCATGCGCGACAGGTAAGCGAGCATCATGTCGGCCACCAGCAGGGCGATGATCAGCGGCGCCACCATCAGCACGCCGATGCGCATCACCTGGTCGAGAATGGCCAGCACCGCCTCCAGCGCCGAGCTGGCGATGACCGGGGTGAACGCGGTGACGGGCCATAGCTGGTAGCTGTGGTAGAAGCCGTCGACCATCAGAATGAAGCCACCGGACATGAAGAACAGGGTGATCAGCGTGACGCTGAGCAGGGTCGCGGTAACCCCCGACTCGCCGGCGCCGGAGGGATCCACCAGCTGTGCCATGGTCGAGCCGCGCTGCAGGTCGACCAGCTCGCCCGCCACCTCGGCGGCCCAGAACGGAATGCCGAACAGCAGCCCCACGGTCACCCCGATGAGGAACTCCTTGACCATCAGACCGGCGAGAAAGAAGCTGCCGTAATCCTCCAGTGCGGTCAGCGCGGAGAAGGCCGGCAGGAACATCGGCGCGGAGATCGCTACCGCCACGCAACTGCGGATCATCCCGGTCAGCCCCAGGCGGTTGAATGCCGGGGTGATGAACACCAGACCCAGCGCTCTGCAGACCGCGAGGGCCGCCGCACTGATCACCGGGTAGGCGATCTCGGCGATGCCCAGGCCGATGTCGGCATCCATGCCCTAGCGTGTCCAGGCGGGGAAATTGTCCAGCACATGGCTCGCCAGCGCCGCCACCTGGGTCGCCAGCAACGGGCCGATCAGCACCAGCACCAGCAGCACCGCCACCAGTTTCACCGCCTGTGGCAGGGTCTGGTCCTGGATCTGCGTCAGCGCCTGCAACAGGCCAACCCCCAGGCCGATGAGGATGGCCACGCCGAGCGCGGGTGCGCTGAGCAGCAGCACGGTCATCAGCGCCTGCTTCATCAACGAGAGAAATACGTCCTGGCCCATGCTTCACCCTCCTCCGTAACTGAGGATCAGGCCGTGCATCAGCCGTGACCAGCCGCTGACGGCGACGAACAGAAAGATCTTCAAGGGGATCGAGATCAGCGTAGGCGACACCATCATCATGCCCATGGCCATCAGCACGTTGGCCACCAGCAGGTCGATCACCAGAAACGGAATGTAGAGCAGAAAGCCAATCTCGAAGGCACGGGTCAGCTCGGAACTGACGAAGGCCGGAATCAGCACCACCAGATCATCGTCGCGCAGATCGGCGCGAGCTTCCTCGGACCACACCGTCTCCGTGGCCTGCACGAAGAACGCCCGTTCGGACGGGTTGGCAAAACGTGACAGGTGAGTCTGCAAGGGAGCATGCAGGGCGTCCCCGAGCTCGCGCAGTTCCTCGGCGTTCTGCAAGCTGATCGAGCGGCCTTCCACCTCGCGGTACATTTCGCCGATCAGCGGCGTGGTCACGTACACGGCGAGAATCAGGGCGATACCGTAGAGCACCAGGTTCGGCGGCGTCTGCTGCACGCCCAGGGCGTTACGAATCAGGAACAGCACCACGGAGATTTTCAGAAAGCCGGTCAGGGTCACCACCGCCAGGGGAATCAGACCGATCGTGGTGACGACCAGAATGATTTCCAGCAGGTTCGGTTGGTAATCCGTCATAGGCTGGCGAACCGGGTCAGGCGCACACCGAGCCCATCACCGATGGCGACCAGCTCGCCGCGCCCCACGCAGCGCCCATTGACCATCAGCTCGACCCGCTGCGCATCGCCATCCGGCAGGGCCAGCACACTGCCCTCGCCCAGTGCACGCAGTTGCCCCAGCGGTAGCTCCAGGCTGCCGATCTGACAGATCACCGTCAGCGGCACATCGTCCAGTTGCGCATCATCGGCGTCTTGCCCCATGGCGTTCTCCGTATTCGGGTTGATCGGTTGCAAGGCTTCGAGCAGTTCCAGACCGGACTGCTGGCGTTTGAAACGGGCCTGCCGATGGCCATTGGCGAGTACCAGCAGACCATCTGCACCCGGCGGACAATCGAGCATCAGCACATCGCCCGGCTGCAGGCTGCGCAGTTCGGCCAGGCTCAGGGTCTGCCAACCGCGCTGCAGCGCCAGGCCCAGTTGCAACCCGGGCAGAGCACGGCGCGCCGGCTGCAAATGGCGATCCAGCAAACCGGCCACCGCTTCGCCCACAGCAGCGCTCAGCCCCAAGCCAAGAACGCCGCCCCGCGCGCCCGCGATACTCAGTTGCAGGGTCAGCATGAAATCCCATGGCTGCGCCTCGGCATCCAGCGTCAGCGTCTCGCCCAGTTCCTGTTCCAGCGCTTCGATCCAGGGCAACAGTGCCTGTTCGAGCAGCACGCTCTGCAGGGGCTGCGGCAGGCTGTGAAAATCCCGCTGCAGATCGAGGGGTGCCAGCAGGTGTGCGAGCAGGGGCGCATCCAGATGCACTTGCAGCGCTGCGTCGCCAAGCCGTGCAGGCAGCACGATGGCCGCGTCCAATGCTGCTGGCTGGCCGTTGACGGCGACCTCGAGCCGCTCGCCAGCCACGTGCCCCTGCCAGGGCTGGCGGCGCCGCAACAGACGATTGTGCAGCGCCTGCCGGGCGACATCGAGCTGCGGCAGCGACGGTAGCAGAGGCGCGGGCAGCGACGACTGATGGCAATTCATCGACGTGTGGCTCCATGGGGACGGTCTTCGGCCAGGCTTTCCTCGACCGCCTCGGCGGCCCGCTGCTGAATGCGGTAATGGCGTTGCAACAAGGGCTCCAGTGCCTCGCATTGCAACTGGCGTCGCAACCAGAGCTGGTGAGCCTGATCACGACTGGCCTGTACTTCGGCCAGGTGCCGAGACGCCTCGCTGGCCTGCTCCGCCAAATGCCCGCGCTGCGCCTCCAGCGCGTCGAGCAGGTCCAGGGCGCTGCGGTACTGCCCCACCGGCAGCGCACCTTCGCTGAGCAGGGTCTGCAGCTGCATGGCTTCCTGTTCGAGCAACGTCAGTGCCTCGCGAACCTCGGCTTGCGCTGCGGCCAGCCGCTGGGCCGCCTCCTGGCAACGCACGCGCCAGCTGGCCAGTTGCGCCTCGGCACGACGCTCGCGCAGGCGACGCAGCTCGTCCAGTTGCTGCACGGCGTGGGCGCTGCTCATGCCAGCACCTTGCGCAGCGCGCGCAGCGTGTCGTCGAGGCTGCTCGGTTCGGCGGCATCCTGGCGCAGGAACCGTTCGATGGCAGCCTGCCGGGCGATGGCCTCGTCGGCCAGCGGATCGCTGCCGGGCACGTAGTCCCCCGTACGCACCAACAGTTCGATATCGGCATGCCTCGCCATCAGTGCACGCAGGTGAGCGGCGAGCTGCCGCTGCTCGGGCTCGACCACGCGATCCATCAGGCGGCTGCGGCTCTGCAGCACATCGATGGCCGGAAAATGGTTGCGTTGGGCCAACTCGGCACTGAGCACCAGATGACCATCGAGAATCGAGCGCACTTCCTCGGCTACCGGGTCGAGGGACGCATCGCCTTCGGTGAGCACCGTATACAGCGCCGTGATGCTCCCGGTGGCTGCGGGCCCGGAGCGTTCCAGCAGGCGTGGCAGGGCGGAAAACAGTGACGGTGGGTAGCCACGGCGGGTCGGCGGCTCGCCGATGGCCAGGCCGATCTCGCGCTGGGCACGGGCGAAGCGGGTCAGGCTGTCGAGCAGCAATAGCACATGGCGGCCCTGATCACGGTGGTACTCGGCATGGGCGGTAGCCACCAGAGCGGCCTTGACCCGCTCGGTGGCCGGGCGATCCGAGGTAGCGACCACCGCGACGGTGCGGGCACGGGCCTCTGCCCCCAGATGGACGTCGAGCAGCTCGCGCACTTCACGTCCACGCTCGCCAATCAGGCCAATGACGATCACCTCAGCCTCGCTGCGCCGTACGATGCTCGCCAGCAGCGACGACTTGCCCACGCCGGGCTCGCCGAAAATCCCCATGCGCTGGCCGCGGGCGACCGTGAGCAGGCCATCGATGGCACGGATACCGAGCGGCATCGGCTGTTCGATCAATTGCCGGGAAAACGGCGCAGGCGGCTCGGCCTGCAACGGATAGCGCACCAGGCCACTGGCTGGCGGGCCGCCATCGAGGCAGTCGCCCAGCGGCCCGATCACCCGGCCAAGCAGCGCGTCGCCCACCAGCACGCTCTGGTTCTCGCCCGTGGCGACGATTTCGGTTCGGGTCGACAGGCCTTCCAGAGAACCGACCGGCGAGAGAATCGCCTCATCGCCTTCGAACCCCACCACCTCGGCAGTCAGCACGCGGCCACTGGCGGGATCGCTGAGACGGCACAGTTCGCCGATGCCGACGTCCGGTACGCTGGCCTGGATCAGGGTGCCGCGGATACTGCGGATTCGCCCGCGCAACGGCCGCGGTTGGGCATCGTCCAGGCGGGCGCTAAGGGTTGGCAACAGGTCGTTCAGGGGCGCATTCATGCACCGCCCTCCAGCACGCCGGGCAACAGCGCCTGGCGCACTCCCTGCAGCTGGGTATGCAAATCCAGCTCGACACTGGCCTGGGGGCTGCTCAGACGAGCATGGCCAGCGGCGAGGCCATCAGCCGCCTCCACCTGCAGACGCTCGCCGAGATCGGCCAGTTGCCCGCGCACCGCGTCGAGCTGATCGGGGCGGACGTGCAGACGCAGCCGCTGCCCCTCACGGAACGCCGACAATGCCCGGCGCGTGCACAGTGCCAGACGCGTGCCGTCATCCAGTTCACCGATCACCTGGCGGGCGATACCCAGGGCCAGATCGGTCATCTGCGCTTCCAGCCCGGCCAGGTAGTCATCGACCTGCAGCGCCGTGCGCGCAAGCAGCTCCGCAGCCTCGCGTTGCCCCTCGGCACGCCCGGCCGCCAGGCCCTCGTCTCGCGCCTGATCGCGCAGTCGCTGCATGTCGTCGTGGGTTCTTGTGGCTTCGTCGCGGGCCGCCTGCAGAAAGGCGTAGCCGTCGATCCATTGCGCGGCCTGTTCGCCACGCAGAATGCGCTGGCCCGGTTTGCTTGGCAGGCCACTCATGCCGCACCCCGCTCTTCGCGGGAGGTCAGGGCACCGGCCACCTGGCGTACCCGCTGGATGTCATCGGCGCTGCCTGTCGACAGCGGCGCAGCCAGCCCGAAGCGCAGGCGCAGCCAGGCCTGCAGCGGGACCGGCTGGGCGCCCAGCCAGGCATCCACGCCGCGCTGACCATCCTGGTCGATGGCGGCGAGCAGCGCATCGCCCGCGAGGATCGCCGGCTTGCCGACTGGCGGCTCGCGCCAGCTCACGGCCAGGTCGTAGGCATCGTCACCAAGCTGCTCGCGCAACGTCTGCACCAGCGGACCGCGAATTTCCCGCGCCAGAGAGGCGGCATGCTGGCAGGCGCCACAGATCGGGGCGAGACGGGCGAACCGCTGCCGGGACAGCAGTACCACCGGCAGGTCGTCATCGGCGATCTGGCCGACGCTCGCCAGTGGCTCGAGCCCGTAATAGGACGCGAGCAAGCCGCCAATGCGCCTCTCGAAGCGCGGCTGTGTGGCCAGATCGGTCACCCGCTCGCGGGACACCGCGCCAAGCAGCGCGGCCTCCAGGCAGTCCTCGGCGACGAACTGCATCGGTCGAGCCAGCAGCGCGCGCCAGGCGTCGCGCAACGCCTGGCTCACTCGCTTTCCCTCAGTACGTAGGTACCCTGACCCTGGCGCTCGCGCCACAGGTACCAGGCGATGGCCCCGGCCATGCCGAGCACCAGGAGCAGCCCGGCGAAGAACAGGGTGCGCGCCCGCGACACGCTTTCATCGAGCATCCAGATGCCCAGGAAGGAACTCAGCGGCGGCCGGGCATCGTCACGCAGATTGCGCATCGCCGCCTTGATCGCGGTGACCGAAACGCCGTCGTAGTTCAGCCCGGAAATGCTGTTGGCAACCAGGGTCTTGATTTGCGGAATCAACTGATCGACATCGGTATCCGGCTCATAGCGGATCAGCACCGATGCCGAAGACGGCGAGATCACCCGCTTGAGCAGGTCGTTGTCGGGCAGCACCACGTGCACGCGCGCCGACAGCACGCCATCGATCTGCGACACGGTGTGCGACAACTCCTCGCTGAGGGCGTAAACCATCTGCGCCCGCTCCTGCACCGGTGAGGACACCAGGCCGTTGTTCTTGAACACCTCGCCCATGTTGGAAAATTGCTGCTGCGGCAGGCCGGCCTCGTCGAGCAGGGCC
The DNA here is from genome assembly GCF_052958135.1 of Pseudomonas sp. SZ40. Taxonomy (NCBI): domain Bacteria; kingdom Pseudomonadati; phylum Pseudomonadota; class Gammaproteobacteria; order Pseudomonadales; family Pseudomonadaceae; genus Pseudomonas; species Pseudomonas sp. SZ40. The sequence goes on along the minus strand of NZ_JBQWIF010000012.1, from coordinate 90,936 downwards.
ACGGCATCGGAGAGCCGCTCCTGGGGCACGCTGACGGTGATGCGGCCATCCTCCTGCACCTGGCGCTGGGCGGCGATGCCCTCACGCAGTAGGGCAGCGACCATGCTGTTGGCTTCACGCTCGCCCAGGTTGCTGTACAGCACCATGCCGTCACAGGCCTGCAACAGCAGCGTCAACAGCAATAGCGCGACCAGCCGAAAGGGATGCCCGCGCATGGTCACTGGCCCCTTAGCAGGGTGTTGGCAGAGCCGGAAATCTGCGTGGCGCCACGCACCACCATCTGGGTTTCGATGGAGTAATCGAAGACCCGGCTGAGGGAGCCGACCAGCCGGTCGATCTGCTGTTCGTTGACCTTGCCCGGCTCGACACCAGCGCCCTTGTCCACCGGCGAGCTGCTGACGTAGGGCGTGCGCTCCACTGCCGCTGCGTCGGAGAAACCCCGTGAGCGGTCGATGAAACCGTTGAGGCGCTCCATCAGGTTCTCACCAATCTGGTTCGGGCTGGCGCCCTGCGGCATGCCCTTGGCCTGGTTGGCCATGTGCTCGAACAGGTTCTGCGAGACCTGGGCGACATCCTGACCAGCGGCCGAGGGGGCCGCTGTGGCGACTGCTGCGCTGACTGTCATGGCCGATCCCCGTGATTATTCTTCGTCGTCCGCGGTGGCTTCCTTGAGGATCTCCTGAGCCCGCGGCATGACGATGAACTGACCACCGAGGATGACCGCCTGGGTGATCATGTCGTTGGTGAGTTCGTCCTCGGCCTGGGCGTTTTCCAACGCCTGGTCGAATTCGGCCTCGGGGGTGTTCTCTACCGCGGTGTTGCCATCTACCGAGCTGACTGCCATGGAATCTCTCCTTTCACCTGGATGTTGAAAAGCTACCTGCTATTGGTCCGCACCCTTGACCACCTGGATGCCGGCACTACCGCGAAACACCCGCACCCCCCGCTCGCGAACCACCTCGGGCTCCGCCACCACCGGGCTCTGCAGCTGATCGATACGTTGCTGAACCAGCGCCATGTAGGGCGGCGGCCCGGAAATCAGCATGCCGTCACCGTGAAAACTGCTGCGCAGAGACAGGTGCTTGCCTGCCACGCCCAGCTCGTCCAGGGAGCTCTGCAACTCGTCGAGCTGAAAACCGCTGGGTTCGAACTGGCGAATCTCGATCTCTTCCTCACTGTTCACGTGCAGCATGTTGCCGTCGAAGAACCAGGTCAGGCCGCTGTTGCCACACAGCGCGTCGAGAAACTCGCCAGCGCTGGAAGCACGCAGGTTGCTCTGTGCACGCCCCTTGACCCGGTTGGAAATCGCCATCGGCAGACCGAGGTTGCGCCCGAAGGCCTCCAGCGCACTGCGCAGATCCTGATTGATCACCACGTAGGCATAGGACTGCTCGTACCACTGCGGCATCGCCTCGGCGCGCGCCAGCCCCGCACTGCCCGCCAGCAACAGCAGCGACAGCGCCAGGCCGCGCCTGACGGAGCCACTATCGGCGCAGGCAGGGCGATGAAACAACCGCCGGCCGGCAACAATCACAAGATTTCGCAGCCGCTTCACATACCCCGCCGAAGATGGCTCTATAGAATGCCCAGCACGTGCCGGATCAACCCAGGAGCAGCGCCTTTGCCGTCGATTTCCCCCCGCCACTTCGTGCTGCTCGCCAGCTTCGCCCTGCTGGGCGCCTGCAGCAGCAACGCGCCCAGCAATCCGTCCGCGCCAGCGAGCGATGACGCCTACCAACGCCTGATGAAATTGGCCAATGACGTCGAGGCGCGTGGTGACCGTGGTACCGCCGCAACGCTGTATCAGCGTGCCGCCGAACGACCCGGCGCCGGTTTCGAGGCCTGGCAGCGACTGGGCCGCGCGCGGCTGGACAGCGGCAATACCCGGGGTGCTGAAGAGGCGTACCAGAAAGCCGTCGCGCTGGAGCCGGACAACCCAGTGGGCCTGCTCGGCCTGGGCACCGCGCAGCTGCGCCTGGGTTACCCGGAGCGCGCCCAGCCCCTGCTCGCCAGTGCCGCCGAGCAATTGCCCAACGATGCCCAGGCCTTCGCCCGCCTGGGTGCCGCCGAAGCGCAACTGGGCAATATCGCCGCCATGCAGCGTGCCTTCGCCACCGCGCGCAAGCTGGCTCCCGGCGATCTCGATGCGCGCAGCAACCTGGCGCTGGCCTATGCCCTCAATGGTGACAGTGCCAGTGCGCTGCGCGAGATCGACGGCATCGATCGCGCGCCAACCGCTCAGTTGCGCCATCAGCGCAACGCGCTGCTGGTCCAGGTGCTGGCTGGCGAGCGTGGCAAACCGGCCAGCGTGCAGCTCGACGACACCAGCGCGGCCAAGCGCCAGGCGCTGATCGCCGAAGCCCGGCGCATCGCTGCCATCAGTGACCCCGCCGAACGGGCACGGGCCCTGGGGCTGAGCGCTGGGAGATAAAAGTGGCGACCGCGTGATCGCCTGGCTCATTGCCCACCCCCGGTATCGCTCTGCGCCGCCTGCTCCTGTCGGCGACGGCGCTTCTCGTCGGTTTCGAAGCCTTCCAGATACGACTGAGCTGCCCGGCCCACCGGCGCGGCCAGCGTCGGCCCCGTCTGTCTGCCGCGCAGCAGATCACCGCGGCGCTCGACCATCTGCAGCAGATTGGCGTTGTTGGCGCAGCCAGGCGGCAGTGGCAGCATCTCACGCTCGTCGACCGGCTGACCCTCCTCACTGACGCGACGGCAGGCATCCGGCACCAGCAAGGTCTGGCCGTTGGCGTCGACGAGGGTCTGGTAGCCGTGGGAATAGCTCGGCGCCTGCAGTTCCGTCTGGCAGGCGCCAAGCAGCAGGCAGGTGGACAGCACGCTCAGACGCGTCATCGCGATACCCCCGTTCATTGCACGTGGAACCCGAAGGAGCTGCTGCGCGCCGGTGCATCGGCACGTGCCCCGAGGGTGCGATCGAGGGGCGTGAGCATGGCTTGGGTCTGCACCGGCTCGACCAGATAGGGCGTGATCAGGATCACCAGCTCGGTTTCGTTCTGCTGGAAGCGCTTGGAGCGGAACAGGTTGCCGAGGATCGGCATGTCACCGAGCAGCGGGACTTTCTCCAGATCCTGAGCGTTCTCCCGCTGGAACAGGCCGGCGATGGCGAAGGTTTGCCCGCTGCCCACCTCAACACGGGTATCGGCGCGGCGCACACGGAACGACGGCACGCGGAACCCGGACACCTCCAGCGTGCTGCCGCCCATCAGGCTGCTGACCTCCGGACGCACCTGCAGGCCGATACGGTCATTGGGCAATAGTGTCGGGCTGAACAGCAGCGACACACCGTAGGATTTGTACTCGACGCCCACCAGATCGCTGTTCACCGGCACCGGCACCGGCACTTCGCCGCCCGCCAGGAAGCTCGCCGTTTCACCGGTCATGGCGGTGATGTTGGGCTCGGCGAGAATCTCCAGCACGCCGTTGCTCTGCAGCGCCTCAAGCACGGTATCGATATTGAAGTTGCCGCTGTCCAGGCCTACGCCGATCAGGTTGGAGGCGCCCGCGGCAGCCTCCGCCGCCAGATTGCCTCCGGTGAGCAGGCCGAACGAGAAGGTGCCGTTGTTGAACAGCGCGTTCCAGCTCACCCCGTAACGCAGCAGCTCTTCGCGGGACACTTCGGCGAAGCGTACGCGAATGTTCACCTGCGCCGACCCCGGGTAGGTCGCGGTATTCACCGCGCCCTGCCATTCCTGCCCGGTAGGGTCGAGCATGGCATTGAGGTCCAGCGCCTCGCCGACGCTGCTGACCTGGCCGCGGGCCGCCAGGCGGTTGCCCACGCCTTTCACTTCGGTAGCGCTTTGCGGATGGCGGCTGCGCAGCGCGCTGCTGATCGGTCGACCATTGCTGCCGACGTTGATCTGCAGCGAGGCGATCTCTCGCTCGTCGCTGCCCAGGGCCACCAGCGTGGTGTGCCCGGCACGCTTGCCGAACAGGTAGATGACGCCAGGCGACACCACCTGCAGGTCGGCGACGCCAGGCTCGGCGACCATCACCGCATCCACCGGCTCGGCGAAGCGCATGATGCGCCCCTCCCCCGTCGCCAGGTCGATGCTGCCTCCTGACGGTGACTGCGCCACGGCCAGCAACGGCATGCAGCAGAGCATCAGCAATAGCCCGCGCATCATGTGGCACCTGCCAGAGCAGCAGGTGCGGGCTCGTTTCTTTCCGCCCGCGAGGTGGCCGGTGAGCCGATCACCTTGATCGCCTGCAGGCTGTATTCCGGAGCCAGTTCGGTAAAGGACAGCACGGCCATCTCCAGTTCGTCACGAATGCACAGGCGCAGGATCCGGCGGCGTAGCTCGGGGTGTACCACCAGGGTCGGTTTGATCTGTTCGGGGAGTTGCGCACACTGCTGACGCAGTGCCTTGAGCAGACCGCGGGTGGCCTCCCGGGCACGGATTTCACCGCGGCCGGTGTCTTGCTGGCGCGCCGCCTCCAGCAACTGAGCCTCGAGGGCCGAGCCCAGCACGAAGGCGGCGATCACCCGCTTTTCATCGGCATGCTGATGGCTGATCTGGCGGGCCAGCGCGGTACGCAGGTGGTCGCTGAAACGCCCGACGTCACCTTCGCGGCCGCCCCACTCGACCATCGCTTCGAGCAGCGCACGGCGATTGCGGATCGATACCCCTTCGGCGACCAGCCGACGCAGGGCATCGGCGACACGCTGCAGGGGCACGGCACGCAGGGCTTCCTTGACCAGTTCGCCATGGCTCTCCTCCAGATGGGCGAGCAACTGACGGGTTTCCTGGATACCGAGAAAGTCCCCGGCGTAGCGGCGCAGGGTGCGCGCCATCACATCGCGAAGAATTTCATCCGGGCGCAGGTAGACGATGCCCGCATCGCTCAGCTCGGCCTGGTGCTCGCCAGGGATCCACAGGCCCGGGCGGCTGCTCAGCGGCGAGGCGCGCTCCTCGCCCTGAATGTCGAGCAGTTGCAGGTGCACGGGGTCGTCGCGCAGCAGTACCTGGGCAGGATTCAGGTCGCCCTGATCCACCGGCACACCCTCCAGCTCGACCCGGTAGCTGCCCGTTGCAGCGGCCATGTCGACCCGCACCGACGGCATCGGAAATTCAATGCCCAGCTCGTTGTGCAGATCGTGGCAGAGCACCTCGAGGCGCTGCTTGAAGGGCTGCAGAGGCACCACCTCGGCCAGCCCCGGACCGATGGACAGCAGCACGCGGGAGTCGGCGGTGGCGGGAGAGGCCTCGGCTTCGCCTTCGGGCTCGACCTCCACAGCAGCCGCTTCGACCACCTCGGCCGCGCACGCCTCGGCTTCCTGCTCGCGGCGCTGGCGACGCATCAGCATCCAGGCGCACAGCCCCAGCACCGCCGACAGGCCGAGAAAAACCGGCGCCGGGAAGCCAGGGATGAAGGCGACGGCAGCCAGGATCAGCGCCGTGAGCGTAAGGGCCCGCTGGCTATTGCCCATCTGGCGGATGATCTCGGTACCCAGGTCGGCCTGCTCGGCCTCGTTGTTGACCCGGGTAACCACGGTACCGGCCGCCACGGCGATCAGCAGGGCCGGGATCTGCGCGATCAGCCCGTCGCCCACGGTGAGCAGCGAGTAGGTGTGCCCGGCCTCGGCGAAGGACATGCCACGCGACAGCATGCCGATCAGCAGGCCGCCAATCAGGTTGACGAAGAGAATCACCAGGCCGGCGATGGCGTCGCCTTTGACGAACTTCATCGAGCCGTCCATGGCGCCGAACAGCTGGCTCTCGCGCTGCAGATCGGAACGTCGACGACGGGCCTCGCCGGCATCGATATCGCCGTTGCGCAGGTCGTTGTCGATGCTCATCTGCTTGCCAGGCATGGCATCCAGGCTGAAACGCGCCGCCACCTCGGCGACCCGCTCGGCGCCTTTGGTGATCACCACGAACTGCGCCACGGTGATGATCAGGAAGATCACCAGACCGACCACCACTTCGCCGGCGATGACGAATTTGCCGAAGGCTTCGATGATGTGCCCGGCATCGCCGTGCAGCAGAATCAGCCGCGTGGTGCTGATCGACAGAGCCAGCCGGAACAGGGTGCTGAGCAGGATCAGCGCTGGCAGCGCAGACAGCTCCAGCGGCTTGCTGATGTAGAACGCGACGATCAGCACGAGGATGCTGAGGGCGATGCTGATGCCGATCAGGGTGTCGACCAGGTAGGTCGGCAGCGGGATGATCATCATCACGATGGCCATCATCATGAAGGCGACGATCACCACCTCGGTACGTTGCGCGGCCATGCCCGCCAGGGCGCTGAGACGCGCCATCATGCGTCACGCTCCTGGCGCAGTTGCCGGTAGCGAGTGAAACAGGCGCGGGCCTCGGTGTACTGGCCGCAGCTCCACAGGGCACGGCTGCGCAATAGCTGCCAGGCTGCCGACTCGCCCTGCAGCGCATGCAGGCGATCCAGAGTGCGCAGCGCCCGCTCGCCATCGCCGATGGCGGTGAAGGCCGCAGCCAGGCGGGCCAGCAACACCTGGTCGTCAGGGTTCAGTTGCACGGCCAGCAGCAACAGCACCAGCGCGCGCTGCCCCTGACCAACCCGCAGATAGAGATCGCCCAGGCCTTGCAACAGCTTGGCGGCATCATGATCGTCGCGCTGCATCATTCCCCCGTCTCGGTTTCGACCCGCTGCCGGTCCAGTGCCTGACGGGTGTCGAGCTCTTCACGGACGAGGGCCATGGCCAGCGTTCTGGTTTCGCCGTCGAGCGGCAGCGTCGGCAGGATGCGTTCGAGAATGTCCTCGAGAATTTCCGCGGGCCGCGAACCGGCGAACAGCCCCGGTTCCACACCAGCGGCCAGCTCCAGCGCCTGCAGGTCATCCTGTACCGATGGCAGAGGTGGCGTGCGCGGCAGGCTGGGCTGGCGGACGGCCGGTGGCGGCGTGGGTGATGCGGGGGACAGCTCGCTCGGACGCGTACGAACATCCGACGCTGCGTCCGCTGGAGCTAACGGGGCGCGTGAATCGATCTTCATGCTAGCCCTCAGGCACTGGCGAAGGTCCGAGCGTGAGGGCGAAACGCTCGTCACCGAGCGCCAGCACCACCTGGCCATCCTCGATACGCTCGAGCTTCCAGCCACCTTCGAGGGGGGCACCGGGGTACAGGCGCGCACCTGATGCGTTGATCACGTAGGGGTTGTCGCCGAACCACACGGCCTGAAAATTGACCCGGGGGCGGGCGGCGTTTTCGCGCACGCTGACATCACCGCGCAGTACGTATTGGCGCCCGTAACGGCCATCGAAGTACTGCTGCAGGGCCAGCCAGTCCTGCTCCTGGCCAGGCTCCACGGTGCCGCTGACGCGCAACTGCCCGGCACTGGCGTCCAGTTTGAGGTTGTTCAGCCCGGCGGCCTTGGCCTGGCTGGCCAGATCGGCGCGGGCCAGTTGCAATGACGCGGCCCTGGGCACTTGCGCTGGCTGCTCCTCGGCGATCGTCAGCCGCTGCAGCGACTCGGGTTCCGCGGCGTACATCGGGGAGTCGCGCAGCATCGCCAGGGCGCCCGCGCAGATGAACATGAACAGCGCGGCGATGGCCCATTGCGCCTTGCCGTACCACACGGGGTTGGCAGCCGTGCCACGCTGCGGCATGGCGAGACGCAGGGTGGCGTCGCCGACGCGGATATCCACAGGCAGTCGACCGCGGTAGCCGTGCCCGCGCGCGATCATGGTTTCACGCCCGCCGCGGATCACCCGTACGTCGCCGCCGGTGGCCTCCACGCCGACGTGGCGGGCACTGAAGCGCAGGGTCAGGTGACGCTCCGCAACCCCGGCGTCACGCAGCATCAGGTTCGCCGCAGCGCCACTGCCGATGCTGTACACCGCCTCATCGAGCGGCAGAGAAACGCCACGGTGGATGCCGGCGGTCACATCCAGACGGGGCAGGTCGCCGCTGTTCGGCAGGACGGAACTAGAGGCTATCGCAGTCATATGACTCACCGGGTTCGCGGCTCGCGCCTGGGCTCAGGGATTGCACTATCGAACGACGCATCGGGCCAGAACGGCTCGACCACGCACTCGATGGAAAAGATGCCGATAACGGCGCAGACACAGGTTGCAGGCGACGCCGAGCGCCGCCTGCAGCCCGGGTCAGTTCTGCGGACGCTGCTTGGTCGCGTCGAGCTCGGCTTTCTTGGCCGTGGTGATCTCGGTGATCTTGGCGGACTTCTCGATCGCCATATCGAATACTGCGGACATCTTGTCGATGGCGGCGTCTGAGTTGCCACTGTTTACTGCAGGAGTCTCAGCCATGGGATATCTCCGAACGGTTCTAAGGGTAATTGGCGGCACCACCAGCGGTGATGGCCGGTTTCAGGAAAACCACCTCAGTGAGCGGGCTTTCCTGCAACGACTCGAAGACTAGGGAGGGATGACCGAGCGGTGTTGTTAAAGGTTGTTAAAGCTTGTTGAGCAGCGCTTAACGAATGTGCAGAACCGCGCCACTGGCCAGCTGCAGCACGAGCATGCAAAATGCTTAACACGCTTAACCGAAGAAGAGCCCCCATGAGCAGCCCCTCCAGTCAGATCGATACCGCTCCAGGCACCTCGCACGGGGCCGATGCCCTCAGCGACAACTGGCTGGACACGCTGGTCGGCTACGCCCTGCGCCGCGCCCAGTTGAAAGTGTTCCAGCATCTGGTGGGCAATCTCGCCGAACATGACCTGCGCCCTGCACAATTCACCGCCATGGTGATCATCGACAACGAGCCCGGCCTCATGCAGGCGGATCTGGCCCGCCAGCTTGCCATCGAACCGCCGCAACTGGTGCCTCTGCTCAACAAGCTGGAAACCCGCGGCCTGGCGCAGCGCGTAAGGGGCGTGCAGGACAAGCGCGCCTACGGGGTGTTCCTCACCAAGGCCGGGCTGACCCTGCTGGAGCAGCTCAAGGCCGTCGCCGTGGCCAGCGACGATGCCGCCACCGCCGCCCTCGACGAAGATGAGCGCGTGCAATTGCTGCACCTGCTGCGCAAGGTCAATGGCTAAGCGCAGCGTCGAGCGGCAAGGCTCGCGTTGCCTGTCGACACGCTGCAGGTGCTTGCACCTGGCTCAGTGCAGAAAGGCCAACGGCGCACGGGCGGCCTCGATTCGCGCGATACGCAGGTCGATTTCCGGCAACAGATAGCTGAAGAAGAACGCCGCGCTATCGAGCTTTTCCTGATACCCGGCATCCTCCGTCAGCAGCGTGCGCGCCAGGCGTGCCGAACGCGCCCAGGCATGGGCCAGCAGTGCCCAGCCCATCAGATGGAGAAAGTCACCGGCGATCCGGTAGGGATATTCAGCGTCGCCCTCGACGCCTTCACGGATCCGTAGCAAGACCCCGCGCAGCGTGCTGCACAGGTCACTCAACAGCCCGGCGTACGCACCGCCAGCGGCACTCTCCTCGTCGAACAGCGCGAGCAGTTCGGTGAAGGCCAGGCCCTGATCGGCGAGCACCTTGCGCAGCAGCAGATCGTTGGCCTGAATCTCGTTGCTGCCTTCGTAGATCATGGCGATACGGCTATCGCGCAGGGTCTGCTCGACGGCGTACTCGCCGATGTAGCCGTAACCACCGAAGACCTGCAGCGCCTCGCTGGCCAGGTGAAAGCCCTGATCGGTGAAGAATGCCTTGATGACTGGCGTCAGCAGACCCGCCAGGCGCTGAGCCTGCTGGCGCGTCGGCTCGGCGACGGCGTGCTCGGCCTGGTCCAGCAGATGCGCCCCCCAGTAACCGATGACCCGCAGACCCTGGCTGACCGTGCGCAGGCGCAGCAGGGCCAGACGCATGGCCGGGTGGTAATGGATCGGGTCGGCGCCAGCAGCAGCCACCCCGGCAGGGCGCGCCGGTGCCCGCATCTGCTGACGCTGACGGGCGTAATCCGCGGCGTTCTGCCAGGCGGCCTCGGCATGCCCAAGGCCCTGCAGACCGACGTGCAGGCGCGCCGAGTTCATCATCACGAAGATCGCCGCCAGCCCGCGATGCGCCTCACCGATCAACCACCCCTGGGCGCCGTCGAAATTCAGCGAACAGGTGGCGCTGCCCTTGATGCCCATCTTGTGCTCGATGCCGTCACAACGCAGGGCATTGCGCTGGCCATCCTCCAGGTACTTGGGCACCAGAAACAGCGAAATGCCTCGGCTGCCGGCTGACGCATCCGGCAGCCGGGCCAGCACCAGATGCAGGATATCGTCGGTCAGGTCGTGCTCGCCGCCGGAGATGAACAGCTTGCTGCCGGTGATCCGGTAACTGCCATCCGCATGGGCTTCGGCTCGGCAACGCAGCAAGCCGACATCACTGCCGGCCTGCGGCTCGGTCAGGCACATGGTCGGCAGCGCCTGCCCGGATACGATGGCTTCCAGATAGCGTGCCTTGATGCCCTCCGGCGCGTGGGCCTGCAGACACAGGTAGGCACCATGGGCGATGCCGGTGTACATGGCCCAGGCGTGGTTGCTGGCGTAGAGCATTTCCTGCAGCGCTGCGTCGAGCAACTGCGGCAAGCCCTGGCCACCATGGGCGGGGGCACAGGCCAGCGCCGGCCAACCGCCCTCCACGAATGCGCGGTAGGCGTCTGCGAATCCCTCGGGCGTGCTCACCTCGCCATCGTGCCAGCGGCAACCCTGACGATCACCGCTGCCGTTCAGGGGCGCCAGCACGCCTGAACTGAAGCGCCCGGCTTCCTCCAGCACCTGCAGCGCCAACGGCAGATCGACGTCAGCGAAAGACGGCAGCTCGGCCCAGGCCGCAGGTGCCTGCAGCCAGTGTTCGAGAACGAATTGCATATCGCGCAGAGGCGCTTGGTAATGCCACATGAAGCACCTCGCAAAGTACCGGTTGAAACCTCAAGGCCGATAGCCTGGGTTCTCGATCAGCAGCGCCATGCCCTGTCCACCACCAATGCAGGCAGCGGCGATGCCGTAACGTAGATTGGCGTCGCGCAACTGCCGTGCCAGGGTCATCACCAAACGCAGGCCGGTAGCGGCCAGTGGGTGGCCAAGAGCGATGGAGCCGCCGCGTTGATTCAGACGCGAAGGATCCAGCTCCAGCACCTGACTGACCGCTAGTACCTGGGCGCCCTGAGCCTCGTTGATTTCCAGCATACCGATCTCATCGAGCCTCAGGCCGCTGCGCTTCAGCAATAGCTGGATGGCGGGCGCGGGGCCGATGCCCATGCTCTCCGGCGCCACGCCGATCACGCTGGCAGCGCGCAGCAGCGCCAGAGGCGAGCGCGTGCAGTCGCACGCGCGGCCGACCAGGGCCGCCGCCGCGCCATCGACCACCGCGCAGCTGTTGCCAGCGGTCTGCACACCGTTGGGATGAATGGCGTTCAAGCGGGCCAGCGCCTCGGCATCGGTAGGCCGTGGATGACTATCCTGCGCCACGTCGGCAACCCGCCTGGGCAGTTGAATGCCGCGCGTCTGATAGCCATCCAGTTCAAAGCGCTCATTGCCGACGGCGACGATCTCTTCGGCCAGCCAGCCACCGTCGCGAGCCTGCAGGGCTCGCTGGTGACTGCTCAGCGCATAGGCATCCACCTGCTCGCGGCTGATGCCATAGTCATGGGCCAGGCGTTCTGCGGTGGCGATCATGTCCACGCCCGGGGCCGGGTCGTAAAGGGCCTCCCAGAGGAAATCCTTGAACTCCACCGCTGCGCCAAGGCGAAACCCTGCGCGGTGTGCATAGGCGACGATGGGGTTGCGCGACATGGACTCGGCGCCCACGCACAGTGCCAGTTGCACGCCGTCACGCAACTGCGTGCCGGCCTGGCGCAACAGCTCCAGGCCGGTGCCGCAGATCCGCTGCACGGCCAGAGCGGGCACCTGTCGTGGCACGCCACTGTAGAGCCCGACATGCCTTGGCAGCAGGTAGGCGTCGAAACTGGCCTGGGCCATGCAGCCGGCCAGCACGCTGTCTACCGCGCCTGGCTCGAGACCTGCTCGTGCCAGCACGGCGCGCCCGACCTTGATGCCCAGATCGATGGGCGAGACCTGGGCCAGCGCCCCATTGAGGTCGACCCAGGGCGTGCGCACCGCCTCGATGATCGCGACATCGTCGAAGCCGGTGAACTGCCCGCCGTTCACGAACCCGTCTCGGCCCGCAGGATCGAATCGTCCTGCCCGCGATACAGCGCTTCGACCTTATCGGCACGCCACTGCAATACGGCACGTTGGTTGAGCGAGCCCTTGTCGGTGATCTCGCCACGGTCGATGGAAGGCGCCTGGTCCATCAGCGCGAGCCACTCCAGACGCGTGGCATTACCGGTCGCTTCACGGTTGAGACGCTGCAGCCAGCCGGCGAACCAGTCGCGCACCCCGGCACTGGCCAGCACCTCGGCATCGCTGGCAGCGGCATCCAGCCCGGCCAGCTGCCGGCACTCGTGCAGGCGCGGGAACACCAGCAGCCCCAGGCATTCGCGATCCGGCGCGGCGACCACCACGTCCTGCACGTAGGGCGAGCCTTCGAGCACCGCGCGGTTACGCAACGGGCCGACGCTGACGAACACCCCGGAAGACAGCTTGAAGTCTTCGGCGATACGCCCGTCGAACATCAGGCCGAGCTGCGGATCTGCCGGATCGGCCAGCTTGAGGGCGTCACCGGAACAGTAGAACCCTTCCTCGTCGAACACCTCCTCGCTCTGCTGCGGAGCACGCCAGTAGCCGGGCATGATGTGCGGCCCGCGGAAACGACCTTCCAGCTTGCCGTCAGCCGGTACCAGACGCACTTCACAGCCCGGCGCCGGCAGGCCGATGTAGCCGGCCATGGACAGCGGTCCGGTGGTGAAGGTGCAGGACGGCGCGGCCTCGGTCATGCCCAGCCCGGCCATCATGCGGATACGTTCGCCACAGTGCTGCTCGGCGACCCGATCGAGGCGGTCCCAGACACTCTGCGACAGCCCGGCAGCGGCGAAGAAGAACAGTTTGATGCGGGCGAAGAAGGTCTCGCGCAGGGCGGCGTCCTGTTCCAGTGCACTGACCAGCTCTTCCCAGCCCTTGGGTACGGTGAGGTAGGCAGTGGGCGAAATCTCTCGCAGGTTGCGCAGGGTTTCGGCCATGCCCTGGGGCGTGGGCTTGCCTTCGTCGAGGTAGAAGGTGCCGCCGTTGTAGAGCACGATACCCAGGTTATGGCTGCCACCGAAGGTGTGGTTCCAGGGTAGCCAGTCGACCAGTATCGGTGGCTCTTCGCCGAACACCGGAAAGGTCTGCAGGAGCATCTGCTGATTGGCGCAGAGCATGCGCTGGGTGGTGACCACCGCCTTGGGCAGCTTGGTCGAACCGGAGGTGAAGAGAAACTTGGCGATGCTGTCCGGCCCGGTGGCCGCGAATGCCGCCTCGGCTTCGGCACCACCTGGCTGTTCCAGCAGGCTGGCGAAGCGGAGGCAATGCCGGCCGTGGACTTCACCGCGTACGGCAATCACCGGCACATCGCCTGGGATCACCGCTTCGATGGCGCGCTGGAACGGCTGGCTATCGGCGATGAACACCAGCCCGGGGCGCAGCAGATCGCAGACGTGGCGCAGCTTGGCGTAGTCCTGGGAGAGCAGCGAGTAGGCCGGCGATACCGGGCAATAGGGGATGCCCGCGTACATCGCGCCGAGGGCGATCTGCAGATGTTCCAGGCCATTGCCGGAGAGGATCGCCAGCGGCCGTTCGGCGCTCAGGCCGAAGCCCAGCAGGCTTTGCGCGATGGCGCGCACCTGGCCGAGCATCTGTGCATAGCTGGTGTGCTGCCAGGCACCCGCACTGTCGCGCACGGCCAGGAAGGTCTGCTGCGGGCGCACCTCGGCCCAGTGCAGCAGACGATCGAGCAGGCGCTCGGGTAGCGGCGCCAACGGCTCCAGCGAACGCATGTGGAGAATGCCCTTGCGCTCACTGACTTCCACGGCCGGATGGCCGATGGAAACCTGGCGATAACGCGGTCTGATATCGGAGTTCACCTTGCGTTTCTCCATTCGGGCGGATCGGTCCGCCACTGTTGTTCTTGTTTTCTTCTGTCGCGCCGCCGCCCCGCTGAAAGGACGGCAGGCAGACGCAGCCAGGCAGGTACGGTATTGGACCGGCCGCGGCTAAATGGGATAGTGCCGCGGGCCGTTCTGCAGGGTGACCCAGCGCAGTTGGGTGAACTGCTCGATCGCCGATCTGCCGCCGAAGCTGCCGTAGCCGCTGGACTTGACGCCACCGAAGGGCATTTGCGCCTCGTCGTGCACGGTCGGCCCATTGATATGGCAGATGCCCGACTCGACGCGCTGCGCCAGCGCCAGCGCTCGGCTGGTGTCACGGCTGAAGATCGCCGCCGACAGCCCGAACTCGGAGTCGTTGGCCAGGCGCAGCAGATCCTCGTCGCCGTCACCGCGTAGCACCACGGCAACCGGGCCAAAGGACTCTTCGGCATACAGACGCATCGCCGGGGTCACCCCGTCGAGCAGCGTGGCCTGCATGATGCTGCCTTCGACCTGACCGCCCGCGACCAGGCGCGCGCCCTTGCTGACGGCATCGTCGACCAATGCCTTGATACGCTCGCCTGCCGACACGTCGACCAGCGAACCCAGCACCGAAGCGCTGTCGGCCGGGTCACCGGCCCGCAAGGTGGCGATCTTCTCGGCCAGCTTGGCCACGAAGGCATCGGCAACCCGGGCATCCACCAGCAGCCGTTCGGTGGACATGCAGATCTGCCCCTGGTTGAAGTAGGCACCGAACGCCGCGGCGTCGACGGCGGCATCCAGATCGGCGTCATCGAGCACCAGCAAGGGAGCCTTGCCACCGAGCTCCAGCAGTGCCGGCTTGAGGTGACGTGCCGAGAGCTCACCGACGATGCGCCCGACCTTGGTCGAGCCGGTGAAGTTGACCCGTCGCACCGCCGGGTTGGCGATCAGCCGCTCGACGATCGCCGCGGCATCGGCCGGCGCGTTGCTGATCACGTTGACCACGCCATCACCCAGGCCGGCATCCTGCAGCACCTGGCCGATCAGCCGATGCACCGCCGGGCTCAGCTCGGATGCCTTGAGCACCACGGTATTGCCGCAAGCCAGCGGCATGGCGATGGCGCGGGTGGCGAGAATCACCGGCGCGTTCCAGGGCGCGATGCCAAGCACCACGCCACAGGGTTGCCGCAAGGCCATGGCGAAACTGCCGGGGACGTCGGAGGGAATCACCTCGCCGTTGATCTGCGTGGTCAGCGACGCCGCCTCGCGCAGCATGTTGGACGCCAGGTGCACGTTGAAACCGTACCAGTTGGCCATCGCCCCGGTTTCCCCGGCGGCGGCGATGAACTCGCCGGCCCGTGCCTGCATCTGCTCGGCCGCCTTGAGCAGGCGTGTACGCCGCTCGTTGGGGGCCAGCGCAGCCCAGGCGGGAAAGGCAGCCTGGGCCGCGGCAACCGCCGCGTCGGCATCCTCCAGCGTGGCGGCAGCGACACGCGAAACCACGCCACCGGTCACCGGGTTGCGGCGCTCGAAGGTTCGTCCATCACCGGCGGGGCACGATTGGCCGCCGATCAGCAGGGGCACGTCCAGCATGATGATTCCTCTTATTGTCTTTATCGGGAGCTGCCTGTGTCGGCAACACTGCGGCGCTGTCGCCAGCGCCACCTGAAGCAAGGCACAGCGATCAGCGCTTGTAGGCCTGCAGGCCGGGCTTGATGCTCTTGTCGTCGAGGAACTGCTTCATGCCCTGCTCGCGGCCACCCTCCTCGTCGAGCAGACGCGACTGATCGAGCTTGGCGTACAGGTAATCTTCGTTCTGCTCCCAGGTCAGCTCGCGGCAGCGCTTGAAGCCATGCTTGGCCGCGCGCAGCACCACCGGGTTCTTCTCCAGCAGGTTGCGCGCCAGCTCCAGGGTGGTTTCACGCAGTTGCGCCAGAGGCACGCTCTCGTTGACCAGCCCCATCTCGGCGGCTTTCTGACCACCGAAGGTCTTGCCGGTCATGATGTAGTACAGCGACTGACGATGGCCCACGGTGTCGGCCATCGCCTTGCTCACCAGATTGCCCGGCGGGATGCCCCAGTTGATCTCCGACAGACCGAAGGTGGCTTCGTCGGCGCAGATCGCCAGGTCACAGGCCACCAGCGGGCTGAAACCGCCTCCGAAGCACCAGCCATTGACCATGGCGATGGTCGGCTTGGCGTAAAAGCGCAGCAGGCGCCATTGCCATTGCGAGGCTTCGCGACGGATCTTCTCCTGAAGGATTTCCGGGCCAGCGTCCACTTCGCGGAAGTATTCCTTGAGGTCCATGCCCGCGGTCCAGGACTCGCCGGCACCGGTAAGCACCAGCACGCGAGCCTCGGCATCCTGTTCCAGCACCTCGAGAATCTCGACCATCTCGCGATTGAGGGTCGGGCTCATGGCGTTGCGTTTTTCAGGACGATTGAGGGTGACCCAGGCGATGCCTTCTTCGACATCGACCTTGACGGTTTGCCAGCGGCCTTCGTACTTGCTCATCGAATTGCTCTCTTGTTGTCTGTTGTCGATGAGCAGAAGCTAGCCCTGAAAAATAGTTATGTCAATTAACTATTAATCAAGATCATCAAATCGCTGCAGCGGACTCCGTGCCGGGAAGTCAGCCAGCAGGTCGGCCAGGGTTTCGCGTAACCAGCGGTTGGCCGGATCGTGATGAAAGCGGGTGTGCCAGTGCAGGTGGATGTCGTAGCCGGTGATGTCCCAGGGCAGCGCCACCAGGCGTACTCGGGCGATCTCGGCGAACCGTCGACCCACGGCCAGGGGCACCGTGGCGATCATGTCGGACTCGGCCACCAGAAACGGCACGCCCATGAAACGCGGCAGGCTGAAGCGCACTCGCCGGGTCACCCCACGCATGGCCAGCTCGCGATCCAGCACGCCCATGCCACGGCCGTCGGCCTGCACCGCAACGTGATCGGCAGCCTGATACTGCTCGGCACTCAAACGCTCGCCGATCTGCGGATGATCCTCACGAACGATGCACACGAAGCTGTGGCTGTACAACGCGCGGTTGCGAATCGATGAGTTGAGCAGACGCGGGAAGTAGCCGATGGCCGCGTCCACGTCGCCAGCGTCCAGCCCCTCCTCCAGTTGCTCGGAGGACAGCGCCAGGGTCCGGATGCGCAGCCCCGGCGCACGTTCGTCGAGCACCCGCATCAGGCGTGGCAGGAACACCATTTCGCCGATGTCGGACATGCACAGCACCAGCTTGCGCTCGGAATGCTCGGCAACGAAGCCCGAAGAAGGCAGCACCTCGCTGCTCACCAGTTCGAGGATGCGCTGCACCGGCTCGGCGATCTGCAGAGCCCTTGCCGTGGGCTGCATGCCCCGTGACGTGCGCACGAACAGGGGGTCGTCGAACAGGATACGCAGCTTGGACAGAGCGAAGCTCATGGCCGGCTGGCTGAGCCCCATGAGATCTCCGGCCTGGGTCACGCTCTGCTTGCGGCGCAGGGCATCGAAGATCTTCAGCAGGTTGAGGTCGACGTCTTTGATATCCATATTTTGGATTTCACATATAAGCGAAATTAGGTTTGCGGATTCTAGGCCCGCCCCTAGACTCGCCACAAGACACCCGTGAACCACGGCCTGGCGGTCAACAATAAGAAAAAATGGAGCACACAATGCCCAGAAAGCTACGCAGCAACTTTCCCTATGGCTCCTATCTGTGGGCAGTACGCGCCGCCCAGTGGCGGGCCCTGGGGATCGACGAGAGCGAACTGGAGAAGCCGAAGATCGCCATCGTCAACTCCTCGTCCAACCTGGCCATCTGCTTCAGCCATCTGGATGGCATCGCCGCCGAGATCAAGCGATCGATCCGCGACGCGGGCGCCCTGCCCTTCGAGATTCGTACCGCTGCACCGAGCGACTTCATCACCGGTGCCGGCGCTGGCGGCGCCTACATGCTGGCCGCCCGCGATCTGATCACCAATGACATCGAGGTGGCGGTCGAAGGTGCCCAGCTCGACGGCATGATCTGCCTGGCCTCTTGCGACAAGACGGTGCCCGGTCAGTTGATGGCCGCCGCTCGCCTGAACATCCCGACACTGGTGGTGGTTTGCGGCTACCAGCCCAGCGGTGAATACAACGGCCGCCACGTCGATATCGAAGACGTCTTCATCGGTTCCATGCACGCGGTCACCGGCAAACTGCCGGTGGAGGAACTGGTGGGCATGGCGCGCAATGCCATCAAGGGCCCGGGCGTGTGTTCGGGCATGGGCACCGCCAACTCCATGCATCTGGTCTGCGAAGCACTGGGCATGGCTCTGCCGGGCAGTTCGCCGATCGCCGCCAACAGCCCGCAGATGTTCGACTTCGTGCGCCAGGCCGGGCAGCGCATCGTGGCCATGGTCGAAGAGGACCTCAAGCCGCGCGACATTCTCAGCCCAGGCGCCTTCGCCAATGCGGTCAGCGTGGTGCTGGCCGCCGGCGGCTCGGTGAATTGCATCAAGCACCTGCAGGCAGTGGCCGCGGAGGGAGGCATCGATGTCGACATCTACGGCCTGTTCCGCGAACTGGGCAACCGGGTACCGGTGCTGGTCGGCGTGAGGCCCATGGGCGAGCACAGTATCGAACAGATGGAGGCGGCTGGTGGTGGCCGCGCCTTGCTCAAGCGCCTCGAGCCGCTGCTGCATGGCAACGCCTTGACCGTCACCGGAAAGACCCTGAGCGACAACCTGAGAGAGGTGACCGTCGCCGACGATCAGGTTATCCGGCCACTGCAGCGACCGTTCGCCACCCAGCCGGCGATCGTCATGCTGCGCGGCAACATCGCGCCCCAGGCCGGTATCGTCAAATACGGCATCGACCCGAGCAAGATGCGGCGTTTCAGTGGTCCGGCCATCTGTTTCGAACGCGCTGCCGATGCCATCGCGGCATTGCAGGACGGGCGCATCCAGCCCGGCCATGTGGTGGTGATGCGCGGTGCCGGAGTACGCGGCGGCCCGGCCATGGGGGGCGGCGCATCACGGGTGGTGTTCGCCATCGATGGCGCTGGTCTCGGTGACAAGGTGGCGATGCTTACCGACGGGCACCTCTCCGGCCTGGTCTGCAAGGGCCTGGTAGTGGCCGAAGTGGCTCCGGAATCGGCCGTCGGCGGCCCCCTGGCACTGGTGATCGATGGCGACATCATCGACATCGATCTGGATGACAACCGCCTCGACGCACGGATCGAACCCGCCGAGCTGCAGGCCCGCGGCGAACGCTGGCAGGCCCAGCCGGCGCAGTTCGGCGGCGGCTGGCTGGATATCTATCGGGGCGCGGTCAAGGGCATGGAACATGGCGCCGTGCTGATCAAGCCTGTGGATATCAGCGATCGCCGGGAGGGCGGACAATGAGACTGCGCGACGATGAAAAAGCCATGCTCGACGGCGCCGAAGGTCCGGCGGTGAGCAAGGCCATGGACCTGCTGGTGCGCTACGGCGAAGCCCTGGGTGCCGAGTGCCTGGTGGATACCCACAACGTCGCCGGCACCATCGGCGCCACGACGCCCTTCCTGCGTCAGTACGGCGACCGTCACGGCGGCATGGATGCGGTGTTCAGCGAGTTCAATCTGGATAGTGTGCAGGTCGTGCAGATACCCAGGGTCAAGGTATTCAGCAGCCACCTGCAGCAGGGCATCGACCCCAGACAGGCGGCCCGGCAAGGCGTCGGCGAGGATGTGGTACGCATCTACGAACGGGGCCAGGCCTATAGCAGCGGCCTGGGCGTGCAGCCACTCAACACCTGCACGCCCTATCAGGTCGGCAACGTGCCGGTGAAGGGCGAGCACTGCGCCTGGATGGAATCCTCGGCGGTGATCTACATCAACTCGGTGCTCGGCGCGCGCACCAACGCCGAGGGCCGAGAAAGCACCGGGGCGGCCATGCTCACCGGCAAGATTCCCTACTGGGGCCTGCATATCGATGACAACCGCCGTGGCAACC
The DNA here is from genome assembly GCF_052958135.1 of Pseudomonas sp. SZ40. Lineage (NCBI taxonomy): Bacteria > Pseudomonadati > Pseudomonadota > Gammaproteobacteria > Pseudomonadales > Pseudomonadaceae > Pseudomonas > Pseudomonas sp. SZ40. Next base: position 71,074 of record NZ_JBQWIF010000012.1, on the reverse strand, counting down.
ACCTGATCCAGCTCGACATCGACGTCAGCAGCACTGCCGACTGGGGCCTGCTCGGCTACTGGGTCGGCGAACAGGTGCAGGACCGTATCCCGGTGATCGAGGGCCTGAGCCACCAGCCCAATCTGGCACGGCTCAAGCACTTCGGCGCGGCGGCCGCTTCCAGCGGCGGAGTGGAGATGTATCACTTGGTCGGCGTCACCCCGGAAGCCCGCACCCGCGAGGAAGCCTTCGGCACCAGCCAGATCGGGTCCGTGCTGCACTTCGGCGAGGCGGAGCGGCGCTGGGCCTACGAGCAGGTCAACATCACCGCGCGCAACGCCGAGGTGGATTTCGTCATGCTCGGCTGCCCGCACTACAGCCTGGAACAGATCTGGGAGGTCTGCCAGTTGCTCGAAGGCCAGCGTCTGAGCGCCAACACCGAGCTGTGGATATTCACGGCGGCGTCGATCAAGCACCTCGCCGATCAGGCCGGCTACACGCGCATCATCGAAGCGGCTGGCGGCCACCTGATGACCGACACCTGCTCGGCCATCGGCAAGGTGATCCCCAAAGGTACCCGAGTGGCGGCAGTGGACTCGGCCAAACAGGCCCACTACCTGCCGGCGATCATGGGCATCGAAGCCTGGTTCGGCAGCACGGCCGACTGTGTACAGGCAGCCATCGAAGGCCGCTGGAGAGGAGTGCTGCAATGACCGATTCCTTCACGCTCAAGGGCCGCAGGGTGGTCGGCGGGGTCTTCGAGGGCGAGGCCCTGGTAACCCGTGATCGCATATCCGGCTGGGGTGGCATCGACCCGCGCAGCGGCACCGTGATCGAGACCCGCCATGAACTCAGGGGTATCAGCTTCGCCGGCAAGGTACTGGTGTTCCCCGGCGCCAAAGGCTCCTCGGGGTGGTCGTCGCAGTTCCATATCGCACGCCTCGCCGGGGTGGCCCCAGGCGCCATGCTGTTCAACGAGATGACCGCGAAGATGGCCCTCGGCGCCGTGGTGGTACACGCACCGGCACTGACCGAATTCGACGACGACCCCCTGTGGCGCATCCGCACCGGCGACTGGGTACGGGTAGATGCCGACGCCGGTACCGTGCAGGTCACCCCGCGCCAGCGCAGTCCCCAGCGAACACCCCAGGCACCACAAGGTGCCAGCCCGGAGCCCTGAAGCTCCGCCGCCACCCCACCCGTCAGCCCTTGTCACCACCTGCACTGGCCAGGTGACGGGCTCGGCCGCACTTCTTTCAGCGCAAGAGTAGATATCCATGGCTCATATCATTCGCACGGTTCGCCGTGACAACGCCCCTCAGGCCCAGCGCCTGAAGGCCGACATCTGCATCGCCGGTGCCGGTATTTCCGGTGTATCGGCCGCCCTCGAAGCGGCCCGCCTGGGCAAGCGTGTGGTGCTGTTCGACGCCCTGCCGATGCTTGGCGGCCAGGCTGTCGGCTCGATCATCGGCACCTTCTGCGGGCTGTTCTCGAACGGCCCGAACCGCCGACAGCTGACCCACGGCATCGCCGACGGCATCCTGCAGGACCTCGGTGCCAGCGGTGACCTGCACCACAAGGTCGGCCCGCTGACCACCGTCGTCTACTACGACGAAGTGGCCCTGGGCCGCTGGATCGGCCAGCAGATCCTCGACGCCGGCATCACCGTGGTACTCGGTGCGGTGCTGCGCGATGTGGTGCGTGAAGGCAATCGGGTCTGCCAGGTACAGCTGGCCACCCGCTATGGCGATGTGCACGTCGATGCAGACGGCTTCATCGATGCCAGTGGCGATGCCGCGCTGACCTGGAATGCCGGCTTCGCCTGCCGCGAACCCGACACGCCGATCTACGGCACGCAGATGTTCGTCATGGAGCACATCGACGAAACCCACCTGCCGAGCCGCGAAGCGTTCACCGAGCGAGTCAAGACCCGAGCCAGGGACTATGGCATCGAGCGTGACGACGGCCTGTTCTTCCAGTTCCCCGGACGCGGCACCGCAGCCTTCAACATGACCCATATCGAGACGCCCCTGGACCCCGTCGCCGCGTCCCACGTGGCCATCGAGGGACGCCAGCAGGTGGACAAGGTGATCGCCTTCCTGAAGACCGAGTACCCCGAGGTGTATGGCCAGGCACGGGTTCGTGCCTACGCCCTGCCAGGCATCCGCCAGACCCGCTGGATAGTCGGCCAGCACCATCTGACCACCGACGAGGTACGGACGGCGACGCGCTTTGCCGATGCGGTCGCACTGACCTCATGGCCGGTGGAGCTGCACGGCGATGCAAAAGGCTACCAGTGGGAGCCCTTCGCCGATGATCATGTGCACAGTGTGCCGCTGCGCAGCCTGCTGCCGGAAGGCAGCGACAACCTGGTGGTCGCCGGACGCTGCGTGGACGCCGATGCGGCTGCGTTGTCGAGCATACGGGTCATGGGGCCCTGCATCGCCATGGGCGCCGCGGCCGCGCATGCCCTTGACCTGGCGGGCTCACAGGGCAGGGTCGCTGACGTTGCGGCGGCCGCCCTTGGCGAACGCCTGAGTTTCAACCTGCAGTAACGGCTGACGCCCGGCGGCCTGGCTGCCGGGCCTTAAAACAAGAAAATCGTAGCGCTGTGGAGAACAACAATGTCACAACCACGCACAATCGATGTCGCCGCCCTGATCGAGGGCCGCAAGCTGACACGCTTCAATTACGTGGTGATCGCGGTATCGGTGCTGATCACCTTTCTCGACGGTTTCGACCTGCTGGTGCTGTCGCACACCGCCTCCTACATCGCCGACGAAGTCGGCCTGAACAAGATCCAGCTTGGCGAGATCTTCTCCGTCGGCCTGTTCGGCATGATGCTCGGCGGGTTCTTCTTCGGTTACCTGGGGGACCGTATCGGCCGCCGCCCGACCATCATCTTTTCCACCGTTTCCTTCGGCGTTCTGACCCTGCTGTTCGCCCTGGCCAACAGCTACGAGTCACTGATGGTGCTGCGCTTCTGCAACGGTTTCGCCCTGGGCGCGATGCTGCCACTGTGCTGGGCGCTGAACATCGAGTTCGTGCCCAAGCGCTACCGCTCGACGGTAGTGACCATCATCATGGTCGGCTTCAGCCTCGGCAGCGCCATGGCAGGCCCGCTGACCGTGTGGCTGGCACCGCACATTGGCTGGCAGGGCGTGTTCATCTTCGGCGGCCTGCTGACGCTGCTGGCCAGCGCGTTGCTACTGTTCACCCTGCCCGAGTCGGTACGTTTCCTGACCACCAAGCGTCGCGAGCCGGAAAAGATCGCGCATATTCTCAAACGCCTGGATCCCGGTTTCGACGTGCGCCCCGATGACCGCTTCGTGCTACTTGACGAGATCGACGTGGGCACCAGGAATTTTCGCGTCAGCCAGCTGTTCATCGGCAAACTGAAGTGGATCACGCCGATGATCTGGATAGGCTACTCAGCCAGTTCCATGGCCATGTACTTCCTCGCCTCGTGGAGCCCGCTGGTCTACACCTACGCCGGCTTCGACCGGGCCACCGCGTCGTGGGTCAGTTCGATCGCCTCGTTCGCCGGCGCCATGGCGGGCCTGGCGATGATGCGCTTCGTCGATACCCGCGGCCCCTACGCGGTGATGATCTATCCGTTACTGGCCCTGCCGTTCCTGCTGGTTCTCGGCATCACCGGCATGCAGGGCAGCGCCTTCCTGATTCTCAGCTTGGTCGGTGCGGTGTTCGTCAAGGGTAGCCATTACGGCATCCTCAGCATCGCCGGGATCTTCTACCCCAGCGCCATCCGCGCCAATGGTGCTGGCTGGGCCACATCGATCGCCAAGATCGGCTCGATCCTTGGCCCGCTGCTGGGTGCCTACGTCCTCAATAGTGGCCTGCCGGTGGTCAAGAGCTTCCTGATTCTGGCCATCTGCCCCGCTGTACTGGCGCTGTGCGCATTCATCGTCGGGCGCATCGTCGACAAGGAACCACCCGCTCCCCCGCTGTCGGCAGCTTCACAGACCTGAGCTGACGCCGGCCTTACCCGGCAGCAACCCGCCACCGCCCTCCCAACCGCGCCCGATTGCGCGGCCGGGGGCGCTCACGCCCGCGATTCGTCCCCTATGAATGTCCTGGAGACCAACAACAATGATCAGGAACATGACGCTTTCACGCCCAGCCTCGTGCCTTGCCACCGCCACGCTGCTAGCGACCACGCTTGCGGCCAACGCCGACTTCATCGAAGACAGCACGGCCAGCGTGACTACCCGCAACTTCTACCTGAACCGTGATTTCCGGCAAAGCGCTACCGCCCAGTCCAAGGCCGAAGAATGGACCCAGGGTTTCATCGCCGAATTCAACTCCGGTTATAGCGAGGGGCGCATCGGCTTTGGCGTCGACGCCCTCGCCGAACTGGGCATCAAGCTCGACTCCAGCCGCGAACGGCGCGGCACCGGATTGCTGCCATTCGGGCCGAGCAGCCAGGAGCCGGTCGACGATTACAGCGAGCTGGGCCTGACCGGCAAGATGCGCCTGTCGGACAGCGAACTGCGCATCGGCACCCTGATGCCGGTGCTGCCGCTGGCTTACTACAGCGACACCCGCCTGCTGCCATCGACCTTCACCGGCGCCCTGCTCACCTCTCGGGAAATCGACAAGCTGACCTTCACCGCCGGTCGCCTGACCCACGCCAATGGCCGCGACTCATCGGGAAACGATGACGTCAGCTATGCCGGGCAAAGCAGCTCGCATCTGGACATGCTCGGCGGCGACTATCAACTGAACAAGAACCTGACCCTGCGCTATCACCATGGCGAACTGGACGATATCTACCGCCAGCAGTTCGCCGGTCTGGTGCATACCTTGCCGCTGAGCGACGACGTGAGCCTGAAAACCGATCTGCGCTACTTCGACAGCCGCGACATCGGCGCCAGCAAGGCGGGCAAGATAGACAACCGCAACTTCAACGGCATGTTCACCCTGAGCGTCGGCTTCCAGCGTTTCGCAGCCGGTTTCCAGCGTCTATCGGGAGACAGCGTGTTCCCGGTGATCGACACGGGTACCCCCTACGTGGCCAATCTGGTGACCTTCAACCCCTTCACCAAGATCAACGAAAAATCCTGGCAGTTGCGCTACGAGTACGACTTCGCCGGCATGGGCATTCCCGGCCTGTCATTCATGACCCGCTATGTCGCCGGCAGCGATATCCACAGCGGCGCGGTACGCGACGGCCGTGAGTGGGAACGCGACACCGACATTGGCTACATCGTCCAGAGCGGGCCGCTCAAGGGCGTCAATGTGCGCTGGCGCAACGTCACCTTCCGCTCGGGCAACGGCCTGACCCAGGACCTGGACGAGAATCGTCTGATCGTCGGCTACACCATGAAACTCTGGTGATCATTCGGCTCGCCCTGCTCATGCAGGACGAGCCGCCTGTGGAGAACGACAATGACAATGCCACGCACCATCGACGTCGCTGCCCTGATCGAGGGCCGCAAGCTGACACGCTTCAACTACGTGGTGATCGCCGTCTCGATACTGATCACCTTTCTCGACGGCTTCGATCTGCTGATGCAGTCGCATACCGCGTCCTACATGGCCGATGACATCGGTCTGGACAAGCTGCAGTTGGGCAACGTGTTCTCCATCGGCCTGTTCGGCATGATGCTCGGCGGTTTCTTCTTCGGTTATCTCGGGGATCGCATCGGGCGCCGCCCGACCATCATCCTCTCGACGTTCTGCTTCGGCTTCCTGACCCTGCTGTTCGCTCTGGCCAGCAGCTACGAGTCGTTGCTCATCCTGCGCTTTTTCAATGGTTTCGCGCTTGGCGCCATGCTGCCCCTGTGCTGGGCACTGAACATCGAATTCATGCCCAGGCGCTACCGCTCCACGGTGGTCACCGTGATCATGGTCGGCTTCAGCCTGGGTGGCGCCATGGCCGGCCCACTGAGCGTCTGGCTGGCGCCACGGTTCGGCTGGCAGAGTGTGTTCGTGCTGGGCGGGGTCGCCACGCTGGCATCCAGCGTACTGCTGCTGTTCACCCTGCCCGAGTCGGTGCGCTTTCTGGTCAGCAAGCAGCGTCAGCCGGAGAAGGTCGCAGCCATCCTCAAGCGTCTCGATCCCAGCATCGACCTGCGCATGGACGACCGCTACGTGCTCGCCGACGAAATCGACCTGGGCCAGCGCTCGTTCCGGGTCGGCCAGTTGTTCATCGGCAAACTGAAGTGGATAACCCCGATGATCTGGCTCGGCTTCGGGGTCAGCTCCATGGCCATGTACTTTCTCGCGTCGTGGAGCCCGCTGGTCTACACCTACGCCGGCTTCGACCGGAGCACGGCGTCGTGGGTAAGCTCCTTCGCCTCGTTCAGCGGCGCCATGGCCGGCCTGGCGCTGATGCGTTTCGTCGACAGCAAGGGGCCCTACGCGGTGATGATCTATCCCTTGCTGTCACTGCCCTTCCTGCTGGTACTGGGGATAGGCGGCCTGCAGGGCGACGCCTTCATCGTGCTCAGTCTGATCGGGGCGATTTTCGTCAAGGGCAGCCATTATGGGATCACCAGCATCGCGGGGATCTTCTACCCGAGTGCCATCCGCGCCAACGGCGCAGGCTGGGCCGCCTCGGTGGGCAAGATCGGCTCGATCCTCGGCCCGTTGCTTGGCGCCTATGTCCTCAACAGCGGCCTGCCGGTGGTCAAGAGCTTCGCCGTACTCGCCTTGTGCCCGGCCGTTCTGGCGCTTTGCGCCTACGGCGTGGCGCGCATCGATGCCCGCAGCAACGACAGAGCGCAGACGCCGGAATCAGGCGAATCGACTGCGCCTCAGGACGCACGCCGTCTCTGAAGAAACCGTCGACCAGGCCTCACATGACATTCGGTATAGCGAAAGGCTTACACGACAGTGCGCCGGTTGGCTCTGGTGACAACCCAGGCGGCGCCGTAATCTATGCCCATACCTGCAGCACAGGACGTGCTCAGGGTCATGGACGACATGACCATAGCCAGGATGGCGCGCCGACAGGATGTTGGCATTGGTCAGTAAAAGCCCGCTTCGGCGGGTTTTTTATTGCCTGTGGAAAAGTGCGGCGACCATAGGGCCACCGCGCCTTTCACTCACTTCACCAGAAAGGCGTCATAGACCACGGCCTTCTGCAGGCGCATGGCACTGCCTACGCCGACCATGCCGTTGAGCCAGCTGTAATTAGGATCACTGGTTTCGAACTGCAGGGTCACCCGGAAGTAGTACTGCGACGGATCCACCGGCTCGCCCCTGGCGACCTTGCGCAATACCTCGGCTGGCCCATGGCGATAGCCTTTGGTCTGCAGATAGAGCAGCGCGCCATCATCGGTCTGCAGGAGGTAACGGGTATCGATGATGGCCAGGCCATTGCTGTCGACCAGTTGCCAGTCCGCGCCGTTGTCGAGGATCTTGCCCTTGAAACCGGGCCCCTCGAAATGACCACTGGTGATCGGGATGATTCGCCGCTGGCCTTGCGGGCCAACGGCGCCCAGTTCCCAGACCGGCGCCTCCAGATTCACGGTGAAACGCGCCAGGGGTTCGAGTTTTATCGGCGGCGGTGCATTCACATCGGCGCAGGCCAGGCCGCCTGCCAGGCTCAGGATGATTGCCAGTACAGCTGTCAGTCTTTTCATCGGCACGGCCCTCTCAGTGGGAAGTCGGCGAAACCACGGGCGCATCGGCAGCTCGTCGACGACTCATGCCGAGCACCACCAGCGCGGCGATCACCAGCCCGGGCGAGGCGGCCAGCAATACGCCGGCGGTACCGGCACCTGCTGCCAGGATCTGCCCGGCAGCCAACGGCCCGGATACCGAACCCAGACGACCTATGGCCACCGCAGCGCCAACACCGGTAGCGCGCACCGAGGTCGGATAGGTGGGCGGAGCCAGTGCGTAGAGCACCAGTTGTGCGGCAATGACGAACAGCCCGGCGGCGAACCCGGCGATCGCCATGGCCAGCATGCCCGAGGCCAGCCCCAGGCCGGCCAGGGATGCCAGCACGCCGCCATAGACGAACAGGACCACGCCAGTGCGACCACGACGGTCCAGCAATACCCCGCCCAGCAGCGACCCCATAGCGCCGCCGATGTTGAACAGCATCTGGATGGTGCCGGCCTGGGACTTGCTGAAACCCTGTTCGAGCAGCAGCGAAGGCAGCCAGTTGAGCAGCATGTACATCACGGTGAGGGTGAAGAAGTAGCTGACCCACAGGGCCAGCGTCGCACCCGCACGGTTCTCGCCGAACAGCGCGTGCAGGGTGGATTCGCGAACCGGCACCGCACTCTTGCGCTGCTCACGGAAATCCCGGGACTCGGGCAGCAGCACCATCAGCAGGGGCGCTACCAGCAACGGCGCCACGCCGCCGACGATGAACACCGCCTGCCAGCTTTCACCACCGAGCATGCCGACCACCGCCGCGATCGCACCCCCCAGAGGAACACCGCAGTACATGATGCTGATGGCCGTACCGCGACGCCGCTCGTCGACGGCCTCGGCACACAGCGCGATCAGGTTGGGCAATGCCGCACCAAGGCCCAGGCCGGTCATGAAGCGCGCCAGCAGCAGCGCATTGACACTGCCGACATAGGCCGTCCACAGGGAAAAGATGCCGAAGATGATCACTGCACCGATCAACACTCGCTTGCGACCGATGCGATCGGCCAGCCAGCCCCCGAAGAAGGCGCCGGGCAGCAGGCCGATGATGCTGGCACTGAACATCCAGCCCATCATTTTCTGATCGAGCTCGAAGGCCTGGCGAATTCCGGCGGCAGCGATACCTGCCGACTGCAGATCTAGCCCTTCGATGAGCGCGACGATGAAACACAGCGTGACGGTCAGCGTCGAGCGACGCGATGGCGTGTCCATGGATAAACCTCGATTTTATTGTTGTTGTATCCGCCCCCGAAAACGGCCGATTACCGCCCGTGACGGGTAGTCGTTTGAAGACCCATGAAAAGATTAACAAAGATAATGAATAACGAAAGTAATCTTCATTGAATGCTGCTTCGAGCGATTACCGGATAGGAATCAGCCACTTACCCAAGGGAAACGATTAAAACTAAAAATAATTAACAATTTTAACGTTCGATTATCGATCACCGCACATTGACCGCCCGTCATTGCCTTTCCATTCTCGCCACCCAGCAGGCACGCATTCCTGCACCGGCACAGGCCCCTCCGAGAGGCTGCCGCCACAACGCGCCAACAACAAGAATAAAAGGACAATGACATGCAGACCCATCGGGTGAATACCACCACGACTCCGCCTTCTATCCACTGGCGCTACGGCGTCCCTCTACTGGGCATTCTGTTGGCCCCCTGGGCACTGGCTGGCAACGCCGTGGCGCAAGGGTTCATCGAAGAAAGCACCGCCAAGCTGACCACACGCAACTACTACATGGACCGGGACTACAAGGATGACGGGGCAAAATCCGCGGCCCGCGAATGGGCCCAGGGCTTCATCCTGAAGATGGAATCGGGCTACACACCTGGCGAGATCGGCTTCGGCCTGGATGTTACCGGCCTGCTGGGCGTCAAGCTGGACTCCTCGCCTGAGCGCAGCGGCACCGAGCTGCTGCCGGTATCGGCCAGCACGGGCCGCGCGGCGGACGAATATTCACGCCTGGCGCCTACGGCCAAGGTACGCGCCGGCAAGAGCGTATTGAAAGTGGGCGATGTCTCGCCGTTCCTGCCCTCTATCGTCGCCAGTCCGGCCAGGCTGCTACCGCAGTCATTTCGCGGCGCGTATCTGCAGTCCATGGACGTCGACGACCTGACGCTGCACGCTGGCTATCTCGATCGCATCAACCGCCGCGACTCCAGCAACTACCAGGCGATGACGGTCGCCTCGCCGAACCGACGCTTCAACCCGACAGCCGAAAGCTCGCACGCGGTATTTTTCGGGGGCGACTATCAAGTCAGTCAACGCCTGAAACTGCGTGCCTACCACACCGAAGTCGCCGAACTGTATCGCCAGGAATACCTTGGTCTGCTGCACGAGCTGCCCGTTGGCCCCGGCGTATTGAGCACCGATCTACGCGCTTTCGACAGCGGCGAGGACGGCAGCGCCAGGGCCGGCAAGGTCGACAACCGCAACCTGGCGGCGCAATTCGCCTACGCCATCGACGGCCATCGTTTCACGCTGGGCTACATGCACCAGAGCGGCGACAGCTCCAAACCCTACATTTCCGGCACGGAGTCGATGGTGATCAGCGAAATGGCGATGAGCTCGGACTTCGTCAATCCGAAAGAACGCACCTGGCAGGCGATCTACGATCACGACTTCGCCACTGCCGGCATTCCAGGCCTGAAGACCCGCTTGCGCTATCTGCGTGGCGACAACATCGAACTGGTCGCCCTCGGCGGCAGCGACCTCAAGGAGCGGGAACTGCAGCTGGAAGTGGGCTACGTGATTCAAAGCGGCACCTTCAAGGGCGTCGGGCTCAAGGCACGTCACTCGATCTACCGCAATGATTTCCCCGCTGCCGCATCGTTTCGCGACGAGAACCAGACCCGCCTGCACATCGACTACACCCTGGCGCTCTGGTGACGGGCCTCGGCGAGAGCCAACTACCCGCGACGCGGCATGATTGGAGTCCATCATCACCAGGCCAGTCGGTGCTCGCGCATCGCTGGCCGTGGTGACCAATGATGCGCAGGATGCAGCGCTCATCCGAGACCGTGGGCCTGTGTTAGCAGCCGCGGCCTTCAGGCAACGCGACCGTTCGCTTCTGCTCGATACGTTCGTGGAAATTCAGGTACTGCAGGCCCTGCTGCACCAGAAAGGCTTCGACCTTGCCGTTCTGGCAGTTCTCGTTGTAGGCCGTAACCCGCAGCCGATACACGATTCGCCGCAGGTGCCGGTCCCAGGCCGTCAGGGTGAATGTCGAACGGGTGGTCTGACCGGTGCGCTCCGAAGTTCCCACCACGCCGTAGTGGCTTTGCGGTGTATGGGTACAGATGAGGCGTTTGTCCTTCTTCTTGCTCTTCCTGTCTTCCCGGCAGACGGTCGAGGTATGCGTCGTGACCTGCCCGTAATCGTTGGCGGTATAGCGGTAGCGGGTGCGCTTGCTGCCGACATCGAGGGTGAAGGTCAGGTCCGCCGCCGTGTCGACGGATGGACGGGTGCGATCGGTGAAGACATTGCGAAAGCCCTCCCCCTTCAATGCGCTGACCATGTCATGCAGGTAGTAGCGGGCATTGAGAGCATTTTCATCGTCACCGTCGGCGGTGGTCACCAGTACCGCGGCATTTCGGTCGAAAGGGTAATCGGGGTCGGGGGTCGCATTGATCGCCACATCCATTTTGCTGGCGCAGCCGCTGACCAGCGCGAGCAGACATAGCAGCGCGAAGAGTCTGTATCGATTCATGTAAGTGCCATTGCGCGACGAAGAGCCGTGCCTCGTGAGTCAGGCCCCCGGCATCGCAGGGCGCCGTGATTCGAGGCGGCTCAGTCTTTCTGATATTCCAGCAGGTCACCGGGCTGGCAATCCAGCGCGGCGCAAAGCTTGGCCAGCGTTTCCATCTTCATTCCCTTGACCTTGCCATTTTTCAGCAACGACAGATTCGCCTCGGTGATTCCCAGGGTGCTGGCGAGCTCCTTCGAGCGAATTTTGCGTTTGGCCATGACAACGTCAAGACGAATGATAATGGTCATTTCATTGTTCTATATGTATTGGCTCTGCTCGTCGCTGAGCACTTTGGCGTCGCGCATGATAGTGGAAAACGAACAGAGCAGTATGCCCTTGACCACCTCGGAAGCCGCGTAGGAAGACATGCCTGCCGAAACGTGAACGATGCGCTCTCCCGCGGGCAGATCGATGGACAGCGCCAGGCTCTGCAAGGTCAATGCGATGGGGAATGTGGCCGGAGAAATGATGCACAGCACGCCGATGATCCAGAGCATGCGTACGTTGCGGTCGGTCCAGGTTTCGCCTCTCGACAGGCGCAGGAAAAACACTCCGGTCAGCCACAGCATGTAGGCCACCAGCACCTGAGGCAGGGCATCGAGGACGATGATCAGTGCCGCACTCAGCGGTGAGAGCATCAGCCCGGGATTGATCCATACCTCGCCAGCGTCGGTGAAAGGATCGAGCAGCGGTGATACCCCATTGGCGAAGGCGCTGAGGATGACGGTGAGCATTCCATTCCTGTCACTGACCCAGATGGCGACATAGCTGATGAACTCGATCGCGCCCATGCCCCAAGCCAGCATGGCGGCGAGTATGCCGACCCAGCGCAACCGCTTCCGGGCCAGGCCAGTGATGTGGGTATTCATACGGGTATTTCCTTATGGGGAGGTAAGTGCGCGCCGATTATTAGAAATAAATTATCAAATTACAATAATTATATTCAAATAAAGCAGGCCACCCCATCCGCTCGGCACGGCTCACCACTCATGGAGAAGGATGAGACCAGACAGGTCTCGCGTCGCGCCGATCGATGATGCAGCCCTGCGCATGCCGGACGGCAAGCTCATCTGTCGATCGGTCGAGCAGCACGCTTCTGGCTGACACCAGCATGTCGGCCGATGAAACGAGGCAGAGAGGGCCGGAATCACCAGCCCCCTTCATCGCCAAAGCCGAGAAGCCTGGCCCAAGGCGGGCCAGCGAGGGTGTGGTGATAAAAGTGGTAGCGCGAGGCATGCGCCTCGCGCTGCACGATGATCACGCTTGCGCAGGCTTCAACCCGCCGGCTTTCTGCGCGGGCAGCAGGGTCAGCAACAGGAGTGCAGCCGCCACGAACACCAGCGCGAACCAGGTGTACAGCTGCAGAGGCTGCCAACCGCCATCGAGCATGAAACCAGCTACGGTCGGCGACAGGATCGCGCCACCTCGCCCGATACCGATGGCCCAACCCACCCCGGTGGCGCGCACCGAAGCGCCATAGATCAGCGGCGAGAGCGCGTACAGGCCGGCCACGCAGCCGTTGGAAAACAGGCCGATCAGCAGCCCCATGCACAGAGCGGCCGTGAACGACGAGCCGATGCTGGTGAACACCACCAGCATCACCGCGGTGATGAGCATGAACGACGCCAGCACCCGGGCCAGGGAGAAGCGTGCCGACAGCAGGCCGAGCAGCGCCGCACCGAAGATCCCGCCGATGCTCAGCAATACACCCCCCGTTACGCCCTGCTGCACCGACAGGCCGGAAGAGGTGAGCAGCTTGGGCGTCCAGCTCATGATGAAGTAGAAGCCGAACATCACCAGGAAGAACAGTAGCCAGATAAGGAAGGTACTGCGACGCTGCTCGGGGTCGAACAGGCGTGCGAATGATCCACCTCTGCCCTGCTCCCCCGCCGGCAACGGCGGCAGTGCTGCAAGGCTCGGCTGCCCCAGGCGAACCGCCAGCGCGTTGACCCGTACCAGCGCCTTCGCTGGCCGCTTGGACAGCAGGAAATCCAGGGATTCGGGCAGCCACAGCAGCACCAGCGGAATGGCCGCGAAGGTCATCAGGCCACCCGCGAAGAACACCGAACGCCAGCCCCATTGCGACAGCAACCATACCGCCAGCAGGCCGCCGAGGGTGGCGCCCAGCGCATAGCCGGTGGACTGCAGGCTGACCGCCAGACCACGCCAGCGCTTGCAGGCGTACTCGCTGGCGATCACGTTGCTGCTGGCCAGAATGCCGCCGATACCCAGACCCGTTAGGCCGCGCAGCAGCGCCAGCTGAGTGGGCGTCTGGCTCAGAGACGACAGCAGCATACCGGTGCCGGAAACCACCAGACACAGCAGGATCAGCGGGCGCCGGCCAATACGATCCGCCCAGGGCGCGATGAACAGCGAACCGGCCGCCATGCCAAGCAGACCGGCACTGAGCAGCAGGCCGATCTCGGCACCACTGAGCTGCCACTCCGCCGCCACCGACGACGCCGTGAAGGCCATTACCAGCACATCGAAGCCATCGATCATGTTGAGGACGATGCACACCCCAATGGCGACCCACTGAAAGCCGCGCATCGGCCCCTGGTCGACGACCTGCCTGAGATCGCTCATTGCGCACCTCCCGCATCGAAGGTGGAGAACGCGAGCGGGTGACGTGCGGGTGCAGGCGAGCGGAGGCTGCTCACGGCAGCGACGTCCAGAAAGGAGAAAGGATGGTTCATCAGCGCAAACCCTTGATTATTTTTATGGGGAACAGCTGAACAGCAAACTCGCAGAAATGGATCCAAATCTCAATCCATGGAAACTGCCTGAAAAAGCCCTTGGACGGCTCTGAATCGATGCGATGCCCGAAAACCGGGTACCCGGTACCCGGCCTACTTGGCTGACCTGAATATTACGTTCGATGATCGGACAGTTTGTTTTGTTAACTATTTTTCTGAACGGCCATTGACATTAGGCTGTTTAAAAATCAACCATTGGATCCAATAACACCAACAAGAATAGAGGTCACTCATGTACCCGAAAAACGCCTGGTATGTCGCATGCACCCCTGACGAGATCGCCGAAAAGCCCCTCGGCCGGCAGATCTGCGGAGAAAAGATCGTCTTTTATCGAGGCGCCGATGCGCAGGTCGTGGCACTCGAAGATTTCTGCCCGCACCGCGGAGCGCCGCTGTCGCTCGGCTATGTGGAGAACGGCAACCTGATCTGCGGCTATCACGGCCTGGAGATGGGCTGCGAAGGCAAGACCGTGGCAATGCCTGGCCAGCGCGTTCGTGGCTTCCCGGGCATCCGCCGTTTCGCTGCAGTGGAGCGCCACGGTTTCATCTGGGTGTGGACGGGCGATCAGGAACTGGCCGATCCGGCCACCATTCACCACCTGGAATGGGCGCAAAACCCAGAGTGGGCATATGGCGGCGGCCTGTTTCACATCAACTGCGATTACCGCCTGATGATCGACAACCTGATGGACCTGACCCACGAGACCTACGTGCACGCGTCGAGCATCGGCCAGAAGGAAATCGACGAGGCCCCACCCGTCACCAAGGTGGGCGGCGATGAAGTGATCACCAGCCGCCATATGGAAAACATCATGGCCCCGCCTTTCTGGCGCATGGCGCTGCGTGGCAATGGCCTGGCCGAGGATGTACCGGTGGACCGCTGGCAGATCTGCCGCTTCAGCCCGCCCAGCCACGTGATGATCGAAGTCGGTGTGGCTCATGCCGGCCATGGCGGCTACGAGGCACCCACGGAGGTCAAGGCGGCCAGCGTGGTGGTGGACTTCATCACCCCAGAGAGCGATACCTCGATCTGGTACTTCTGGGGCATGGCACGCAGCTTCAAGCCCGAGGACCAGGCCCTCACCGACAGCATTCGCGAAGGGCAGGGCAAGATCTTCAGCGAAGACTTGGAGATGCTCGAACTGCAGCAGCGCAACCTGCTCTGGCAGCCCGAGCGCCAGTTGCTCAAGCTCAATATCGACGCCGGCGGCGTGCAGTCGCGGCGCATCATCGAACGCCTGATCAACGAGGAACAGGCCAGCGCCGCCCAGAAGATCGACGTCCGCCAGGTCGGCTGAGACCTCGTCCGCCCGTAGCGCTCGCCACCGATGTGGGGAGCGGAGCGAATTTTCGTGAGAGAACCATCATGATCGACGTCGTCGTCAAATCCATCGAGCAGCAGGCCCAGAACATTCTCAGCTTCGACCTGGCCCGTGAAGATGATGCCCCCCTGCCGGCCTTCAGCGCGGGTGCTCACATCGACGTACACCTTCCCGATGGGCTGATTCGCCAGTACTCGCTGTGCAACCATCCTGAAGAGCGTCATCGCTACCAGATCGCCGTATTGCAAAGCGCCGAGTCCCGCGGTGGATCCAGAGCCATGCATGGCTTGCAGCAAGGTGTCAGGCTGAGCATCAGCGAGCCGCGCAATCTGTTCCCGCTGCAGCACGATGCCAGCCGTCACCTGCTGATGGCTGGCGGCATCGGCATTACCCCGATCCTCTGCATGGCCGAACGCTTGAGCCATACCGGCGCCGACTTCACCCTGCACTACTTCGCTCGCTCGGCGCAGCAGGCCGCCTTCGTCGAACGCTTGCGGCAATCGCCGTTCGCCGACCGCGTGCACCTGCACTTCGATGAAGGCGACCCCGGTAAACGCCCGGATAGCGCAGCGCTGATCGGCACGCCGCAGGCGACAACCCATCTGTACGTGTGCGGCCCCGGCGGCTTCATGGAGCATGTGCTCGACAGCGCCCGCAACCTGGGCTGGGCAGGCGACAACCTGCACCGCGAATACTTCAGCGCCGAAACCGATGACCAGCCTCAGGAGGGCTTCGAGATTCAGTTGGCCAGCAGCGGCGATGTGCTGCAGGTACCGGAAGGGATCAGTGTGGTGGAGGTGCTGCGTGGCATCGGCGTGGAGATTCCGGTGTCCTGCGAGCAAGGCATCTGCGGCACCTGTCTGACCCGCGTCCTGGAAGGTGAGCCGGACCATCGTGACCTGTTCCTCACCGAGGACGAACAGGCCGCCAACGACCAGTTCACGCCCTGCTGCTCACGCTCGAAGAGCGCGCGGCTGGTGCTAGATATCTGATCCCTGCCGCCAGCGATGGTGGGCTGAAGCCCACCCTACAGCCCGAGCCTTCGGCAGGGTGGGCTTCAACCCACCAAATCGAATCCACGGCCTGAGCCCACGGTAGGGTGGGCTTCAGCCCACCAAGTCGAATCCACGGCCTGAGCCCTCGGCAGGGTGGGCTTCAACCCACCAAATCGAATCCACGGCCTGAGCCCTCGGCAGGGTGGGCTTCAACCCACCAAATCGAATCCACGGCCTGAGCTCACGGTAGGGTGGGCTTCAGCCCACCAAGTCGAATCTCCGACAGCGTGCTGGGGCGATCAGCCATCACCGATCGGGCGGGCCATCACCAGGGTTCGCTCGTCACCTTCGACGACTTCACGTACCACGCTGTAACCGAGGGCCGAGTAGAAGCCCACGGCCGTCAGCGAAGCCGGCACCAGCAGTCGCTGAACGCCGGCATCACGCGCCACGCTTTCGACATGGTTCATCAGCGCCTTGCCCAGACCACGGCCCTGCATCTCGGGCAACACGAACACTGACCTGACCACATCGTCCGCCAGGCTCGCAGTGGCCACCACTCGGGCCTCATCGAGCGCTACGAATACCTGCCGCGAGGCCATCAGTGCACGCACGCCAGCGACGTCGAAATTATCCACCACCCGGTCGATCACTTCGGGTGGATAATCCTCGGCATTACTGAGCCGCAGGGTCTCCACGATCACCCGACTCAGCGCTTCGGCATCACCCTCGAGTGCGCGGCGAATGCAGGGTTCAGCCATGCCGCAACACGGTCATCGCCGTCTCGCTCGAATCCCCCAGTTGCACCGTACGGGCGTAACGCAGCGTGGCGTTGGCGTGCTCGCGCATGATGCCTTCGGCGCGGGCGCCCTGGCCGTTGATCAGCGCGTCGTAGACGGCGTGATGCTGCATATGGGCGAAGCTGAAGCGCCGGTATTCGCGCGGCATGTCGTTGCCATCCACCGCCAGGGAACTGACCGAAGCGAACGGCAGATGGTCGTTGCGCGAGAGGGCCACGGCGATGGCACTGTTGCCGCTGGCTTCGATGATCGCCTGGTGAAAGCGTTTGTTGAGGTCGTGGTAGATCTCCAGCTCCTCCATCACCACATGGCCTTTCTCGAACAGGCGATCGCCTTCCACCAGGCAGGCATGCAGACGGCTACGAATGGCTTCGGACAGGCCTCGCTCGGCCGCCTGGCGCGCCGCCAGCCCCTCCAGCACGCCGCGGACCTCCACGGCGCCCGCGATATCGTCGTCGGTCACCGCGCGTACCGTGTAACCGCGGCCAGGCGCCTTGCAGAGCAAACCCTCCTGTTCGAGCGTGCGAAAGGCGATGCGCACGGGCGTACGGGAAACCTGCAACCGTTCGGCGGTAGGGATCTCGGCGATACGCTCGCCGGCCACCAGCTCGCCAGACGCGATCATCTGCCGCAACGCTGCCAGTACTCGCTGTCCGGATTTGTACATCACGCCCTCGCCCCCCTCGTAGGAAGCCCCATCATACCGCTCGCCAGCGCTGCAGTGCCCAGCCTGCCAGAGCGGCTGACACCACCTCGAATAGCGCGGCCCAGAGATTGAACGTCTGCTGCGCGCCGCCATCGAGCCACAGGCCGGCGATGCGCCCCAGCGCCAGGCTGGCGTAGACGACCAGCAGCAGGATCAGCGCCGGTCGGGTGAGGTCGCGCAGCCACAGCCCCAGGCCGAGAAAAACCGCCACGCCGATTTGCAGGGTGCCGTAATAGGCCCGCACATCGGTCACCGCAGCGGCCTCCATCAGCAGCATGCCGCTGACCGCGCCCATCTCCTGAGGGCGCAGGAAATACGCCACGCCGAATCCGGCGAGCACGAGAATCTGCACAGCGAGAAAAATACGGGCGAACAACATGGCATGACCCTCCAAGGTCAGTTGAGCATAGGCCACTCAACGCTGCTGCCGAAAGGCGCTGGGCGTCTGGCCGGTCAGGCGCTTGAAGAAGCGCGAGAAATACGCGGGCTCGGAAAACTGCAGGGCGTCGGCGATCTGGCTGAGGGTCATCGACGAATACACCAGCAGGCGCTTGGCTTCCAGCAGTTGGCGTTGATGCACCAGGGCCTGGGCGCTCTGCCCGGCGTAACGACGGGTCATGCTGTTGAGGTGCGCCGTGGTGATGCCGAGGCGCCTGGCGTACTCCTCGATCGACAGTTGCTCACGGAAATGCAGCTCCACCAAGCGTGTGAAGGCGGTCAGATGCTGCTCACCGCGCGCCGGCCGATCAGCGGCCTGGCGCACCAGCACCTGGCGCCCTAGCCAGACCGCCAGCACGCCGACCAGCGACTGCAGCAGCAGGTTGCGTGCCGGTGCGCTCTGCCCGTACTCGCCGTCGATGGCGTCGAACAGGCTATCCAGATAGCCCTGATCGCCGCCCGCCGGATACAGCGCGGGTGCGCTGAAAACCGGATGCTGCGCGCCGAGATGCACCTCCAGTTGCGCTACCAGTGGCGCGGCCAGCGTCAGCACGTAGCCGTCCACGTCATCGGAAAACTGGAAACCATGCACGCACAGCGGCGGCAAGACCTGCAGCGCGGCCTCTTCGATACGCGACTGCACGCCCTCCACCTCGATCAGCGCCCAGCCACGGCGCAGATACAGCAGTTGCAGCAGATCCGGATGGCGATGGGGCTCGATCACCCAGTCATGCAGGCGGCTGCGTTTGGGAATCGACTCGCAGTGCAGCAGGTCGGGGGTCGGCCACTCCAGCGCATCGCCATACAGTTTGAATGCCGGCACGGCGATCTGCTGCTGGCTCATGGCGCCCTCCTCGAAGAAATGGCCGATAGGCGAACGGAGTTTATGAAAGTCCAAGTAAACGACGTGAATTTGCCTTATCCGCCGGCCAAGTCCAATCAAAAATACAAGCACAAAGGGTCCAAACAACAATATCGAGGACAACCCATGAAAACCTCCGTCGCCATTATCGGAGCCGGTCCATCCGGCCTGCTGCTCGGCCAGTTACTGCACGAGGCGGGCATCGACACCGTCATTCTCGAACGGCAAACGCCCGACTACGTGCTCGGCCGCATACGCGCCGGGGTGCTCGAACAGGGCATGGTGGATCTGCTGCGCGAAGCTGGCGTGGGCGCACGCATGGATCGAGAGGGGCTGGTGCATGACGGTTTCGAGCTGGCCTTCGACGGCCGTCGCGAACGCATCGATCTCAAGGGCCTGAGCGGCGGCAAGACGGTGATGATCTACGGCCAGACCGAAGTCACCCGCGACCTGATGGACGCCCGTGCAGCCAGCGGCGCAACCACTCACTACGAAGTCAGCGACGTGCGCCTGCACGACCTGAAGGACGGTTCGCCCCACGTCACCTACCGCAAGGATGGCATCGAGCAGCGCCTCGACTGCGACTACATCGCCGGCTGCGACGGCTTTCATGGCGTGTCGCGGCAATCGATTCCCGCCGAAACCCTGCAGGTGTTCGAGCGGGTCTATCCGTTCGGCTGGCTTGGCGTC
Organism: Pseudomonas sp. SZ40; assembly: GCF_052958135.1. Lineage (NCBI taxonomy): Bacteria > Pseudomonadati > Pseudomonadota > Gammaproteobacteria > Pseudomonadales > Pseudomonadaceae > Pseudomonas > Pseudomonas sp. SZ40. Next base: position 51,143 of record NZ_JBQWIF010000012.1, on the reverse strand, counting down.
CTCGCCGACACCCCGCCGGTGGCCGAGGAGCTGATCTACGCCAGCCACCCGCGCGGCTTCGCCCTGTGCAGCATGCGCTCGGCGACGCGCACCCGCTACTACGTGCAGGTGGGGCTCGAGGAGCAGGTGGAGGACTGGTCGGACGAGCGTTTCTGGGACGAGCTCAGAGCGCGTCTGCCAGGCGAAACCGCGGCCAATCTGGTGACAGGCCCGTCCATCGAGAAAAGCATCGCCCCGCTGCGCAGCTTCGTCGTCGAGCCCATGCAGTATGGTCGCCTGTTCTTGCTCGGCGACGCGGCGCACATCGTGCCGCCGACCGGTGCCAAGGGCCTCAACCTGGCCGCCAGCGATGTCAACACGCTGTACCGCATCCTGCTCAAGGTTTACCGCGAAGGCCGTACCGAGCTGCTCGAACGCTACTCGGCGATCTGCCTGCGGCGAGTCTGGAAGGCCGAGCGGTTTTCCTGGTGGATGACCGGGCTGCTGCACAATTTTCCGGATACCGACGCCTTCACCGTGCGCATGCGCCAGACCGAACTGGATTACTTCGTCGGCTCCGAGGCGGGCCGCACCAGCATCGCCGAGAATTACGTGGGGTTGCCCTACGAAGCCATCGAATGAGGTAAATGCATCGTCGCGGCGCTATGCTCGTGCAACCCAATCGAGGATTCCAGCATGCGCCCACTGCTTCTGCTGGCCGGCCTGTTCGCCGGCATAGCCCAGGCCGCCGAGCCACCGACCATCGACGTCCACCGCGATGCCAACTGCGGTTGCTGCAAGGGCTGGATCAGCCATCTGCAGGCCAACGGCTTCCAGGTCAACGACCATGTCGAGACCGACATGCATAGGGTCAAACAGCGCCTCGGCGTGCCCGAGCACCTGGGCTCCTGTCACACCGCTGTGATCGACGGCAAATTCGTCGAGGGCCATGTCCCGGCGGCGGACATCCTCACCCTGCGCCAGCGCCCGGATCTGCTCGGCATCGCCGCACCTGGAATGCCCACCGGCTCGCCGGGCATGGAGCGCGGCGACATCCGCGATGCCTACCAGGTCATCGGCCTGGACGCACGAGGCGAGGAAAGCGTGGTCAGTAGCTACCCGGGCAACTGATTGAAAGGACAATGCCATGCGCTGGAAACGAGCACGACGCAGTGACAACGTGGTGGATGCCCGCGGCAGCGGTGGGTCGCGCTTTGGCGGTGGCCGCGGCCTGGGCCTGGGCGGTATCGCCATCGTCGTGGTGGTCGGCCTGCTGATGGGCCAGGATCCGTTACAGATTCTCGGCCAACTGGCTGGCCAGTCGGGCGGCTATTCCACCAGCCAGACGGAGCAGCCAGCGGCGGATGACGAACAGTCGCAATTCGTGCGGGCGGTTCTCGGCGATACCGAAGACACCTGGCGCGCTATCTTCCAGTCCGCCAATCGCCAGTATCAGGACCCGACGCTGGTGCTGTTCGATGGCGGTGTGAACTCCGCTTGCGGCTTCGCCAGTTCGGCGGTGGGCCCCTTCTATTGCCCGGGCGACAAGCAGGTCTATCTGGACCTGAGCTTCTTCCGCGATCTGGAGCAGCGCTACGGCGCGGCTGGCGACTTCGCCCAGGCCTATGTGATCGCTCACGAGGTCGGCCACCACGTGCAGACCCTGCTGGGCGTCTCCGCCAAGGTCAACGCGGCGCGCCAGCGCGGCGAGAATCTGGAGGGTGCCAACGGTCTGCTGGTTCGCCAGGAGCTGCAGGCAGACTGCCTGGCAGGTATCTGGGCACACCATGCGCAGCGGCGCCTGGACTGGCTCGAACCCGGCGACCTGGAGGAAGCCCTGAACGCCGCCAACGCCATCGGCGATGACCGCCTGCAGCAACAGGCCCGTGGCAGGGTGGTGCCGGACTCCTTCACCCACGGCACGTCGGAGCAGCGCGTGCGCTGGTTCACCACCGGTTTCGAGGGTGGCCAGGTCAGTGCCTGCGACACCTTTTCCAGCGCGCGGCTGTAAACCGCCAGCCGCACCCGGCTCACGGAAGCGGCCGGGGCTTGCCCGCTGTACGCAAAACCTGCCGGGCAGGCATACTTCACACTTTTACCGTCGGGCTATCTTCAATGCGCATTCTCGTCACCGGCGGCGCGGGCTTCATCGGCTCCGCGCTGATTCGCCACCTGATCAACGATACCGATCATGAGGTGCTCAATCTCGACAAGCTGACCTACGCCGGCAATCTGGAATCCCTCCAGCAGGTCGAGAACGACCCGCGCTACCGCTTCGTGCAGGCGGACATCGGCGATCAGGCCGCAGTGGCCGATGCCCTGCAGCACTTTCAGCCGGACGCCATCATGCACCTGGCTGCCGAGTCCCACGTCGACCGTTCCATCGACGGCCCGGCGGCGTTCATCCAGACCAACATCGTCGGTACCTACGCCCTGCTCGAGGCTACCCGCGCCTACTGGCTGGGGCTGGACGAACAGCGCCGTCAGGCATTCCGCTTCCACCACATTTCCACCGACGAGGTGTACGGCGACCTGCACGGCGTCGACGATCTGTTCACCGAGCAGACGCCCTACGCCCCCAGCTCGCCCTACTCGGCCAGCAAGGCCGCCTCGGACCATCTGGTGCGCGCCTGGCAGCGCACCTATGGCTTGCCGGTGCTGCTGACCAACTGCTCGAACAACTACGGCCCGTATCACTTCCCGGAGAAGCTGATCCCGTTGGTCATCCTCAATGCCCTGGATGGCAAACCGCTGCCGGTATATGGCAACGGCCAGCAGGTGCGCGACTGGCTGTTCGTCGAGGATCACGCCCGGGCCCTGCTGCAAGTGGTCAGCCGCGGCGCGGTTGGCGAGACCTACAACATCGGCGGCCACAACGAGCAGAAGAACCTCGACGTGGTGCATGCCATCTGCGACCTGCTCGACGAGCTTCAGCCGCGCGCGGCGGGCTCCTACCGCGAGCAGATCACCTTCGTCACCGACCGCCCCGGTCATGACCTGCGCTACGCCATCGACGCCAGCAAGATCGAACGCGAGCTGGGCTGGACACCGCAAGAGACCTTCCCCAGCGGCCTGCGCAAGACCGTGCGCTGGTACCTGGACAACCTCGACTGGTGCCGCCGCGTACAGGACGGCAGCTATCAGCGTGAGCGGCTCGGCGCCCCCAAGGAGCAACAACAGTGAAAGGCATCATTCTCGCCGGAGGCTCCGGCACCCGTCTGCACCCGATCACCCTGGGCGTGTCCAAGCAGTTGCTGCCGATCTACGACAAGCCGATGATCTACTACCCGCTGTCGGTGCTGATGCTGGCCGGCATCCGCGAGATCCTGATCATTTCCACGCCCCATGACCTGCCGCAGTTCCAGAAGATGCTTGGCGACGGCAGCCAGTTCGGCCTGCAACTGAGCTACGCCGAACAGCCCGAGCCGGATGGCCTGGCACGCGCTTTCATCATTGGCGAGTCGTTCATCGGTGACGACTCGGTGTGCCTGATCCTTGGCGACAATATCTTCCATGGTCAGCACTTCACCGAGAAACTGCTGCGTGCCGCCGCAGCGGACAAGGGCGCCACCGTGTTCGGCTACTGGGTCCGCGATCCCGAGCGCTTCGGCGTGGTCGAGTTCGATGCCCAGGGCCAGGCCATTTCCATCGAGGAAAAACCGGCGCAACCGCGCTCTCAGTATGCGGTGACCGGGCTGTACTTCTACGACAACGACGTGATCGAGATCGCCAAGGCGGTGAAACCCTCGGCACGTGGCGAACTGGAAATCACCGACGTCAACAACGCTTACCTGCAGCGCGGCGATCTGCGCGTGGAACGCCTCGGCCGTGGCTTCGCCTGGCTCGACACCGGCACCCACGACAGCCTGCTGGAAGCCTCGCAATACGTGCAAACCATCGAGCACCGCCAGGGTCTGAAGGTCGCCTGCCTGGAAGAAATCGCCTATGGGCAGGACTGGATCGATCGTGACCGCCTGCTGCAACAGGCCAAGGCGTTCGGCAAAACCGGCTATGGCCAGTACCTGTTCGGGCTGGCCGAGGACAATTGATGCAAGTCATCCAAACCGAAATCCCCGATGTACTCATTCTGCAACCCAAGGTGTTCGGTGATGAGCGGGGCTTCTTCTTCGAGAGTTTCAATGCCCAGGCCTTCACCGAAGCGACCGGCCTGAACCCCACCTTCGTGCAGGACAACCATTCCCGCTCGCAGCGCGGGGTGTTGCGCGGCCTGCACTATCAGGTGCAACAGGCCCAGGGCAAGCTGGTGCGCGTCAGCGCAGGCGAGGTCTATGACGTCGCCGTTGACCTGCGTCGCCAGTCGCCAACCTTCGGCCAGTGGGTCGGTGCCTACCTTTCCGCGGACAACAAGCGCCAGATGTGGGTGCCGGAAGGCTTCGCCCATGGTTTTCTGGTGCTCAGCGAATTCGCCGAATTCCTCTACAAGACCACCGATTACTACGCCCCGGCCCACGAGCGCTGCATCCGCTGGGACGATCCCAAGCTGGCCATCGACTGGCAACTGCAAGGCGATCCCAAACTCTCGGCGAAGGATCAGCAGGGCCTGAGCTTCGACGACGCCGAGCTGTTTCCATGAAGATCCTTCTGCTCGGCCAGCACGGCCAGGTCAGCCGCGAGCTGCAATTGCTGCTTGGTCAGCATCACGAACTCATCGTGCTGGGCAGAGAGCAACTCGACCTTGCCGATACCGGGCGCGTTCGTGACGCCGTACGCCACCTGCGCCCCGAACTGATCGTCAATGCCGCCGCACACACCGCGGTCGATGCGGCAGAAAGCGAGCCGGACGCGGCCTTCGCGATCAATGCCAGCGCTCCCGGTGTACTCGCCGAGGAAGCGGCCGACCTCGACGTGCCGCTGATCCACTACTCCACCGATTACGTGTTCGATGGCAGCAACCCCGCTGCCTACCACGAGCAGGACACGCCCAATCCGCTGGGCGTCTACGGGCGCAGCAAGCTGGCCGGCGAGCAGGCCATCGCCGCGGTCGGTGGCAAGCACCTGATCCTGCGAACCAGCTGGGTGTATTCCCTGCACGGACGCAACTTCCTGTTGACCATGCAGCGCCTGCTGCAGGATCGAGCGCAGCTCAGCGTAGTGGCCGATCAGGTTGGTGCACCGACCTGGGCAGGCAGCATCGCAGCGGCCACCGCTCAGTTGATCGAGCGCTGGCAAACGCAGCAGACCAATGCCTGGGGTCTCTATCACTTCACCGCGCGCGGCGAGACCTCCTGGTTCGGTTTCGCCGAAGCCATCGCCGCACAGTTGCAGGCCCAAGGCAGATCCGTCGCGCAGCTGGCGCCGATTGCCACCACGGACTACCCGACACCCGCGCAGCGCCCCCTCAATTCGCGCCTGGACGGTACTCGTCTGGAGCAGGACTGGGGCGTACGCCTGCCGGACTGGCAGGACGGCCTGCTGGAATGCCTGAACAGCCCGCGCTGACGCCACTGCGCCGCCTGGGTTGAGCGCAGCGATACACGGCTCTTGCCAAGCATCGCAGGCTCGACCCGGGCTACCCGGCTGAAAGCTTATGCGCTCATAATGCCCGGGTCTTCCCGGCGCCTACTTCATGAACACGATTCCCACCACCATGCCCAAACGCCCACGCTGGCGCAGCCTGGCCCTGCTGGCGCTGCTGCTGGCGCCGTTGCTGTGGCCGCTGCAGCACCTCGCCGAGCGTTACTACCGCGCCGAACTGACCGAGCAGAATCGTCAGACCCTCGACCTGTATGTGGCCAACCTGCTGGGCACCTTGCGCCGTTATGAGGTACTGCCACCGATTCTTGGCGACTTGCCAGGCCTGCGTACCGTCCTCGCGACGCCGGCAGACGAAGCGGCCCAGGCCGCGGCCAATCAGCTGCTCAAACGGGTTCGCCAGCAGACTGGTGCCGACGTGATCTACCTGATGAACCCCGCCGGGGAAACCCTGGCTGCCTCCAACTGGGATCAGCAGGACACCTTCGTGCGTGGCAACTTCGCCTTCCGGCCCTACTTCCAGGAAGCCCTGGCTGGCCGCCTGGGACGCTTCTTCGGTCTTGGCACGACTTCCGGCAAGCGTGGCTACTACTTCGCCTCCGCCGTTTACGATGGCAACCAGAAGATTGGCGTGATGGTGATCAAGGTCGACCTCGACCACACCGAGAGCCTGTGGGGCAATACCCCGGAACAGCTACTGGTGACCGACGGCAATGGCGTGGTGATACTCACGTCGCGACCGGACTGGCGGTTTCACGCCAGCCGTCCGCTGGACAAGGCCGAGCGCGCCTCCATCGCCGCCATCCAGCCGTATCCGACCCAATCGCCACCGCCCCTGCACCTCGATGCCGATGTCTGGCTGACCCAGAGCAGGGTGCTCGACGAGACCGGCTGGAGCGTCAGCATTCTAGCCCCCCGCGTGGTGCTCGATCGCTCGGTACGCACCGTGGTGGCCATCGGTGGTGGCGCCCTGCTGGTGCTGATTCTGCTCCTCGGCCTGATGATGCAGCGACGCCGTCACTACCTCGACCGCATCGCCCTGAGCACCCGGGCCCGTCAGGAACTGGAGCAGCGCGTGCAGGAGCGAACCCAGGATCTTGAGCGCCTCAACAGCCGTCTGAAGCAGGAAGTACTGGAGCGCGAGCAGGCTCAGCAGGAACTGGTACAGGCCCAGGACGAACTGGTGCAAGCCAGCAAGCTGACGGCCCTTGGCACCATGAGTGCCAGCATCAGCCACGAACTCAATCAACCACTGGCAGCCATCCGCAGCTACGCGGAGAACGCCGGGGTACTGCTCGACCACGAACGCACCGAAGACGCTCGCGGCAACCTCAAGCTGATCAGCCAGCTCACCGAGCGCATGGCCTCGATCATCGCTCACCTGCGGGCCTTCGCCCGGCGCGATCGCCATGCCCCGGAAAGCGTGGCCCTGCAACCGGCCATCGACGATGCCCTGGCGCTACTGGCCAAGCGCCGTCGTGCCATGGACGTGGAGCTTATCCGCGACCTGCCCGATGCCACGCTCTGGGTCCAGGCCGGCGAAACCCGCCTGCGTCAGGTGCTCAGCAACCTGCTGGCCAATGCCCTCGATGCCCTCGGCGAACGGGCACAACCGCGACGTATCTGGATCAGCACCGAGCTGCACGACAACCTGGTCGAGCTGCACCTGCGCGACAACGGTCCGGGCTTTTCCGAGACGGCCCTGGCCCACGCCCGGGAACCCTTCTTCACCACCAAGACCAGCGCCCAGGGCCTCGGTCTCGGCCTGGCGATCTGCGACACCCTGATGCGCGCCCTGGGTGGCGAGCTGCTATTCAGCAACCACCCCAAAGGGGGGGCTCACCTGATCCTGCGCCTGCACAGCGCCGAAAACGGCGTGAACATCCAGCCGCCAGAGGACTTCGCCGTATGACCATCATCGACGCCCGTACCCAGGTTCTACTGATCGACGACGACCCGCACCTGCGCCAGGCCCTCAGCCAGACCCTCGACCTGGCCGGCCTCAAGGTCACCACCCTGGCCGATGCCAAGGGCCTCGCCGAGCGTATCGACCGCGACTGGCCCGGCGTGGTGGTCAGCGATATCCGCATGCCCGGCGTCGACGGCCTGCAACTGCTCAAGCAACTGCACGAACAGGACCCTGAGCTACCGGTTCTACTGATCACCGGCCATGGCGACGTGCCCCTGGCCGTACAGGCCATGCGCGCCGGTGCCTACGACTTCCTGGAGAAGCCCTTCGCCAGCGAAGACCTGCTGGAAAGCGTGCGCCGCGCCCTGGCCCTGCGGCGCCTGGTGCTGGACAACCGCAGCCTGCGTCTGGCCCTCGCCGACCGCCAGCAACTGTCCGCTCGCCTGGTCGGTCACTCGCCCGCGATCCAGCGCCTGCGCGAGCAGATCGGCTCCCTCGCGGGGATCAGCACCGATGTGCTGATCCTCGGTGAAACCGGTGCCGGCAAGGAAGTGGTGGCGCGTGCGCTGCACGATCTGTCGAGCCGACGTGACGGGCCATTCGTGGCCATCAACGCTGGCGCGTTAGCCGAGTCGGTGGTGGAAAGCGAGTTGTTCGGCCACGAGCCTGGTGCCTTCACCGGCGCGCAGAAACGCCGCATCGGCAAATTCGAGTTCGCCAACGGCGGCACCCTGTTCCTCGACGAGATCGAGAGCATGAGCCTGGAGGTGCAGGTCAAGCTGCTGCGCCTGCTGCAGGAGCGTGTGGTCGAGCGCCTCGGTGGCAACCAGTTGATCCCCCTGGATATCCGTGTGATCGCGGCCACCAAGGAAGACCTGCGCACCGCCGCCGATCAGGGCCGCTTCCGCGCTGACCTGTATTACCGGCTGAACGTCGCGCCGCTGCGTATTCCGCCACTTCGCGAACGTGGCGAAGACATCCTCGTGTTGTTCCAGCACTTCGCCAACAACGCCAGCACCCGCCATGGCCTGACCCAGCGCGAACTGCAGCCTGGCCAACGTGCCCTGCTGCTGCGTCATCCCTGGCCAGGCAACGTGCGGGAACTGCAGAACGCTGGCGAGCGTTTCGCGCTGGGGCTGGACCTTGGGCTGGAACTGTCCCATGACAGCCCGCTGCACAACGCCCCCCTGTCCGGAAGCCTGAGCGAGCAGGTCGAGGCCTTCGAGCGCGCGCTGATCGCCGCTGAGCTGACCCGCAATCACGGCTCGCTGCGCAGCCTGGCAGAGGCCCTGGGGGTGCCACGCAAGACGCTGCACGACAAACTGCGCAAGCACGGGCTGAACTTCGCGGATGCTGGCGGAAGCTCGCCAGAGGACATCGAGTAAACAAGCGGATTATTGCCGACTCTTTCAGCGTCCTCGCCGCTCCCTCCGCAAACCGCCAGCCGCAAGGGCTGGCGTCATCAGCTCGTCAAATCAAGCACCCCATGCCGGGCAAGGCTTTGCGCCCTGCGCAAAGCTGTCCTGCGTGTTTTCGCCACACCCTGGCACAGCGCTTGCTCTAGTCCGATCCAGCGAAAAACAAGTACAAGTCCAGGCCAATCGCTGCCAACCGATGCTGCCGTCTCCACGGCAATCCTCGACTTGCCCTTGTTCGCTCGTTTCAGCGCCCCCATCGAGGGTGCGCCATCCAACAACAAGACAGGCAATAACAAGAGGAAGCATCCCATGTTCAATTTCACTGCCAAGGCGCTGGTCTGCGCCCTGTCGCTGAGCATCGCAGGCCTGGCCCAGGCTGCCGATCCAATCTCCATCAAGTTCGCCCACGTGGTTGCCGAGCACACCCCGAAAGGCCAGGGCGCGCTGCTGTTCAAGAAGCTCGTCGACGAGCGTCTGGACGGCAAGGTGACCGTGCAGGTGTACCCGAACTCCTCGCTGTTCGGCGACGGCAAGGAAATGGAAGCGCTGCTACTCGGTGACGTACAGATCATCGCCCCGTCCCTGGCCAAGTTCGAGCATTACACCAAGCAGATCCAGATCTTCGACCTGCCGTTCCTGTTCAACGACATCAGCGCCGTCGATCGTTTCCAGCAAAGCCCTGAAGGCAAATCCCTGCTGACCAGCATGGAGAGCAAAGGCATCACCGGCCTGGGTTACTGGCACAACGGCATGAAGCAGCTGTCGGCCAACAAGAAACTGGTCGAGCCGAAAGATGCCCGTGGTCTGAAATTCCGCGTACAGGCTTCCGCCGTGCTCGACGAGCAGTTCAAGGCCCTGCGCGCCGCGCCGCGCAAGATGAGCTTCGCCGAGGTCTATCAAGGCCTGCAGACTGGCGTGGTCAACGGTGCCGAGAACCCCTACTCGAACATCTACAGCCAGAAGATGCACGAAGTGCAGAAGTTCATCACCGAGTCCGACCACGGCGTGCTGGACTACATGGTGATCACCAACACCAAGTTCTGGGACGGCCTGCCGGAAGACATCCGCACCGAGCTGACCGCGATCCTGGCCGAGGTCACCGTCGAGGTGAACAAGCAGGCCGAAGCGCTGAACCAGAAAGACAAGCAGCGCATCCTCGATGCCGGCACCACCGAAATCGTCACCCTGACGCCCGAGCAGCGCGAACTGTGGCGTGAAGCCATGCGTCCGGTGTGGAAGAAGTTCGAAGGCGAGATCGGTGCCGATCTGATCAAGGCTGCCGAAGCCGCCAACCAGGCCAACTGAGGCCGCCCGGCTCCGCATCCTGGAGCCATCCGGTGGCGACTCCTGAACGGGGTCGTCACCCGCTTTGCCGATATCGACACCCGATGGCTGCAGCGCCGCTGCCGAGCCCCGGGTGCCGCTGTCTCTTACGTCGCCTCGCGACCGCTCTTATACACGGAGATAACCCATGCACGCTGTCGCTCGTGTCTGGAACCAAGCCGAAGAGGTGATGGTGGCATTCCTGCTTGCAGGCATGACCCTGGTCACCTTCTCGTACGTGGTATTCAACAACCTCTACGGCGTTTTCTACGCCCTGGGTGATTCCCTGCCGTTCGCCAACGATGCGATGTTCAGCATTGGCGACGGCATCCTTTATGTCGCCCAGGAAATGACCTGGAGCGTGGCCCTGACCAAGGCCATGTTCGGCTGGCTGATCTTCGTCGGTCTGGCCTGGGGCGTGCGCATCGGTGCGCACATCGGCGTCGACCTGCTGGTGCGCATGTTCAAGCCAGCCCTGCAGAAAACCGTGGCGATCATCGCCTTGATCATCTGCCTGGCGTATTGCGCGCTGATGGCCTACTCCAGCGAGCAGTGGGTAGCGGTGCTGTTCAACATCGGCACCGGTGCCGAGGACCTGGACCGCTTCGGCGTCCAGCAGTGGCACATCGTGATGATCGTGCCGATTGGCTTCTCTCTCATGTTCCTGCGTTTCGCCCAGGTATTGGTGCGGGTGATCCAGGACAAGCAGATTGGTTTTGGTGGTCACGGCGAAGTCGAAGACGCCATCAAACTCGCCGAAGAGACGGAGGCTAAACGATGACCATCGCATTTCTGTTCGTCGCCCTGTTCGCGCTGATGTTCATCGGCATTCCGGTGGCGATTTCCCTGGGTTTGTCCGGGGCCATGACCATCCTGTTCTTCAGCAACGACTCGGTGCGTTCGCTGGCGATCAAGCTGTTCGAGACCAGCGAGCACTACACGCTGCTGGCGATTCCGTTCTTCCTGCTGTCGGGTGCGTTCATGACCAGCGGCGGCGTGGCCCGTCGGCTGATCGATTTCGCCAACGCCTGCGTCGGCCATATCAAGGGTGGCCTGGCCATCGCCGCGATCCTGGCGTGCATGCTGTTCGCCGCGCTGAGCGGCTCGTCGCCGGCCACGGTGGCGGCGGTCGGTTCGATCGTCATCGCCGGCATGGTGCGCTCGGGCTACAAGAAGGAGTTCGCCGCCGGTATCGTCTGTAACGCCGGTACCCTGGGCATCCTGATTCCGCCGTCGATCGTCATGGTGGTCTACGCCACGGCGACCGAGACCTCGGTGGGCAAGCTGTTCATGGCCGGCGTGGTGCCGGGGCTGCTGCTGGGCGTGTTCCTGATGATCACCATTTACATCATCGCCCGGGTGAAGAACATGCCGTCGCTGCCGCGGGCGTCGATGAGCGAGATCCTCACTGCCGGGCGCAAGGCCGGCTGGGGGCTGGCGCTGATCGTGATCATCCTCGGCGGCATCTACTCGGGCATGTTCACGCCGACCGAGGCCGCTGCGGTGGCGGCGGTGTACGCGGCCTTCGTGGCGATCTTCATCTACAAGGACATGACCGTTCGCGAGTGCCCGAAGGTGTTCGTCGAGGCCGGCAAGCTGAGCGTGGTGCTGATGTTCATCATCGCCAACGCCATGCTGTTCGCCCACGTGCTGACCACCGAGCAGATCCCGCAGTCGATCACGGCCTGGGTCGTCGACCAGGGCTTCAGCCCGATCGAGTTCCTGATCGTGGTGAACATCGTGCTGCTGATCGCCGGCACCTTCATGGAGCCGTCGGCGATCATCCTGATCCTGGCGCCGATCCTGTTCCCGATCGCCATGCAGCTGGGCATCGATCCGATCCACCTGGGCATCATCATGGTGGTGAACATGGAGATCGGCCTGATCACGCCGCCCACGGGTCTGAACCTGTTCGTCACCTCGGCGGTCACCGGCATGCCGCTGACTCGCGTGGTGCGCGCGGTATCGCCGTGGCTGCTGGTGATGCTGGCGTTCCTGATCCTGGTGACCTACGTGCCGTTCATCTCGCTGGGGCTGCCGAACTGGCTGGGCATGAACTGACGCTTAGCGCGTAAAAACGAGAGCCCGGCCATAGTGCCGGGCTTCTTCGTTATGGCGATGCGCATCCGGTTCGTGCCGCCGCCCGCGATAACGGGTAACCTTGTATCAAGTCGTGACTTGTGGGTCATGGATCGCGTCACCATAGGCACCCGAATAGCCGTCATGGCGCCTTTCCGTCGAGAAATGCGCGCCTCGCCTCGATCCGCTGACCCGGTATGCGCCTGTTCCGCATGCCGATCTAATTAGTTGAAGGAGTGTCCGCGTGAAGTCTCGTTTGCCTGTGATCGTCGGTTTCGGTGGCTACAATGCCGCCGGCCGCAGCTCCTTCCACCACGGTTTCCGCCGCACGGTGATCGAATCGCTGGACGAACAGGCACGCCGCGAAACCCTCATCGGTCTGGCCGTGATGACCAAGCTGGTACGCGTGGTCGACGGCGCCTATCAGAGCCACGACGGCGAGCCATTGTCCGGCGTGGAGATCGAGCGCCGCTATGCCGAGCAGGTACTGGCCTCCACCCTGGTGCGCCGCATCGAGAAACAGCACCTCGACCCCGACGCAGCCCACTGGCACAAGAACATCGCCCTGAACGGCGAAGGCGGCAGCCTGACCTTCATCAGTACCCGCAAACAGCTGCCCGAGCCACTGCCAGCCAACTGGTCGGTCGACGAGCTCGATGGCAACGAGGTGCGCGTCACCCTGCACGACACCTGTGAATTCAAGGTCGACAGCTACCGCGCCCTGCCGGTGAAATCCGCGGGCCAGCTGCCAACCGGCTTCGAGCCGGGCGAACTGTACAACTCGCGCTTCCACCCCCGCGGCCTGCAGATGGCCGTGGTCGGCGTCACCGACGCCCTGCGCGCCACCGGCCTGCCCTGGCAGACCATCGTCGACCAGGTCGCGCCGGACGAAATCGCGGTATTCGCCGGCAGCATCATGAGCCAGCTCGACGAGAACGGCTTCGGCGGCCTGATGCAGTCGCGCCTCAAGGGCCATCGCGTCAGCTCCAAGCAACTGGCCCTGGGCCTGAACACCATGCCCGCTGACTTCATCAACGCCTATGTGCTGGGCAGCGTCGGCACCACCGGCAGCATCACCGGCGCCTGTGCCACGTTCCTCTACAACCTGCAGAAAGGCATCGAGCAGATCAATGCCGGCACCGCGCGGGTAGTGATCGTCGGCAACAGCGAGGCGCCGATCAACGCCGAGTGCATCGAGGGCTATGGCGCCATGGGCGCACTGGCCACCGAAGACGGCCTGCGCCTGATCGAAGGCAAGACCGACACGGCCCAGGGTGACGTCGACTTCCGTCGCGCCAGCCGCCCGTTCGGCGACAACTGCGGCTTCACCCTGTCGGAAGCCTGCCAGTTCGTGGTGTTGATGGACGATGAGCTGGCCCTGCAACTGGGTGCCGACATCCACGGCGCCGCCACCGATGTGTTCATCAACGCCGACGGCTTCAAGAAATCCATTTCCGCGCCCGGCCCAGGCAACTACCTGACCGTCGCCAAGGCCGTGGCCAGCGCCGTGCAGCTACTGGGTGTCGATGCCGTGCGTCAGCGCAGCTTCGTACATGCCCACGGTTCAAGCACCCCGGCCAACCGGGTCACCGAGTCCGAACTGCTGGATCGCGTAGCAGCGGCTTTCGCCATCGACAGCTGGCCGGTGGCCGCGGTCAAGGCGTTCGTCGGCCATTCCCTGGCAACCGCCAGTGGCGACCAGGTGATCTCCGCGCTGGGCACCTTCAAGTACGGCATCATTCCTGGCATCAAGACCATCGATGAAGTGGCTGCGGACGTGCACCAGCAGCACCTGAGCATCAGCAACGTGGACCGTCACGACCAGCGCATGGACGTGTGCTTCATCAACTCCAAGGGTTTTGGCGGCAACAACGCCAGCGCCGTGGTACTCGCCCCCCACGTGGTCGAGCGCATGCTGCGCAAGCGCCATGGCGAAGCGGCGTTCAGCGCCTACCAGCAGCGTCGCGAGCAGACCCGCGTGAATGCCCGTGCCTACGACGAGCAGGCAATGAAGGGCCAGCTGGATATCATCTACAACTTCGGCAACGACCTGATCGACGACACGCAGATCGATATCGGCAGCGAGCAGATCAAGGTACCGGGCTTCGCCCAGCCGCTGGTGTTCAAGCAGGATGATCGCTACCGCGACATGCTCGACTGAGGCATAAGCCACCATCCCCGCAGGAGCGTCGCCCCCGGCGCCAACGGTTGTGGCCATGCCGCGTTTTTCGCGCCGGCCAGACGATTCGCCGCGAGGTCGCGGCTCCTACACAAAGCGCATCGCCACAACCCCGTAGGAACGTCGCCCCCGGCGCGAACGATTGTGGCCATGCCGCGATTTTCGCGCCGGCCAGACGATTCGCCGCGAGGTCGCGGCTCCTACACGAAGCACATCGCCACAACCCCGTAGGAGCGTCGCCCCCGGCGCGAACGGTTGTGGCCATGCCGCGTTCTTCGCGCTGGCCAAATGGCGGTTGCCGGGGTTGCGCTAATTAGCTGGGGTGAGCCGCTTGGCTTGCTCGACCAGCACCGCGCGCCACTCGACGTCAGCTGGCAACGCCAGGAAGAAGGGGTTGAGCAGCGACTCCCTCGCCTCATAGCGCAGCGGCTCGCCCTGCAGCGTCAGCACCACACCACCCGCCCCCTCCAGCACGCCCTGCGCCGCAGCGGTGTCCCACTGCGAAGTGGGTGCCAGGCGCGGATAGAAGTCGGCGCTGCCTTCGGCCAGTTGGCAAAATTTCAGCGAACTGCCGACGCTGACTCGCTCGATATCGCCAAAACGCGCAACCAGCGCAACCAGCGCAGCCAGCAATTGCTCCTGCAAGGCGCTGCCATGCCGGCGGCTGGCGACCACGGTCAGACCACTGGCGGGGGTTTCTCGTACGACGATCGCCTGCGGCTCCTCACCCGGCTCAGCGCGCCAGGCGCCCAGGCCGCTGCCGCCGTAATAGACAACGCCCGAGGCAGGAATGCCGACCACCCCGAACACCACCTGCCCACCCTCGATCAACGCCACGTTGACGGTGAACTCCTCGCTGTCGGCGATGAATTCCTTGGTGCCATCCAGTGGATCGACCAGCCACCAGCGCGCCCAGAGAGCACGTTCACTCAGGGCAATATCGGCATCCTCTTCGGACAGCACGGGAATGCTCGCATCCAGCGCCTGCAGGCCATCGGCGAGGATGCGATGGGCGGCCAGATCGGCGGCGGTCACTGGCGAGGCATCGGCCTTCTCGACCACCTGAACACCCTGGCGCCAGTACGGCAGAATCGCGGCACCCGCCTGCTGCACCAACGCCAGCACGGCAGGCAGTAACGGATGGCTCATCGGCTCAGTTCCCCACGCTGCTCCAGCAGATCGCGCACCAGATACAGGGCCGCCAGAGCGCGGCCTTCGCTGAACTGCGGATGCTGAATCAGGGCGGACAGCTCACGCAGACTGACTTTATCCACGCGCAATGGCTCCGGTTCGTCGCCGGGCAGTGTTTGTGGATACAGATCGCGGGCCAGTACCACCTGGATCTTCTGGCTCATGTAGCCGGGAGACAGGCTCAGCTCGGTCAGATGCTCCAGCTTGCGGGCCCCGAAACCGGCCTCTTCCTGCAATTCTCGATTGGCGGCATCGAGTACATCCTCGTCCGGCTCGATCAATCCCTTGGGCAGGGAGATCTCGTAGTCGCCAGTGCCGCCGCAATATTCTTCGACCAGCAGGACGTGCTCGTCATCCACCATGGCTACGATCATCACCGCACCGTGCCCGGTGCCTCGCCCGACCAGCCGTTCGTATGTGCGCTCGGCACCGTTGCTGAAGCGCAACTGGATTTCCTCGACACGGAACAGGCGGCTGCTGGCGACGATTTCTCGGGCGATGACGGTGGGCTTCTGACGCATGGGTGAGTCCTGCTGCTGGGCTGACCGGAACAGTTATCATACCGCGCCTGCCTGGATTGTCTGCGCTCTAAAAGCGCGCACTGACGACCAGCGAGCACCGTTCGCCCATTTCTACCTTAGAGAGCCGCCCCGCCATGAACCTGCCCTGGTCCGAGATCGACACCGTACTGCTGGACATGGACGGCACCCTGCTCGATCTGCATTTCGACAATCACTTCTGGCTCGAGCACCTGCCGCAGCGTTATGCCGAGCACCATGGCGTCAGCCGTGCCCTGGCCGATGCCGAGCTGCAACCGTTGTTCGTCAAGCACGCCGGCCAGCTAAACTGGTACTGCACGGACTTCTGGAGCCGCGAGCTGAACCTGTCGATCCGTGACCTCAAGCGTGAGGTCGCCGACCTGATCGCCCTGCGCCCGGACGCCGACACCTTTCTCGCCGCCATCCGCCAGGCCGGCAAACAGGTGGTGATGATCACCAACGCCCACCGCGACTCGCTGTCCCTGAAGCTGGAACGCATCGAACTGGCGCCCTACTTCGACCGCCTGATCAGCTCCCATGATTACGGTTTCCCCAAGGAGGACGCGCAGTTCTGGTTCGCCCTGCAGCAGGACCTGCCCTTCGATCCGGCGCGCAGCCTGTTCATCGACGATAACGTGCCGATCCTGCGCAGCGCCCAACGCTTCGGCGTGAAGCACCTGCTGGCGGTGCTCGAGCCGGATAGCCGCAAGGGCGTGAAGGACACCGAAGAGTTCGAGGCCGTGCGGGATTACCGGGCGCTACTGAACGGGCTGAGCGGCTGGTGAGTGGCGATAGCAGCCTTTCGTAGTCGGGGGACAATTGGTGGGCTAAAGCCCACCCTACGGCTAGATGCGCGGCTGTAGGGTGGGCTTCAGCCCACCAAACCGAAGGTCCGCTATCGCCTTATTCCTGCCCCTTATCCCATCTCACACCATACCGGTCGCCTGCGCACCAAAAGGCTTCAGCGCGGCTCCGCTACGGTGCAGGAATAGTCCTAAAAACCCCCCTTATAAAATAAAATTCATAAAAATCAGTTAGTTAAAAACTGGCACCGCTCTTGCTCTAGTAATTCCAACTTGGATACAAGATGGAATCTCAGAGCATGTCCAACGCCTCCTTCGCTTTTACCCTCGCCGACTGGCAACAGGCTTACCGTGATGCCGCGCAACCAGCGGAACTGCTGCGTGACCTGCTCGCGCAACTGAGCCGTGACGACAACGCCTGGATCTGTCTGGCCAGCGCTGCCCAGCTCGACGCCCAGTTGAGCCATCTGCAGGCCCTACTCGACAAGGCTGAA
This sequence comes from Pseudomonas sp. SZ40, assembly GCF_052958135.1. Lineage (NCBI taxonomy): Bacteria > Pseudomonadati > Pseudomonadota > Gammaproteobacteria > Pseudomonadales > Pseudomonadaceae > Pseudomonas > Pseudomonas sp. SZ40. The sequence goes on along the minus strand of NZ_JBQWIF010000012.1, from coordinate 33,736 downwards.
GGCCAGCAGGACAAGCTGCCGCTGTACGGCGTGCCGTTCGCCATCAAGGACAACATCGACGCCGCAGGCTGGTCCACCACCGCCGCCTGCCCCGAATTCGCCTATGACGCCGAGGCAGATGCCACCGTGGTAGCGCGCCTGCGCGCCGCCGGGGCCATCCTTATCGGCAAGACCAATCTCGATCAGTTCGCTACCGGTCTGGTCGGCACCCGCTCGCCCCACGGCGCGGTCGCCAACAGCTTCAATCCGCAGTACGTCAGCGGCGGTTCCAGCTCCGGCTCGGCCAGCGTCGTCGCACGCGGCCTGGTGCCGTTCTCCCTGGGTACCGATACGGCCGGCTCGGGCCGAGTGCCAGCGGGCTTCAACAATATCGTCGGGCTCAAGCCGACCAAGGGCTGGCTACCGAACACCGGCCTGGTACCGGCGTGCCGTACCGTGGATTGCATCTCGGTGTTCGCCCTCACGGTCGGTGACGCCGAAACCGTCGCCTGCCTCGCGGGCGGTTACGACGCCGAGGACGGCTACTCGCGCCGCAATCCCAACAGCGCACCTGTCGGCATGAAGTCCGCACCGACCTTCGCGGTGCCGGACAGCCTGGAGTTCTTCGGCGATACCCAGACCCAGGCCGTGTTCGAGCAGGCGCTGGGGCAGCTGAAAAGCCTTGGTGTGACCCTCAAGACCATCGATTTCAGCCCCTTCCGTGAGCTTGCCGAGCAGTTGTACTACGGCCCCTGGGTCGCCGAACGTACCGTCGCCGTGGAAGGCGTGCCGGTGGAGCACCTCGATCCGGTGGTACGCGGCATCGTCGATAGCGGCCACCAGTACAGCGCCTGCGACGCCTACAAGGCCGAGTACCTGCGCGCCGAATTGAGCCGCAGGATCAACGACGCGCTGGCAGGTGTCGACGCGCTGGTGGTGCCGACTTCTCCGACCATTCGCAGCCTCGATGAAATGCGTCAGGAGCCGGTGCTGTTCAACAGCCAGTTCGGCACCTACACCAACTTCACCAACCTCGCCGACCTTTCTGCTCTGGCACTGCCCGCCGGCCTGCGCGACGACGGCCTGCCCGCCGGCATCACCCTGCTCGCCCCCGCCTGGCATGACCTGGCCCTGGCGGCTTTCGGCAAACGCTGGCAGGCCAGCCTGGAGCTGCCGCTCGGCGCCACCGGTCGCGCGCTGCCACCGCAAACCCCGGCCACGGCTGTGCCTGTCGGCAGCGTGCGAGTCGCCGTGGTAGGCGCACACCTGACCGGTATGCCGCTGAACTTCCAGCTGACCACCCGCAACGCGGTGCTGGTCGAGCAGACCCTGACCTCGCCGGACTATCGCCTCTACGCCCTGGCCGGCACCGTGCCGCCCAAACCCGGCCTGGCGCGCAGCAGCGACGGCACCTCGATCATCGTCGAGCTGTGGGACATCCCCCTGGCGCGCTTCGGCGAATTCGTCGCCGAAATCCCCGCGCCGCTGGGTATCGGCAACCTGACCCTGGCGGGCGGGCGCAGCGTGAAGGGTTTCATCTGCGAGCCCTGGGCGCTGGCCGATGCCCGAGACATCACCAGTTTCGGTGGCTGGCGCGCCTTTATCGCCAGCACCAAGAAGTGAGCAGTGCCCTCTCCAGCAAAGGAGAGGGAGCGACTAACGACCTGCCGCCGAATCTGCCTGGAGAAACAAACCGATGTTCCATACCGTACTGATCGCCAACCGTGGCGAGATCGCCGTCCGCGCCATCCGCACCCTCAAGCGTCTCGGCGTGAAGAGCGTGGCGGTGTATTCGGACGCCGACCGCAATGCCCAGCATGTACGTGATGCCGACGTGGCCGTGGCGCTGGGCGGTGACAAGGCCGCCGACAGCTACCTGCGTATCGACAAGATTCTCGCTGCCGCCAAGGAAACTGGCGCCCAGGCGATCTATCCCGGTTATGGCTTCCTCTCGGAAAGCGCCGAATTCGCCGAGGCCTGTGAAAACGCGGGCATCGCCTTCGTCGGCCCGACGCCGACGCAGATCCGCGAGTTCGGCCTCAAGCACCGGGCTCGCGAGCTGGCCGCCGACGCGCAGGTGCCGATGGCGCCCGGCACCGGCCTGCTGCAGAGCCTCGACGAAGCCCTGGCGGCCGCCGAAGGCATCGGCTACCCGGTGATGCTCAAGACCACCGCGGGCGGCGGCGGTATCGGCCTGACCCGCTGCGCCGACGCCGTGGCCCTGGCCAGCGCCTATGACGGTGTCAAGCGCATGGGCGAGCAGTTCTTCAGTGATTCGGGGGTATTCCTCGAGCGCTTCGTCGACCAGGCGCGTCATGTCGAAGTGCAGATATTCGGTGATGGCAAAGGCCGCGTGGCAGCCCTGGGAGAGCGCGACTGCTCGCTGCAGCGGCGCAACCAGAAGGTGGTCGAGGAAACCCCGGCACCGAACCTGCCGCAAGCCACCCGCGAGCGCCTGCATGCCGCTGCTGTCGAGCTGGGCGAGTCGGTGAGCTACCGCAGTGCCGGCACCGTGGAGTTCATCTACGACGCCGCTCGCGACGATTTCTACTTTCTCGAAGTGAACACCCGCCTGCAGGTCGAGCACCCGGTGACCGAGATGGTCACCGGCCTGGATCTCATCGAGTGCATGCTGCGCGTGGCCGCAGGCGACGAGCTGGACTGGGTCGCTCTGAGCCGCGCCCCGCAAGGTGCGGCCATCGAAGTGCGCATCTATGCCGAAGACCCGCTGAAGAACTTCCAGCCCAGCCCGGGCGTGCTGACCGACGTGCACTTCCCGGACGACGTCCGTGTCGATGGCTGGGTCAGTACCGGTAGCGAAGTGTCGGCCTTCTACGACCCGATGATCGCCAAACTGATCGTCCACGCCGCCACGCGCGACGAGGCCATTGCCAAGCTACAGAAAGCGCTGGGCGAAACCCGTCTGCACGGTATCGCCAGCAACCTCGACTACCTGCGCCAGGTAGTTGCCGAGCCGCGCTTCCACGCCGCACAGATCTGGACCCGCCTGCTCGACACCTTCAGCTACGCGGCGCAGGTGGTCGAAGTGCTGGAGCCCGGCACTTACAGCAGCGTGCAGGATTTCCCCGGTCGCCTCGGCTACTGGGACATCGGCGTGCCGCCATCCGGGCCGATGGACGACTACGCGTTCCGCCTGGCCAACCGCATCGTCGGCAACCACCAGAGCGCTGCCGGGCTGGAGTTCACCCTGCAGGGCCCGAGCCTGCGCTTCCACAGCGATGCGCTGATCGCCCTGGCCGGTGCTGACTGCCCGGCCGAGCTGGATGGTGAGAGCGTGCCCTATTGGGCGCCAATCGCCATCAAGGCAGGTCAAGTGCTCAAGCTCGGCCGCGCGCAAAGTGGCTGCCGTACTTACCTCGCCGTGCGCGGCGGCTTCGATGTGCCCGTGTACCTGGGCAGCCGCTCGACCTTCGCCCTCGGCGAATTCGGCGGCCATGCCGGGCGCACCCTGCGCACCGCCGACATGCTGGCCATCTCCCAGGACTTGCCCGCCTGCACCACGCCGGCGCCGGTCAGCGAGCCCCAGGCGCTGGATACCAGTCTGGTTCCCGAGTACGGCACGACCTGGAACATCGGTGTGCTCTATGGCCCCCACGGTGCGCCGGACTTCTTCACGCCCGAAGCGATCGAGCAGTTCTTCGCCGCCGACTGGCAGGTGCACTACAACTCCAACCGCCTGGGCGTGCGCCTCTCCGGGCCGAAGCCGAGCTGGACCCGCGCCGACGGCGGCGAAGCCGGCCTGCATCCGTCCAACGTGCATGACTGCGAATACGCCATCGGCGCGATCAACTTCACCGGCGACTTCCCGGTGATTCTCACCAAGGACGGCCCGAGCCTGGGCGGCTTCGTCTGCCCGGTGACCATCGCCAAGGCCGAGCTGTGGAAAGTCGGCCAGGTCAAGCCAGGCGACACCCTGCGTTTTCATCCGATCAGCTTCGAGCAGGCTCAGGCGCTGGAGCAGGCGCAATTGGGTAGCCTGCAAAGCCTAAGCGCGGTCAATGCCGTACAGCTGCCGGCGCCTAGCCTGCAGCCGGGCGACACCGTGTCGGCCACCGTGCTGGCTGAGCTGCCGGCCGATGGCAGCCGCCCGCGCGCGGTCTACCGCCAGGCGGGCGATGCGTACATCCTGCTCGAATACGGCGACAACGTGCTCGACCTGGCGCTGCGCCTGCGCGTGCACCTGCTGATGGAGGCCCTCAAGGCCGAGCCACTCGCTGGCCTGGAAGAGCTGGCGCCGGGTGTGCGTTCGCTGCAGCTGCGTTACGACAGCCGCGTACTGCATCAGCAGGCGCTGCTCGATCACCTGCTGCGCCTCGAGCGCGAGCTGGGCGATGTGGCGAATCTCAAGGTGCCGACCCGCATCGTTCACCTGCCGATGGCCTTCGAAGACAGCGCCACCCTCGCTGCCGTCACCCGTTACAGCGAGACCGTGCGCAGCCAGGCCCCGTGGCTGCCGAACAACGTCGACTTCATCCAGCGCGCCAATGGCCTGGCCAGCCGCGAGGACGTGCGCGATATCCTCTTCGAGGCCAGCTACCTGATCCTCGGCCTCGGCGACGTCTACCTCGACGCGCCCTGCGCCGTGCCGCTCGACCCGCGCCACCGGCTGCTCAGCTCCAAGTACAACCCGGCACGTACCTACACCGCCGAAGGCACCGTGGGTATCGGCGGCATGTACATGTGCATCTACGGCATGGACTCGCCCGGCGGCTACCAGCTGGTCGGCCGTACCCTGCCGATCTGGAACAAGTTCGTGAAGAACCCCCAGTTCGCCAACGGCCAGCCGTGGCTGCTGCACTTCTTCGATCAGGTGCGTTTCTACCCGGTCAGCGAAGCCGAGCTGGACGAATTCCGCGACGCCTTCCGTGAAGGCCGCGCGCAAATCAAGATCGAGCAGAGCACCTTCGATTTCGCCGAATACCAGCGCTTCCTGGCCGACAACGCCAGCAGCATCGCCAGCTTCCAGCAATTGCAGAAGCAGGCCTTCGATGCCGAAGTGCAGCTGTGGCGCGACGACGACGCCGACAGCCACGCCGCGCCCGTTGCCAGCAGCGAGGAGGACGAAGCCGTCGATGGTCAGGTGGTCAGCGCCGACATGTGCGGCAGCGTCTGGAAGGTACTGGTCGAGCCTGGCCAGTATGTCGAAGCCGGTACGCCGTTGCTGGTGGTCGAGGCGATGAAGATGGAGCTGGCCGTGCTCGCACCGGCAGCGGGAACGGTCAAGGCCGTGCGCTGCCAGCCGGGCAAGGCGGTCACCCCGGGCGACGTGCTGCTGATCCTCGACCCGAGCGAGGCGGCCTGACATGCAACTGGTCGACCCGATCAAGCGCGGCAAGGAGCGTCCGGAGAACCTCGCAGAGCGTATCTACGGGCAGCTCAAGGACGACATTTCCGAGTTCCGCCTGCTGCCGGGCGATCGTTTCAGCGAAGGTGAGGTGGCCGAGCGCATGGCCGCCAGCCGCACACCGGTGCGCCAGGCGCTCTATCGCCTGGAGCGCGAGGGTTACCTGGAGGTGTATTTCCGCAGCGGCTGGCAGGTCAAGCCGTTCGACTTCCATCATTTCGAAGAGCTCTACGACGTGCGCATCGTGCTCGAGCTGGCGGCGGTTCGGCGCCTGTGCGACCGCCCGGCGGGTGAAACGCCAGAACAATTGGAAGAACTGCGCCACATCTGGACGGCACCGCCCGAGCAACGCCCGCCAGATGGCCGCGAAGTGTCGCTGCTCGACGAACGCTTCCACTGCCAGCTGGTGGAGGCCACCGGCAACCGCGAGATGGCTCGCCTGCACCGCGAAATCAGCGAAAAAATTCGCATCGTCCGTCGCCTGGACTTCACCAAAACGCCTCGGGTGGAAGCCACCTACGAGGAGCACGCACGCATCCTCGGCGCGATCCTGTCGCGTCGTTGCGAAGAAGCACAGCTGTTGCTGAAGACCCACATAGAGGTCAGCAAGGCGGAAGTGCGCAAGATCACCCTGCACATGCTGCACAACGCCCGCGAGCGGGCCGTACAGGCGCAGGGCTGATGTGGTGTCCCTTGATCCACTGCCAACAACATAAAACTCGTCAGTCAATGGAGATCGTCCTATGCAACGTCGCAGCCTGATCAAGGCCTTCACCCTTTCCGCGTCCATCGTCGCCATGGGCCTGAGCTGGAGCATCCAGGCCGCCGAGACCATCAAGGTCGGCGTCCTGCACTCGCTGTCCGGCACCATGGCCATTTCGGAAACCTCGCTCAAAGACATGGCGCTGATGACCATCGACGAGATCAACGCCAAGGGCGGTGTGCTCGGCAAGCAGCTCGAAGCGGTGGTGGTCGACCCGGCCTCCAACTGGCCTCTGTTCGCCGAGCGTGGCCGTCAGTTGCTGACCCAGGACAAGGTCGCGGTGACTTTCGGCTGCTGGACGTCGGTATCGCGTAAATCGGTGCTGCCGGTCTATGAAGAACTCAATGGCCTGCTGTTCTACCCCGTGCAGTACGAAGGCGAAGAAATGTCGCCGAACGTGTTCTACACCGGCGCGGCGCCGAACCAGCAGGCGATCCCGGCGGTGGAGTACCTGCTCAGCGAAGACGGCGGCGCCGCCAAGCGTTTCTTCCTGCTCGGCACCGATTACGTCTACCCGCGCACCACCAACAAGATCCTGCGCGCCTTCCTGCACAGCAAGGGCGTTCAGGACAAGGACATCGAAGAGGTCTACACGCCGTTCGGCCACAGCGATTACCAGACCATCGTCGCCAACATCAAGAAGTTCTCCGCCGGCGGCAAGACCGCGGTGGTTTCCACCGTCAACGGTGACTCCAACGTGCCGTTCTACAAGGAACTGGCCAACCAGGGCATCGAAGCCACCGACGTACCGGTGGTGGCCTTCTCGGTAGGTGAAGAAGAACTGCGCGGTATCGACACCAAGCCGCTGGTCGGTCACCTGGCCGCATGGAACTACTTCCAGTCGGTGGAGAACCCGGTCAACGAGAAATTCGTCGCCGACTGGAAAGCCTACGCCAAGGCCAAGAAGCTGCCGAACGCCGACACCGTGGTCACCAACGACCCGATGGAAGCCACCTACGTGGGCATCCACATGTGGGCCCAGGCCGTCGAAAAGGCCGGCACCACCGACGTCGACAAGGTGCGTGCCGCCATGGCCGGCCAGGAGTTCGCCGCACCGAGCGGTTTCACCCTGAAGATGGACGAGAAGAATCACCACCTGCACAAGCCGGTGATGATCGGCGAAGTCCAGGACGACGGTCAGTTCTCCGTGGTCTGGGAAACCGACGGCCCGGTTCGCGCCCAGCCGTGGAGCCCGTACATCGAAGGCAACGACAAGAAAAGCGACACCCCGGTGAAGTCGAACTGATCCGACGCGTCAGCTATCAGTAGGAGCCAGCTTGCTGGCGATCGATCTTCAGAGCGACTCACTACTCAAGAGCGATCGCTGGCAAGCCAGCTCCTACGTTCCCCGGTTTTATCGGGCAACCTAGGACATCCCCATGCACAACACCTTTGTCCGACTATTTCTAGGCCTGCTGCTCCTGCTGCCGTTCGTCGCTCAGGCGGGCGAGGCCGACGATTTCGTCGCCGCCAGCCCGGCACAGCAGGCAAAGCTGCTGGAAAGTTGGGCCGCCATGCCCGACCCGAAGCGCCAGCCGCTGCTCGATGCACTGCAGCAGGGCCGCGTGGCTGCGGATAGCGAAAAGACCGCGTTCATCGAAACCAGCGACGGCTACCAGGCTGCCGAGGGTGAAGCATCCCCTGTGGACAACCCGCGCAAATTGCGCCTGAACAATCGCCTGCGTGGCCTGATCGCCAACGCCCAGGCCAGCCATCAGTTGCTTGCCGAAGAGCCGGCACAGCGGCTGAGTGCTGCTGTGCAGTTGCAGAAGAGCGCCCAGCCGGCACAATTGCCCCTGCTCGCCCAGACGCTGGACCGCGAGGACGACGACGTGATTCGCGACGCCCTGACCCTGGCCCTGGCCAACCTGCAACTGGTCGACGCCAACCCTGCGGTGCGCCTCGCTGCCGTGCGCCTGCTCGGTGAAACCGGCGAGCCGCTGGCCCGTACGCGCCTGGAAAATCTGCTGGAGCCCGGCGTGGAAAGCGACGCAGCCGTGCGCACCGCCGCCGAAACCAGCCTGGCGCAGGTCAAGCGCAAGCTGCTGATCGGCGAGCTGCTCGGCCAGGCATTCAGTGGCATGAGCCTGGGATCGATTCTGTTGCTCGCCGCGCTTGGCCTGGCCATCACCTTCGGCCTGCTCGGGGTGATCAACATGGCCCACGGCGAGATGCTGATGCTCGGTGCCTATTCCACCTACATGGTGCAGATCCTCTTCCAGCGCTTCGTTCCCGAAGCCCTGGCGCTTTACCCGCTGGTGGCACTGCCGGTGGCTTTCTGCGTGACCGCCATCATCGGCATGGCGCTGGAGCGCACGGTGATTCGTCACCTCTACGGCCGGCCACTGGAAACCCTGCTCGCCACCTGGGGCATCAGCCTGATCCTGATCCAGCTGGTACGCGTGCTGTTCGGTGCGCAGAACGTCGAGGTGGCCAACCCCTACTGGCTGTCCGGTGGCATCCAGGTGCTGCCCAACCTGGTGCTGCCTTACAACCGCATCGTGATCATCGGTTTCGCCCTGGCCGTGGTGGTGCTGACCTGGTTGCTGCTGAACAAGACCCGCCTGGGGCTCAACGTGCGCGCCGTCACCCAGAACCGCAACATGGCCGCCTGCTGCGGCGTACCCACCGGCCGAGTGGACATGATGGCCTTCGGTCTCGGCTCGGGTATCGCCGGCCTGGGCGGCGTGGCCCTCAGCCAGATCGGCAACGTCGGCCCGGATCTCGGCCAGAGCTACATCATCGATTCCTTCCTGGTGGTGGTACTCGGTGGCGTCGGCCAACTGGCCGGCAGCGTCATGGCGGCCTTCGGCCTGGGCATCGCCAACAAGATCCTGGAACCACAGATCGGCGCCGTGCTCGGCAAGATCCTCATCCTCGCGCTGATCATTCTGTTCATTCAGAAACGTCCGCAAGGCTTGTTCGCCCTGAAAGGGAGGGTGATCGATTGAGCACCATGACCTTCTGCACCGTGGGAGCTGGCCATGCCAGCGACTGCGTCACCACCATCGTTCGCGCGCATGGCGCGCTCCTACAGGCCGGCAGCACGCACTTGAACAACCCGGCGCGCCCAGTGGCAGCTGGCCAAGCCAGCGACTGCGTCACCGCCATCGTTCGCGCGCATGGCGCGCTCCCACAGGCTGGCAGCACTTACTTGAACAACCCGGCGCGCCCTGAGGGAGCTGGCCATGCCAGCGACTGCGTCACCGCCATCGTTCGCGCGCATGGCGCGCTCCCACAGGTCGGCAGCACGCACTTGAACAACCTGGCGCGCCCTGAGGGCGCTGGCCATGCCAGCGACGGCATCGCCGCAATCGTTCGCGCGCATGGCGCGCTCCCACAGGCTGGCAGCACGTACTTGAACAACCCAGCGCGCCCTGAGGGAGCTGGCCATGTCAGCGGCTGCATCCCCACCATCGTTCGCGCGCATGGCGCGCTCCCACAGGTCGGCAGCACGCACTTGGACAACCTGGCGCGCCCTGTGGGAGCTGGCCATGCCAGCGACTGCATCCCCACCATCGTTCGCGCTCATGGCGCGCTCCCACAGGTCGGCTTACAGGGGATTCACCAATGAACGCCGCCAACCAAACGCTACTGGCCCGCGCCAGCCATAAGCTTGGCCCGCAGGTGTCGCTGGCCCTCGGCCTGCTGGTGCTCGTCGTGCTGCTCGCCATGCCGCTGCTGCACCTGCTGCCCGGTGAGCATGCCCTGCACGTCTCGGCTTACACGCTGACCCTGGTCGGCAAGATCCTCTGCTACTGCGTCGTCGCCCTGGCGCTCGATCTGGTCTGGGGCTACGCCGGCCTGCTGTCCCTCGGCCATGGCCTGTTCTTCGCCCTCGGCGGCTATGCCATGGGCATGTACCTGATGCGCGAAGCGGCTGGCGACGGCCTGCCGGCGTTCATGAGCTTCCTCGCCTGGACCGAGTTGCCCTGGTACTGGTACGGCACCGACAACTTCCTCTGGGCCATGTGCCTGGTGGTGCTGGCGCCTGGGCTGCTGGCCCTGGTGTTCGGCTTCTTCGCCTTTCGTTCGCGGATCAAGGGCGTGTATTTCTCGATCATGACCCAGGCACTGACCTTCGCCGGCATGCTGCTGTTCTTTCGCAACGAGACCGGCTTTGGCGGCAACAACGGCTTCACCAACTTCCGCAGCATCCTCGGTTTCGAGATCACCGCAGCGAGCACCCGCGCCACGCTGTTCTTTCTGACCGTCGTGTTGCTGGTCAGCAGCCTGTATCTGGGCTGGCGCCTTGCGCGCAGCAAATTCGGCCGGGTGCTGACCGCCCTGCGCGATGCCGAGAACCGCCTGATGTTCTGCGGCTACGATCCGCGCGGCTACAAGCTGTTCATCTGGGTGCTGAGCGCCGTGCTCTGCGGCCTGGCCGGTGCGCTGTACGTGCCTCAGGTGGGCATCATCAACCCTAGCGAAATGGCTCCGACGCAATCCATCGAGGCCGCCGTGTGGGTAGCGCTCGGCGGGCGTGGCACGCTGATCGGCCCCCTGCTCGGCGCGGGCCTGGTCAACGGCATGAAGAGCTGGTTCACCGTGGCCTTCCCCGAGTACTGGCTGTTCGCTCTCGGCGCGCTGTTCATCGTGGTCACCCTTTTTCTGCCCAAGGGTGTAATCGGCCTGCTCAAACGAGGGGACAAGTCATGAGAAGTGCACCGATTCCGGAAATGCTGATCGACCCGGCAGGCAGCAGCCGCGACGCCATCGGCCTGGGCCAGAGTGCGGGCAGTGGCCTGAACACGCGCCACGGCACCATTCTGACGCTGGAGGACATCAACGTGTCCTTCGACGGCTTCAAGGCGCTGACCGACCTGACGCTGTACATCGGCGTCGGCGAACTGCGCTGCATCATCGGCCCCAACGGCGCCGGCAAGACCACCCTGATGGACGTGATCACCGGCAAGACCCGGCCCAACAGTGGCGTCGCCTACTTCGGCGAAACCTTCGACCTGACGCAGATGAGCGAAGTGCAGATCGCCCAGGCCGGGATCGGTCGCAAGTTCCAGAAGCCAACGGTTTTCGAGGCGCTGAGCGTGTTCGAAAACCTCGAACTGGCACAGAAGACCGACAAGTCCGTATGGGCCAGCCTGCGCGCCAGACTCAGCGGCGAGCAGCGCGACCGTATCGACGAGGTGCTCGCCACCATCCGGCTCGACGCCTCGCGCCAGCGCCCGGCAGGCTTGCTGTCCCATGGCCAGAAGCAGTTTCTCGAGATTGGCATGCTGCTGGTGCAGGATCCGCAGTTGCTGCTGCTCGACGAACCCGTGGCCGGCATGACCGACGCGGAAACCGAATTCACCGCCGAGCTGTTCAAGTCCCTGGCACGCAAGCACTCGCTGATGGTGGTCGAGCACGACATGGGTTTCGTCGGCACCATCGCCGACCACGTCACCGTGCTGCACCAGGGCCGCGTGCTGGCCGAAGGCTCGCTCGACGCCGTGCAGGCCAACGAACGAGTGATCGAGGTTTATCTGGGCCGCTGAGTCGTCGCCCGCAGACAGCGGGAACGACCATGATGGGTAGGAGCCGGCTTGCCGGCGATGCTAGATGTGCCGGCCTCTTCACTGGCAAGCCAGCTCCTACAGGGAAATGAGTTGCTCACGCAGAGCGTGGGAACGATCAAGGGGTAAGCCATGCTGCAAGTCCAACAGCTACACCAGTACTACGGCGGCAGCCACATCCTGCGCGGCCTGTCTTTCGACGTGAAGGTCGGCGAGGTTACCTGCCTGCTTGGGCGCAACGGCGTGGGCAAGACCACCCTGCTCAAATGCCTGATGGGCCTGCTGCCGGCCAAGCAGGGCCAGGTCAGTTGGGAAGGCAAGCCGATCACCGGCTTCAAGCCGCACCAGCGGGTGCACGCCGGCATCGCCTACGTGCCCCAGGGCCGCGAAATCTTCGGCCGCCTGACCGTCGAGGAAAACCTGCTGATGGGCCTGTCGCGCTTTCCCGGCAGCCAGGCCAAGGAGGTTCCGGCCTTCATCTACGAGCTGTTCCCCGTGCTGCTGGAAATGAAACACCGCCGCGGCGGCGACCTGTCCGGCGGCCAGCAGCAACAGTTGGCCATCGGCCGTGCCCTGGCCAGCCAGCCACGCTTGCTGATCCTCGACGAACCCACGGAAGGCATCCAGCCCTCGGTGATCAAGGAAATCGGCGTGGTGATCAAGAAGCTCGCCGCCCGTGGCGACATGGCCATTCTGCTGGTCGAGCAGTTCTACGATTTCGCTGCCGAACTGGCCGACCAGTACCTGGTGATGAGCCGTGGCGAAATCGTCCAGCAGGGGCGTGGCGAAACCATGGAAGCGGATGGCGTACGCGGCCTGGTGGCGATCTAGCAGGCGACTGGACACCCGCCCCGGTGCCCCCATCGAGCCGTCGTCAGGACCAGGCAGTGCGGAAAATGCCCGTCACTGTATCTACGCGCCTCCGATCAGGGCGGTTATCCTTGCCGTCCGCCACCACGCGGTCGTCACCTGCGGGCCAACCCGCAGGCGTTCCCGGAGGCGATGATGCGCGTCGACGAGCCTACCTCGGCACTCGATCAGGAGCTGGACAGTCGCCACGCGGCAGAACCCTGCACCGGCTCAGCGATTCTCACTGACGACAGACAAGAGGCAGAACATGACCAAGGTAGTTTTCATCACCGGTGCCACTTCCGGCTTCGGCCGCGCCACCGCTCGCCGCTTCGCCGAAGCAGGCTGGGGCCTGGTACTCAGCGGCCGTCGCCAGGAGCGCCTGGAAGAACTCAAGGCCGAACTGGAAGCCAAGGTGCCGGTGCATATCGCCACCCTCGACGTGCGTGACGCCACTGCCGTGCAAGCCCTGGTCGACAGCCTGCCTGCACCGTTCGACAAGATCCATGCGCTGATCAACAACGCCGGCCTGGCCCTGGCGCCTGAGGCAGCGCAGAAGGTTGCCCTGCAAGACTGGCACACCATGATCGACACCAACATCACCGGTCTGGTCAACGTTACCCACGCCGTGCTGCCCAAGCTGCTGGAAACCGGCAAGGGTGCCAGCATCATCAACATCGGCTCGGTGGCCGGCGAATGGCCCTACCCGGGTGGCCACGTGTATGGCGCCAGCAAGGCGTTCGTCAAACAGTTCAGCTTCAACCTGCGCTGTGACCTGGTGTCCACCGGCGTACGCGTCACCGACATCGCCCCCGGCATGGCTGAAACCGAGTTCACCCTGGTACGCACCAAGGGCAACCAGGCCGCCTCCGATGCGCTGTACAGCACCACCACGCCGTTGAGCGCGGAAGATATCGCCGAGCAGATTTTCTACGTTGCCACCCTGCCCGCCCATATCAACATCAACCGCCTGGAAATCATGCCCAGCCGTCAGGCCTGGGGGCCGTTCGCCGTCGATCGCGACAAGTAACCTGATCCGGGGCCAATCCACTGGCCCCACTCGACAAGAGACACACCATGCCTGCCGTTATCCGTGATGCCATTGCCGGCGACCTGCCCGCAATCCTCGCCATCTACAACGATGCCGTGCTCAACACCACCGCCATCTGGAACGAACGTCCCGTGGACCTGGCCAACCGCCAGGCCTGGTTCGACGCCCGGGCGGTTCAGGGCTATCCGATTCTGGTGGCGGTCAACGAGGCAGAGGAGGTGCTGGGTTACGCGTCGTTCGGCGACTGGCGGCCGTTCGAAGGTTTCTGCAACACGGTCGAGCATTCCGTCTACGTGCGCAATGACACGCGCGGCCAGGGCCTCGGCCCACTGCTGATGCAGGCGCTGGTCGAGCGAGCGCGCGAGGTAGGCAAACATGTGATGGTCGCCGCCATCGAAAGCGGCAACGGTGCTTCGGTCCGTCTGCACGAGCGCCTGGGCTTCACCATCACCGGGCAGATGCCGCAGGTCGGCTGCAAATTCGGCCGCTGGCTGGATCTGACCTTCATGCAGTTGATCCTGACGCCACAGCGGAGCACGCCATGACCGTGCAGATCCGCCAGCTCGATCAGAGCGCTTTCGACGACTGCCGGCAAGGCCTGATCGCCCTGCTGCTCGATGCCGTAGCCAACGGTGCGTCGGTGGGTTTTCTTGCCGGTATCGATAGGGAGGAGGCCGATCGCTACTTCGGTGAAGTTCGCCACAGTCTGGGCAGCGGCACCTTGGCGATCTGGGTCGCCGAGGATGAGGGGCAACTGCTGGGTTCGGTGCAATTCAGCCTGTGCCTGAAGCCCAACGGGCTGAATCGTGGCGAAGTGCAGAAGTTGCTGGTGCTGAGCGCCGCTCGGCGCCGAGGCATAGCGCGTTTACTGATGCAGCACCTCGAGGCATACGCGAAGGCCTTGCGGCGTGGTCTGCTCTACCTTGATACCGAGGCCGGCAGTGACGCCGAGAATCTCTATCGCGCACTTGGCTATACCTGTATCGGCGGCCTGCCGGATTATGCCTGCGGCCCGGACGGCCAGTACCGCGCCAATACGATCTACTACAAGACCCTCTCTCGCCCCATCTGACTAGCGCAGTTGGCTGTCCTTGCTGCCGCGGCGATTGAAGCCACCGGCCTTGGCCTGCTCGCTGTCTGCCTGAGCCTGACAGTTGACGCACAGCCGCACACCGGGAACGGCCTTGCGTCGCGCTTCGGGAATCGGCGCATCGCATTCTTCGCAGTGGCGAAGGCTTTCACCTGTGGGTAACTGACTGCGCGCGCGCTGCACGGCGTCTTCGATGGTGCTGTCGATCTGTTCCTGCACGGCGCCGTCTTGCGCCCAACCGGTGGCCATATCGCTCTCCCGAAAAGAATACTGCTGACCGGAAGATAGGAGCGTGCAGACGCGATTGGCAAGGGGCAGCCGACGGCGGACTAATCGGCTCGCGTTGCGCGGCCGCTGTCCGGCGTGGCGGGTGAAGCGGGGTTATTCCTTGACGTTCATGAACTCGTCGGCCCAGGCCACGTAATCTTCGGGCTGGGTGTACTTGTGCGACAGCTCGGAAGCGCTGAGGTCACTGGCAGTGGCTTCGCGCTGCTCACGCAGGCAATCGTAGGTCGCCTTGATGGCCGCGAAATAGGCGGCATGACCGTTGACCACGATACGTACACCCAGCTTGGCCAGGCGCGCGTTGTCACGCAGTTTGGGGTTGCCGTAGGTCACCAGCATCAACGGCACGCTGAGGTGTTCGGCGATCTTTTCCAGGTGCTCGAAGTCCTCGACACCCACCATGCAGATGCCATCGGCGCCCGCCTTCTGATAGGCAACGGTGCGCTTGATCACTTCATCGACGCTGAGCACGCCGGCGTTGGTACGGGCGATGATCGCCAGCTCCCGATCGACCCGCGCCTCGAGGGCTGCACGCACCTTGCCGACACCTTCGGCGACGCTGATCAGATCCGTCGACTTGCGGTTGAATTGCGCGGGCAACAGGGTGTCTTCGATGGTCAGCGCGGAGATACCGGCACGCTCCAGCTCGACAACGGTGCGCATCACGTTCAGGGCATTGCCGTAGCCGTGGTCGGCATCGGCGATCACCGGCAGGTTCGATACGCGACCGATGCGGGTGGCCTGCTCGACGAATTCGCTGAGGGTGATGAGGGCGAAATCAGGTGCGGCGAGCACCTGCAGCGAAGCCACAGAACCACCGAGGATACCGACCTCGAAGCCGAGGTCACCAGCGATCCGGGCGGACATCGGGTCGAAGACCGACGCGGTGTGGTAGCAGGCGTCCGAAGCCAGCAGGGCACGGAAAGCGCGCCGCAGTTCATGGTGAGAAGCACGTTGCATGTTCGACATAAGGCATTGTCCAAAACGTCAGATGAATCGGGTGCCCAGCGGCCTTGTTCCGGCCACGTTGAGCGAATTCTCGTGTCTTGCAGCTACCGGCACGGACGCGGAACGACAGCTGCATGGGCTGCCTGCGCGCCAATCGGGGTCTCGGGCCACCGGCCATGGCGGATCCCGCCAGGGAGCAGCAATTATCCCGCCAACTCAGCGCAGGGCCTCGGGCAGCTCTACATCGGGCAGCCACTGGCGGAAAATCGCCGAAAAGCTGCCGTCACGGCGCATTTCCGCCAGCTCGCGCTGCCAGGCAGTGACGATCGCCGGGTCGGTATCCAGGGAGAAGGCGATGTAATACGACGACTCCATGAACACCATCTGCGGCTGCACGTCGGCAGGCGCCAGCTCTGCCGGGGCAAGCATGTCGCGCAGCAGGATGTCCTCCAGCAGGATCAGATTGACCCGCCCATGGGCAAAGATGGTGACCATGGTTTCCGGCGTCGGTACGCCATAAAGGTTCTGCAAACCCTGCTCTTTCAAGACCTCGTAGCTGTACCACTGCTTGGGCACGGCCAGCGGGCCGCTGGCGGCGACGTCCTCGATGCTGTCGACCTGCAGGTTGCGCGACTTCAGCGAGTAGAACCGCACCTTGCCGTGCAAAATCGGGCCGACCCACTGAAAACGCTTCTCCCGGTCCGGCGTACGCATCATGGCGAACAGTGCGACATCCGGGTCACGCTGGGCGATGGTGTAGGCACGCGTCCAGGGCATCATCTCGATCTGCGCCTGGGAGCCGGTGCGGGTAATCAGCTCGCGCACCACATCCACACCAAAACCCTGCAGCTCGCCGTCCTGCATGAACGCGGTAGGCGGGCCAGGCTCGGTAAGGATGCGCAGCCCGGCGTTCGCGTGTGCGCAAAGCAGCGACACGAGCAACAGCACACCGTAGCGACGCAACGGGCCCATTTGGCCATCCCCTAAATGCTTCAATAAAATCAGTTGGCCGAGTACCGGAGCCGGTACCACTGGTTTGTCGACGCAAACCTGACGGCGATGACCGTCAATTTTACCGCAGCGCCCGGTTAATTTCAGCTACCACTGCACCCTGGCCTCTACAAGCGGACAAATTGTCTCACTTTGTCTTGAACCCCCTGACGACGCCGAAGGACTTTGTGGTGATTGCGCCGACATTCGGGCTGGCGCCTGAGCCTCAGGCAGGCGATCATCGGGGCTCGTCCACCTGCGCGCAATGACATGACCGATATCACTCAGATGCCCCCCGCGACACACAAACCTCGCCCGTTCATCGATCTGCTGATCAGTATTCTGATCCCCTCGCTGATCCTCATGAAGCTCAGCGGCGAAGCTCGCCTGGGCCCGGATGGCGCACTGGTGCTGGCCCTCGCCTTCCCGCTGTGCTGGGGTGCGTTCGAACTGATCAAGTACCGCAAATTCAACTTCGTCGCCCTGCTCGGCCTGGTCAGCGTGATCCTCACCGGCGGCATCGGTCTGCTGCACCTGGACAACCAGTGGCTGGCGATCAAGGAAGCGGCCATTCCCGGCCTGATCGGCATCGCCGTGCTGGTGTCGACGCGCACCCGCTATCCGTTGATCCGCACACTGCTGTTCAACAAGACGGTGCTCAACGTCGACAAGATTCACGATCGCCTGGAACAGGGCGGTCATACCGAGCGCTTCGAATCGCGTCTGATGCTTGCCACCTACTGGCTCAGCGGCACCTTTTTCTTCTCCTCGGCGATGAACTACATCCTGGCCAAGTGGATCGTCACCAGCCCGGCGGGCAGCGAAGCCTTCAACGACGAGCTGGGCCGCATGACGCTGCTCAGCTACCCGATGATCGCCATCCCGTCGATGATCATGCTGATGGCCATCTTCTACTACCTGTGGCGCACCATTCATGGTCTGACCGGCCTCAAGCTGGAAGAGATCATGGCCAATGCCGAGCAGGACAAGAAGCCCTGACGACGCCTCGCCTTGCTGGACATCTACGCCTACCTGGGACTGTTCACCAGCGCATTCGGTGCAGCGACGCTGCTCCCCTTGCAGTCCGAGGCGGTGCTGGTGGCACTGCTGCTCGGCGGCGCCCAGCCAGTGTGGCTACTGCTGCTGGTGGCCAGTGGGGGCAATGTGCTCGGTTCGCTGGTCAACTGGTGGCTCGGCCGTTATATAGAACGTTTCCGCGGTCGCCGCTGGTTCCCGGTCAGCGACCAACGCCTGCAGCAAGCGCAAAGCTGGTACGGGCGCTATGGGCGCTGGTCACTGCTGCTCAGCTGGCTTCCGGTGGTCGGAGACCCGCTGACCCTGGTGGCGGGCATCATGCGTGAACCGCTGTGGCGTTTCGTGCTTATCGTGACCCTGGCGAAAACCACCCGTTATGCCGTGCTGGCCGCGCTGACACTGGGTTTGAGCAGGTGAAAGGACACACTCGGTAACGGCCTGAAAAACGGTGCCAGTTGAGCAACCGGCCCACCTCCGGGATACTGCGCACCCTGTACACCCACATACTGCCGGGACATCCTCTGGGAAAGGTTCTGAACAATGGGTGCGACAGCTCATCGAATGCAGAGCCGACTGTCCATAGAGACGTGAAACAGGGGATCGCCGTTGCAAGGTACCAAGCCCACGATGAAACGCAGTGACCTGATCTGGACGCTGATCGGGTTGTGCGCCGTGGTCGCGTCCTGCTTCCTGCTCTATCGCGAAGTACGCAATATCTCCCTTGACGAAATTGCCGGTAGCCTCAAGGCGATTCCACACCTGAACTGGATTCTCGCCGCCATCGCCACCCTCGGCGCCTATTCGGCGCTGGCCTGGTACGACCGCATCGCCGTCGCCCATCTGGGCAAGAAGATCTCCTGGCGGTTCATCACCCTGTGCTCGTTCACCACCTATGCCCTGGCTCATAATATCGGCGCCTCGGTGTTTTCCGGTGCGGTAGTGCGCTATCGCGCCTATCGCACCAAGGGTCTCACACCCCATGAAATCGGCATTCTGATCGTCTTCTGCTCCTTCACCTTTGCGCTCGGCACATTGCTGGCCAGCGGCTGCGTGCTGGTGCTGCAGCCGGATCTGATTCACCGTGTACTGGACGTCACGCCGCTGGTATCGGTGGCTGTTGGCGGTTTCCTGCTGCTGCTGGTGGGTCTCTACGTGCTGGGGTCCTGGCTGCAGTTCAAACCCTGGACGTTCGGCAAGCTGCATGTCGAGTATCCACGCCTGCGAATCGTCGGTCGTCAGTTGCTGGCAGGCCCTCTGGAGCTGGCCTGCGCGGCGGCGATCATCTACTTCGCACTGCCCGAGGCCTACAACCCCGGCTATATGGTGGTGCTGGGCGTGTTCCTGGCCTCCTTCTCCCTGGCACTGCTCTCCCACGCCCCGGGCGGCCTGGGCGTACTGGAAGTCAGCTTTCTGGCTGCCATGCCGGAAATTCCGGCGCCGGACGTGCTGGCGGCGCTGATCGTGTTCCGCGGCTTCTATCTGCTGCTGCCGTTCGCGCTGTCGCTGATCGTCGTCCTGGGCTTCGAATGGGGCCAATGGCGCATCCGCCGCGACGGCGTACAAAATCCCCCGTTGCCCTGACGAAGCGGCAGCGCAGCGGCTTCATTCGGCTGGGGTCCATTGACGCTTCACCCATGGCTCTGCGGGTTACGCGAGAAATCTCGCCATGCATCGTTGAAGGACTTGCCAAGGGAACAGCCACTGCCAGCGCCCTCCGCCTAGCTTGGCGAGATTTTTCGCAGCAACGCGGCTCGCGTTGAAGCATCAACAGCCCCTAGAATACGCGGC
This sequence comes from Pseudomonas sp. SZ40, assembly GCF_052958135.1. Lineage (NCBI taxonomy): Bacteria > Pseudomonadati > Pseudomonadota > Gammaproteobacteria > Pseudomonadales > Pseudomonadaceae > Pseudomonas > Pseudomonas sp. SZ40. The sequence goes on along the minus strand of NZ_JBQWIF010000012.1, from coordinate 14,080 downwards.
CGTTTTTTCAGGAGCCGCGCGTCAATGTCCTTTTCAACCCCTGCCCGCGCCTGCGGGATCGACTTCGGCACCTCCAACTCCACCGTTGGCTGGCTGCGCCCGGGCGGCGAAACGCTGATCCCGCTGGAAGACGGCAAGATCACCCTGCCCTCCGTGGTGTTCTTCAACCTCGAAGAGCGCCGCCCGGTCTATGGGCGCCTGGCCCTGCACGAATACCTGGAAGGCTACGAAGGCCGTCTGATGCGCTCGCTGAAGAGCCTGCTCGGCTCCAAGCTGCTGAAAAGCGAAACTGCGGTCATGGGCAGCGCGCTGCCGTTCAAGGACCTGCTCGGCTTCTTCATCGGCGAGTTGAAGAAACGCGCCGAAGCGGTTGCCGAACGCCCGTTCGACGCCGTGGTGCTGGGCCGCCCGGTATTCTTCGTGGATGACGACCCGCTGGCCGACCAGGAAGCCGAGAACACCCTGATCGCCGTGGCACAGAAGCTGGGCTTCAAGGACGTCTCCTTCCAGTACGAGCCGATCGCCGCAGCCTTCGATTACGAGTCGACCATCGAGCGTGAAGAGCTGGTGCTGATCGTCGATATCGGCGGCGGTACCTCGGACTTCTCCCTGGTGCGACTGGCACCCGAGCGCCGTCAGCTGGCCGAGCGTCAGGAGGACATCCTGGCCACCGGAGGTGTGCATATCGGCGGGACCGACTTCGACAAGCAACTCAGCCTGCAAGGGGTGATGCCGCTGTTCGGTTACGGCAGCCGGATGAAGAGCGACGCGCCGATGCCCACCAGCATGCACCTCAACCTGGCGACCTGGCACACCATCAACATGGTCTACTCGGCCGCGTCGCAACGGGCACTGCAGAACATGCGCTACGACATCGTCGATCCGACCGGCATCGATCGCCTGTTCCGCCTGATCGAGCAGCGCGCCGGCCACTGGCTGGCCATGCAGGTGGAGGACAGCAAGATCGCCCTGACCGAACAGCGTCAGCATCCCATCGACCTGCAGCGTATCGAGGCAGGGCTGATCGCCGAGCTGACCCGTGAGCTGTTCGAGGACAGCATCGCCGCGCTGCTCGAACGCATCCGCGGCAGTGTTAGCGGGCTGCTCGCCGATGCTGGCGTCGGCCTGGAACAGGTCGATACGGTGTTCTTCACCGGCGGCTCCAGCGGTGTACCGGCACTGCGTCAGAGCGTGGCTGCACTGCTGCCCAACGCCCGCCACGTTGAAGGCAATACCTTCGGCAGTATCGGCAGCGGACTGGCCATCGAGGCGAAGAAGCGCTACGGCTGATACCGAACGGATAGGGACAAGGGATCGCGACTACTCTATATTCTCGCGATCTCACTCCATGGACGGCCACCATGCACACCCTAGAACGTATCTACCCGCTGAAAATGGACGAAAGGCTGGCGGCCGACCAGGCGACCCTTGATCTGCATATGCAGCGTTACGAGTTCGCCAGCCGCTCGCTGCAGGGTCAGCGCGTACTCGATATGGCCTGTGGCTGCGGCTACGGCAGTGCACTGCTGGCCGAACAGCACCCGGACAAGCAGATTACCGGCATCGATATCGATCCCGAAGCGATCGCCTACGCCCAGGCCAACTACCAGAAACCCAACCTGCGCTACGTCTGCGCGAACGCGGAGACCTTCGCCGACAGCCAGGGCTTCGACAGCATCGTCAGCCTGGAAACCATCGAACACCTGCCCGATCCGGTTCGCCTGGTAGACAACTACGCCACCCTGCTGGCCAAGGGCGGCCGCATCATCGCCTCGGTGCCGACCACGCCGACCCTGGATGGCAACCCCCACCACCTCCACGACTTCAGCCCGCGCAGCTTCTTCGCGCTGTTCCGCCGCCATGGTCTGAAACCGCGGGAACGCTTCGAGCAGATCCAGCGCTGGGAGTTTTCCGGATTGTTCAAGAAGCCCAAGAAAGCGGCCCGCCAGCACCGCTCGGAAGGCGTCGGCAACGCCGTATTGGCTTACTACCGCAGCCACCCGCTGTACCTCTTCAAGCGGCTGTTCTCGATCCTGCGCTATGGCGCCAGCAACCGCTACCTGACCTGCCGTTTCAGCGTCGACTAGTCAGCGGCAAGTGACGAAAGCGGACGCTCGCCTGCCACTTGCGGGAACGCGCCATGCCCGTGACTTCGCGGGCATGGCGCGCTTGCACGATGGATCGCTGAACGGCGGCTACGGCCTTGAAGCCCACCCGTTTAACGCGGTACCGCAGGCTTCTTGACCGGCTTCTTACCCTTGCCTGCGCCAGCACGCTCGCGCGCGGCCTGCTGATTGCGTGCCTCGGCAGCCGCCTTGGCCTGCTCGCGCTTGTCCCAGGGCTTGCTGCCGTCGCTGCCACGCGGTGGCAGGCCGGTGTGCTGGGTGAGGATGCGCCCACCAGCAGGCTTGCCGCCGCCATTGCCGGCGACCTTCTTGCTACCGGCCGGCGTGGAATTCTTGCGCCGGGCACTCTGGTACTCATCGGCCTTTGGCTGATAGGTCGGGATCAGGTGGTGCTTGCCATCACCGATCAGGTCGGCGCGCCCCATGCGCTGCAGCGCCTCACGCAGCATCGGCCACCCCTTCGGATCGTGATAACGCAAGAACGCCTTGTGCAGGCGGCGCTGCTCCTCGCTCTTGACGATGGTCACGCCGTCACTCTTGTAGGTGACCTTGCGCAGCGGGTTCTTGCCCGAGTGGTACATGGCCGTGGCGGTGGCCATCGGCGACGGGTAGAACGCCTGCACCTGGTCGGCACGGAAACCGTGCTCCTTGAGCCACAGGGCCAGGTTCATCATGTCTTCATCGGTGGTGCCGGGGTGGGCAGCGATGAAGTAAGGAATCAGGTACTGCTCCTTGCCCGCCTCCTTGGAGTACTTCTCGAACATGCGCTTGAACTTATCATAGCTGCCGATGCCCGGTTTCATCATCTGGTTGAGCGGGCCTTCCTCGGTATGCTCCGGGGCGATCTTCAAGTAACCACCCACGTGGTGGGTGACCAGTTCCTTGACGTACTCCGGCGACTCGACGGCCAGGTCGTAACGCAGGCCCGAAGCGATGAGGATCTTCTTCACCCCCGGCAACGCGCGGGCGCTGCGATACAGCTGGATCAGCGACGAGTGATCGGTATTCAGGTTCGGGCAGATGCCGGGGAACACGCAGGACGGCTTGCGGCACGCGGATTCGATTTCCGGGCTCTTGCAGGCGATGCGGTACATGTTCGCGGTCGGGCCGCCGAGATCGGAAATGACGCCGGTGAATCCAGGCACCTTGTCGCGGATTTCCTCGATCTCACGAATGATCGATTCTTCCGAGCGGTTCTGGATGATGCGCCCCTCGTGCTCGGTGATCGAGCAGAAGGTGCAGCCACCGAAGCAGCCGCGCATGATGTTCACCGAGAAGCGGATCATGTCGTAGGCCGGAATCTTCTCCTTGCCGTACGCCGGGTGCGGAACGCGCGCATAGGGCATGCCGAACACGTAGTCCATTTCCTCGGTGGTCATCGGAATGGGTGGCGGGTTGAACCATACGTCGATTTCACCGTGCTTCTGCACCAGCGCCCGAGCGTTGCCCGGGTTGGTTTCCAGATGCAGCACACGGTTGGCGTGCGCATAAAGCACCGGGTCGTTACGTACCTTCTCCATGGATGGCAGACGAATCACCGTCTTGTCGCGGGTCATCTTCGGGCTGGCGAGGATCTGCACGACCTTGGCTTCGTTGGGATCTTCGACATTGCCCCTTTCCTGCTCAATGGCGCAGGCCTGGGTGTCCTGAGTGTTGACGTACGGGTTGATGATCTTGTCGACCTTGCCCGGACGGTCAATACGCGTGGAATCGACCTCGTACCAGTCTTTCGGCGTATCGCGGCGAATGAACGCGGTGCCGCGCACGTCGGTGATGTCTTCGACTTTCTGCCCATAGGACAGGCGCTGGGCGACCTCGACGATGGCGCGCTCGGCGTTGCCGTACAGCAGGATATCGGCACTGGCATCGATCAGGATCGAGTTGCGCACCCGGTCCTGCCAGTAATCGTAGTGGGCGATGCGGCGCAACGAGGCCTCGATGCCACCGAGCACGATAGGCACGTGCTTGTACGCTTCCTTGCAGCGCTGGCTGTAGACCAGGCTGGCGCGATCCGGGCGCTTGCCCGCCAGACCGCCAGGCGTGTAGGCATCGTCGGAACGGATTTTCTTGTCCGCGGTGTAACGGTTGATCATCGAGTCCATGTTGCCGGCCGCGACACCAAAGAACAGGTTGGGCTCGCCGAGCTTCATGAAGTCGTCTTTGGACTGCCAGTCGGGCTGGGCGATGATGCCCACACGGAAGCCCTGGGACTCCAGCAGACGGCCAATGATCGCCATCCCGAACGACGGGTGGTCGACATAGGCATCACCGGTAACGATGATGATGTCGCAGGAATCCCAGCCAAGCTGATCCATCTCCTCCCTGCTCATTGGCAGGAAAGGGGCGGGGCCGAAGCACTCGGCCCAGTATTTTGGATAGTCGAACAGCGGCTTGGCGGCTTGCATGGCGATGACCGATTTATTCAGGAATTTCACGGGGCGCGGAATATAGCACATTTTTTAACCAAACCCGACTGTACCGCTGGGTTAAAACGTCGCTTGGCGGCCTATCCGACGGCGTGCAATATGATTGCGAGCAGTCATCAAAAACCTGCCGCCTCGGTATACTCTTCAAAGCAGAACAACAACGGTCGTGCACAGGCCACCAAGGAGCCTCCGCTTGCAGCGGCTAGCCATATTCCTGATCTCGCTGCTGATGCTCTCGTGCCTGAGTCTGGGTGCTCGGGGCGACAGCATCACGCTCGATGCCGGCAGCAGTGGCCTGGCGCTCAACCCTCATATCGAACTGCTCGAAGATCCCGGGTCCCGGCTGAGCATAGCGGACATGGCCGACCCGGCCGTGCAACAACGCTTCGTGCCTGCCCAGGGCAAGGCAAGCGTCGGCCAGAGCCCCAACCCCTGGTGGATCAAGGTCACCCTGCAAACCAACCAGACAGCGCCGGGCGCCTGGTGGCTGGAAGTCGCCGCCGTCAGCCTGCTCGATCTTCAACTGTTCCTGCCCGACGGCGAACGAGGCTGGCAGCTGCGCCAGTCCGGCGAAGTGGTGACCTTCGACGAAGGTCGTGATCATGCCCACCGTCGCCTGCTGTTCCAGCTACCGGCGCTGAGCGAGCAACCACTGACCCTCTACCTGCGCAGCTTCGACCCTGCGGGCAACTCCTTTCCGTTGAAGGTCTGGCAACTCGATGACCTGAGCACCCTGAGCGCCAACGAAAACCTCTGGCTCGGCGTGATCTACGGGGTCATCACCGCCCTGCTGCTGTACAACCTGTTCATTTTCTTCGCGCTGCGCGACTCGGCTTACTTCTGGTACGTGATCACCACCCTGGGGGCGCTGCTGATGATCCTCGGCATGACCGGCCACGGCTTCCAGTACCTGTGGCCGAATGCACCTGTGCCCTTCTGGCTCGACCGCATCAGTCTGCCGGCGCTATGGGGCTTTGGTGCCTGCCGCTTCACCCAGACGCTGCTGCAGACTCGCCGCCATGTCCCATGGGCCCATCACCTGCTGACCATAAGCTGCGTGCTGTACGTCGTTGCCGTCACGGCGGATGGCATCGGCCACCGCGCCGTGGGCGCCTGGGTCTTCGTGCTGCTGTCGTTCACGGCCATTCCCGCAGCGCTCTGGGCCTCCCTCGTGCGCTGGCGCCAGGGCTACTTTCCGGCCTGCCTGTACTTCTGCGGTTACGGCATGATTCTGGCCAGCGTCAACCTGCTGCTGCTACGCGCCACCGGTGTGATTCAGCCGGCCGCATGGAGCACCTACGTCTTCCCGGTTGCGGTAGCCGTCGAGTCGATTCTGTTCTCGTTCGCCCTGGCTTACCGCATTCAACTGCTGAAGAACCAGCGCTCCGAAGCACTGCTGCAGGCAGGCCGTGAAAAAAGTGCCCGGCTGGCCCAGGTACAAGCCAGCGCTGACGAACTGCAACTGGCCGTGGAACAGCGCACCGCGGAACTGAAGGCGACCAACCAGCAGTTGTCACAGCGCGAGCAGGAGCTGCGCCACGCGGCGTTTCACGACCCGCTGACCGAGCTGCCGAACCGCCGCCACCTGGTCGCGCAATGCGAGAGCGCGCTGCTCAACGCGCACAAGTCGGGTGAAGCGCTGGCGCTGCTATTGATAGATCTCGATCACTTCAAACCGATCAATGACAGGTATGGCCACGATGCAGGTGACCTGATGCTGCAGCACATCGGCAGGCGCATCAGGGAACATGTGCGGGCGAGCGACACGGTCGCCCGGCTCGGAGGAGACGAATTCGCCGTACTGATCGGCGGGGCGGATGCGCAAGACCATGCCCACGATGTCGCCGACCGCCTGCTCGCGGAACTGGCCAAGCCGGTGGCCTATGGCGATCAGAAACTGACGGTGAGCATCAGCATCGGCGTGGCGTTCTATCCGCAGCACGCCGAGCAGTTCGCCAGCCTCTACAAGGCCGCTGACCAGGCGCTCTATCAGGCCAAGGCAGCGGGGCGCTCGGGTACCGCCGTGTACGGCGGCAGCGAGGCGTAGATACGCTTATTCGTCTTCGAACTGGTAGCTGCCCGGCGCCAGGTTCTCGAAGCGCGAGTACTTGCCGAGGAACGCCAGTCGCGCCGTACCCAGCGGGCCGTTACGCTGCTTGCCGATGATGATTTCCGCCACGCCCTTGTACTCGGTCTCGGGGTGATAGACCTCGTCCCGGTACACGAACATGATGATATCGGCGTCCTGCTCGATCGCACCGGATTCGCGCAAGTCGGAGTTGATCGGGCGCTTGTTGGGCCGCTGCTCCAGGCCCCGGTTGAGCTGGGAGAGCGCGATCACCGGGCAGTTGAATTCCTTGGCCAGCGCCTTGAGCGAGCGCGAGATCTCGGAAATCTCGTTCACCCGACTGTCACCGCTGGAGCCGGGGATCTGCATCAACTGCAGGTAGTCGACCATGATCAGACCGATCTCGCCGTGCTCGCGCGCGAGCCGCCGGGAGCGCGCACGCATCTCCGAAGGCGAGATACCGGCGGTATCGTCGATGAACAGCTTGCGGTCGTTGAGCAGGTTGACCGCCGAGGTCAACCGCGGCCAGTCGTCATCGTCCAGACGACCGGCACGCACCTTGGTCTGATCGATGCGCCCCAGGGACGCCAGCATACGAATCACGATGGATTCCGAAGGCATCTCCAGGGAATACACCAGAATCGACTTGTCGCTGCGCATCAGCGCGTTTTCCACCAGGTTCATGGCGAACGTGGTCTTACCCATCGACGGACGTCCGGCGACGATGATCAGGTCGGCCGGCTGCAGGCCGCTGGTGAGATCGTCCAGGTCAGAGAAGCCGGTAGACAGGCCAGTGATCGCATCGCCGTTGTTGAACAGCTCGTCGATACGGTCGATGGCCTTGACCAGGATGTCGTTGATGCCCACCGGGCCACCGGTCTTCGGGCGCGCCTCGGCGATCTGGAAGATCAGGCGCTCGGCCTCGTCGAGGATTTCCTCGCCGGTACGCCCCTCGGGCGCATAGGCACTGTCGGCGATCTCGTTGCTGATGCCGATCAGCTTGCGCAGCGTGGCACGCTCGCGAATGATCTGCGCGTAGGCCTTGATGTTGGCCACCGAAGGCGTGTTCTTGGCCAGCTCCCCCAGATAGGCCATGCCACCGACCTGAGACAACTGCCCTTCCTTGTCCAGCTGTTCGGAAAGGGTCACCACGTCGAACGGCTGATTGCGCTCGGCCAGCTTGTGGATGGAGCGAAACACCAGGCGATGATCGTGGCGGTAGAAATCGCCATCGGAAACCTGGTCCAGCACACGCTCCCACGCGTTGTTATCGAGCATCAGACCACCGAGCACCGCCTGCTCGGCCTCGATCGAGTGCGGCGGCACCTTCAAGGCAGAGGTTTGCAGGTCGTACTGTTCAGTAATGCTGATGTCGTTCATGGGAGCCTGGAAAGAATGCTTGCGTTGAAAAACAAAAGGCACGGCATCGCTTTCGCAATGCCGTGCCCGATGTTAGCGGGAACGCACCGGAGTGCAAACCCGCCTAGCAGCGCAATTAAGCGGCTACTACGATTACCTTTACGGTCGCTTCGACATCGCTGTGCAGGTGCACGGCTACGTCGTATTCGCCAACCTGGCGAATGGTACCGTTCGGCAGACGAACTTCAGCTTTGGCCACTTCGACGCCGGAGGCGGTCAGTGCGTCAGCGATGTCGTGAGTGCCGATGGAACCGAACAGCTTGCCTTCATCGCCCGCGGTAGCGGTGATGGTGACTTCCAGCTCGGCCAGCTGAGCAGCGCGCGACTCGGCCGAAGCTTTCTTGTCGGCAGCGGCTTTTTCCAGGTCAGCGCGACGGGCTTCGAAAGCAGCGACGTTGGCTTCGGTGGCAGCAGTAGCTTTGCCTTGCGGCAGCAGGAAATTGCGGCCGTAACCGGCTTTAACGTTCACTTTATCGCCCAGGTTGCCCAGGTTGGCGACTTTTTCCAGCAGGATGACTTCCATTTGGGTGTTACCTCTTAACTTTTAACCTTCACCGTTGGCGGGACCCGAACCGGGCTTGTCCGCCAGACGACCACGAAAATCAAACAGACTGTCGACGATGGCTAAAACCACCAGCAAGGGAAAGATCAGTTGCATGAACAGCAGCAGCGTTATGTACATCCCGACCAGCCAGAACTTCGACAGTCGGCCCTTGGCCACCAGCCCGTGCAACAGGGCGATGCCTGCAAATGCCAGCGGAACACTGCACAACGGTGTAAGCATGGCCATCTCGACACCCAGATTGGGTCCGAGCAGCATGCCGACCAGCAGTAACGTCGCCAGCATCGGCGGAAATCTCAGTTCGCGGAATTCGGAACCGAAACCTCCCGGGTTATACAACGCCGCTTGCCAGAACCGCCCAAGCATCAGGCTAAGCAAGCTGACCACCTGCAGCAACGCTGCCAGCAATCCGGTCAAGACCGGTGCAATAAGACTCTGAAGACGCGCCTGATCATCCACCGACATCTGTTGGTGAACGCCATCGAACATCTGCGGCAGAAGCTTACTCAGCTCCTGCGCCATGGCTTCGATGGGCTCGCGGAACGTCGCCCCCAATACCAGTCCATACACCAGGCCCAGCGCGATGCTGAACAACAGCACCCGTCTCCAGGACTGATTGGCGCGCAATACACACGCCAGCCCCAGCGCACCCAGCAACACCAACAAGGTGCGCGGTTCGCCGAAGTACCACCAGCCAATGGCCGGCAGCAAAGCCCAGGCGAGGATGCCAATGGCATCACTCAGACCACGCCGCAGGAGCACCAGGCAACCTGCGGCAGCACTCAACCAGAACAGCAGCGGCAATGCCGCAGAACCGACCACCACCAAGGTGGCCTGCATACGGCCGCGCATTATGAATTCTGCCAAGGCGCGCATGCGTTTTATCCCTTACTACTTGTCGATCGTCCGATCTTATCGGCCGTGGCTGTCGGTGTAGGGCAGCAGGGCCAGGAAGCGGGCGCGCTTGATAGCAGTAGCCAGCTGACGCTGATAACGAGCCTTGGTACCGGTGATACGGCTAGGAACGATTTTGCCGGTTTCCGAGATGTAGGCTTTCAGGGTGTTGAGATCTTTGAAATCGATCTCTTTCACGTCTTCAGCGGTGAAACGGCAGAATTTACGACGACGGAAGAAACGTGCCATGGGATTGGCTCCTCAATAGATCCGGTGATTACTCGTCAGCGTTGTCGCTGTCGTTGTTGTCGCTGTCATCGCCGTCGTTGGACTCGGCGTTTTCAGGACGTTCACGACGCTCACGGCGCTCACTGCGGTTTTCTTCGGCCTTGAGCATCTCGGATTGGCCGGTAACGGCTTCTTCGCGACGGATGACCAGGTTACGGATCACGGCATCGTTGTAGCGGAAGTTGTCTTCCAGCTCGGCCAGGGCCTTGCCGCTGCACTCAACGTTCAGCATCACGTAGTGAGCCTTGTGAACGTTGTTGATTGCGTAGGCCAGTTGACGACGACCCCAATCTTCCAGACGGTGGATTTTGCCGCCGTCTTCTTCGATCAGCTTGGTGTAACGCTCGACCATGCCGCCGACTTGCTCGCTCTGGTCCGGGTGAACCAGAAAGATGATTTCGTAATGACGCATGAATGCTCCTTACGGGTTGTAGCCTGCCGCGAAATGCGGTCAGGCAAGGAGTGAATGACACTGTTGACTTGCTGAAACGGAGAGGCGCGCAAACGCCTGCCATGACGGCAAGGGGCGACATTCTAGAGAAGCGCCCCACCGCACGCAAGGTGAACTGGTGATATTTTGAACAGCGATCGCCGGCGATGAGCCAGCGATCGCTTCAGCGCTTGACCGAGCGGCGCTGGCGCAACGCCTCGAACAGGCAAATGCCGGTGGCGACCGACACGTTGAGACTGCTGACGCTACCGGCCATGGGCAACTTGACCAGGTAATCGCAGTGCTCGCGCGTCAGGCGGCGCATGCCCTTGCCTTCGGCGCCCATGATCAGCACCGTCGGGCCGGTCATGTCCTGCTGGAACAGCTCCTGTTCGGCCTCACCCGCCGTACCGACGATCCACAGACCACGCTGCTGGAGCTTTTCCAGGCTGCGCGCCAGGTTGGTCACCGCTACCAGCGGGATCACTTCCGCGGCACCACAGGCCACCTTGCGCACCACCGGTGTCAGCGTCGCGGACTTGTCCTTCGGCACGATCACCGCCAGCGCGCCCGCGGCATCGGCGGTACGCAGGCAGGCACCGAGGTTGTGCGGATCGGTCACGCCATCGAGCACCAGCAGCAGCGGCGGGCCTTCGCAACGGTCGAGCAACTCCTCGAGCATCGCTTCGCCCCACACCTGACTAGGGCTGACGTCGGCAACCACGCCCTGGTGCACGCCCTCGACCCAGGCATCCATCTCGCGACGCTCGCACTGGCCGACGGCGACGCGCGCCTGCCCAGCCAGTTCGAGCAGCGGTTGAACGCGAGGATCGCTGCGACCGTCGGCCAGCCAGATCTGCTTCACCCGCTTGGGGTGATGACGCAACAGCGCCTCCACGGCATGCACGCCGTAGATCTTTTCCAACTGGCTCATGACTTGGCCTTGCTCTTCGACGGCCCCTTGCGATGCCGACTTGGCTTGCCACCCTTGTCGGCAGCCTTGCTGGCACCCCTGCCAGAAGACTTCGAGTCGGCGAGCAACGCTTTCTTCACATCGCGGCTTTTCTGCACGTCGGTATTGCTGGTCGACGCGCCACGGGAGCTCTTGCCGCCACGGCTGTCGCTACCGGAGTCGCGACGCTTGCGTGCCGCTGGCGCTTCGTCGGCACCCTGGGCCATCTCGAAGTCGATCTTGCGCTCGTCGAGATCGACGCGCATGACCTTGACCGACACGCTGTCGCCAAGGCGGAAGCTGCGGCCACTGCGCTCGCCGGCGAGGCGATGATGCACGGGATCGAAGTGGTAGTAGTCTCCCGGCAGCGCCGTGACGTGCACCAGGCCTTCGACGTAGATGTCCTTGAGCTCGACGAACAGACCGAAGCCGGTCACCGCAGTGATCACGCCCGGGAAGGTTTCACCGACGCGATCCTTCATGAACTCGCACTTGAGCCAGTTGACCACGTCACGGGTGGCTTCATCGGCACGGCGCTCGGACATCGAGCACTGCTCGCCGAGCTGCTCCAGCGTTGGTTCGTCGTACGGGTAGATACGCGCCTTGGGCATGCTGACCGCGCCGGCACGCTGAACATGGGGCGTATCCTGCTTGGAGCGGATCACGCTGCGAATCGCACGATGGATCAACAGATCCGGATAACGGCGGATCGGCGACGTGAAGTGTGCGTAAGCGTCGTAGTTCAGACCGAAGTGGCCCTGGTTGTCGGCGCTATAAACCGCCTGACTCAACGAGCGCAGCATCACGGTCTGGATCAGGTGGTAGTCATCACGACCGCGAATGCTTTCCAGCAACGCCTGGTAGTCCTTCGGCGACGGACCATCCTTTGGCTTGCCACGGTGCAGGGAGAGGCCCAGCTCACCGAGGAATGCCTTGAGCTTTTCCAGGCGCTCCGGCGGCGGGCCGTCGTGCACGCGATACAGCGCAGGAATGCCGTGCTTCTGCATGAACGCCGCGGTGGCCACGTTGGCCGCCAGCATGCATTCCTCGATCAGCTTGTGGGCATCATTGCGCTGGGTCGGACGGATCTCCGCGATCTTGCGGCCGGAGCCGAAGATGATGCGGGTTTCCTGGGTTTCGAAATCGATCGCCCCACGCTCATGGCGCGCCGCGAGCAGCACCTGATACAACGAGTACAGCTGATTGAGGTGGGGCAATACGTCCTTGTATTCGCTGCGCAGCGCCTTGCCTTCGCTGCTCTTCGGCTGCTCGAGCATGGCGCTGACCTTGTTGTAGGTCAGGCGCGCATGGGAGTGGATCACCGCCTCGTAGAACTGATAGTCGGTCATCTTGCCGGTCTTGGAGATGGTGATCTCGCAGACCATGGCCAGACGATCGACTTGCGGATTCAGCGAGCACAGGCCGTTGGACAGCTCTTCCGGCAGCATCGGGATGACCCGTTCCGGGAAATACACCGAGTTGCCACGCACCTGGGCCTCGGCATCCAGAGCCGAACCCACTTTCACGTAATGAGAAACGTCGGCGATGGCCACGTACAGCTTCCAGCCACCGGAGAACAGCCGCCAGTTGCTGCCGTTCTTCTCGCAGAACACCGCATCGTCGAAGTCCCGCGCATCCTCACCGTCGATGGTGACGAAAGGGATATGGCGCATGTCGACGCGGTTTTCCTTGTCCTTCTCTTCGACTTCGGGCTTGAGCTTGCGCGCTTCCTTGATCACCGCGTCGGGCCAGACATGGGGAATGTCATAGCTGCGCAACGCCACGTCGATTTCCATGCCCGGCGCCATGTAGTTGCCGACCACTTCGGTCACGTCACCCTGCGGCTGGAAACGTGGCGTCGGCCAGTGGGTGATCGTCACTTCGACGAACTGCCCCTGCTTGGCACCACCGTTGCGTCCTGCCGTCACCAACACTTCCTGCTGGATTTTCGGGTTGTCGGGAATCACGAAGCCGATACCGCTCTCTTCGTAATAACGACCGACGATGGTCTCGTGACCACGGGAAATCACTTCGACGATGGCGCCTTCACGGCGACCACGACGATCGAGGCCGGAAACTCGCGCCAGCGCACGGTCACCATCGAACACCATGCGCATCTGCGCCGGACTGAGGAACAGATCGTCGCTACCATCGTCCGGCACCAGGAAACCAAAGCCGTCACGGTGGCCACTGACGCGACCAAGAATCAGATCAAGCTTGTCCACCGGGGCATAGGTGCCGCGGCGGGTATAGATCAGCTGGCCGTCGCGCTCCATGGCGCGCAGCCGGCGGCGCAGCGCCTCGGCCTGATCTTCGGTGCTCAACCCGAGCTCGTCGAGCAGCTCCTCACGGTTGGCGGGCGAGCCGCGCTCAGCCAGATGCTGAAGAATCAGCTCGCGGCTAGGAATGGGGTTGTCATACTTTTCCGCTTCACGAGCGGCCTCGGGATCGAGGGATTGCCAATCGGCCATTAGAACCTGTTCACCTTATCTATAGAGTCGGTTTTGCCATGTGTCTATTGAAGCGCGAAAGCGCCCTTCGGGTCAGCCTTCAACGCGAATAATTTTTCGACGTCAGGGGTTTACAAGGTAAAAGCACGACCGTATAGTTCGCGCCCACAGCGTCGAGCAGACGTTGTAACACGGAACGGATGACCAATCATCAGTTTCAGTGCCCAGGTGGCGGAATTGGTAGACGCGCTGGTTTCAGGTATCAGTGACCGCAAGGTCGTGGAAGTTCGAGTCTTCTCCTGGGCACCATATTTCGTAAAGTAGCTTGATAACCTACTTTGCAAATAACGGATGTAATGATCCGTACCGGCAACGGTGAACATTACTGCAGTGCCCAGGTGGCGGAATTGGTAGACGCGCTGGTTTCAGGTATCAGTGACCGCAAGGTCGTGGAAGTTCGAGTCT